>JANQOF010000059.1 GCA_028279215.1 Pirellulales bacterium
TCCATGGCTTGTCTCCGATGGTTGGTCCCAAAAGAAACAAGTATGAACGCGAACTCCTTTTTGTAACTCCACGACTGCTAGCAACTGCATAATGTTGCTTTGGGAGAGGGCTAGGGCCCCAACTCCCTACCTCTAACATCAAAAAAAAAAGGCGGACGTCCGCCGGGGTGGCGAGTAGCTCAACTCCGCGCGCAGCAAGAATTGTCGGGCAGGTGGAAGGATGCACTCGAGGTTTCGGTAGGGGAACAAAGCCCTACCCTCGTTGGCCAACACATCCCACAAACACATGCGGTACCAGACAATCCGCCCACGCGGCCGCCACTCAACCAACCGACCGGTTTGCATGGGTAGCGTAGCATAGTGAGTGGCCTACTTTCTACAAAAATCCGTGGCCACCCCAGGGCCATTCAGTTGCTTACGTTGGTAAGGCAATGTCGAGATGGGGATGTGGGTGATGGCGATTTCGCGATGCGCAGCCCCAATCGCCAAAACAGGGATGAGCAATACTTGGCGCGTTTATCTCCGTCTGCGCCCTGACTCCAAAAAGACGCTGATCCCACATATTGACACACGAGAATCAAATGATACAATTATGTATCATGAAAGCCCAGTCGGAAGCCACCAAGGATTCGCTCGTTGAAGCGGCCATTCGCGTTTTGGCCGTGACGCCGACCGCGACACTTTCGGACATCGCCCAAGCGGCGGGTGTGAAGCGAGTAACGCTTCATCGACTGATCGGCACGCGCGACGATTTGCTGAAGGAAATCGCCATTCGTTCGCTCGCCGAGATGGATGAAGCTTGCCGAAATGCCATCGAAAAAGCCAAATCGGCGCTAGAAGCACTACGAGCAAGCGTGGAGGCGTTGGTCCCTGTAGGCGATCGCTGCCACTTTCTATGGACGCAGACCGAAGTGTGGGACGACCCGGGTGTCGCGAAGGAAATTGCTCGTCAGCACGAGGAGCTATTCGAACTCATCGACGCTGCGAAGTCCGAAGGTTCCATTCGACCAGACATTCCGAACGCTTGGGTAGTCGCTGCGATCGAGGCGGTGGTGTTCGCCGCGTTGACCACGGCGCGGGCGGGCGATATCGCGGTCAACGACGCAGGAAAGCTCGCCGCCAGAACGTTGTTCATGGGAATTGAGAATCGCCCCGCCGCGAAAACTCGGAGGAATAAGAAATGACAAGTTTCTCTAGAAGCAGTTTCAGAATTGCCCCCTCTCTCCTCGAGCGAGAGGATCTTGAAACTGTAGCTAGGACTTTGGTGGTGATACTCGCATTCGCTGTTGCTACGCTCACCGCGACGTCGTTAGGAGCTGAGGAATCGCGCGAGCGATTGCTGGGACGCAAGGTTGAAGACTTCACGCTGCCGAATGTCGTGACCGGGGAGGAGTGGAGGCTTTCGGAACAGGATGCATCGGTAGTGGTGCTGTACTTCAACTCGACACAGTGTCCTGTCACCAACCGATACATGCCGTCGTTGCGAAAAATGCAGAGCGAATTGACGGACGACAAGGTGGTTACTGTCGTTATCAACAGCAACCAACACGACTCAGCCGACGAAATGCGGAAGCACGCTATCGACTACGATTTGACGTTTCCCGTGCTGCGCGACGCGACAGGCCAAGTTGCCAGGAATCTCGCAGTAACGCGCACTGCGGAAGCGATTGTCCTCGACCGAAACTTGAAAGTGCGGTACCGCGGCGCGATCGACGACCGCTACGAACGGGGGGTCACTCGCCCCAAAGCTACAAAGCACTTCGTCTCCGACGCGCTTACCTCGGTGCTCGCAGGGCGAAGCGTCGGAATACCAATTACCGATGTGGAAGCCTGCCCGTTGCGTCTTGCGCCGGCAACCACCGACCAGCAGCGTCGCGACCCCGTCACTTACTCGGAACACGTCGCTGCTATTCTCCAGCGTCGCTGTCAGTCGTGTCATCGACCCGGCGCCATCGGCCCATTCGAGTTGATGACCTACGACGACGCGAAGTCATGGTCAACATCCATTCGCGAAGTCGTCACGACGGGCCTCATGCCGCCCTGGCACGCGGATGCCCCGCATGGACACTTCGCGAACGACCGGAGCTTAACCGATGCGGAACACGAAACGCTTCTTGATTGGATAGACGATGGTGCAGTCGAGGGCGATAGGACCAAGCTGCCAAACCCTCGCGAGTACTCAGACGCGTGGAGCATCGGAACACCGGATCTCGTGGCCAAAATGGAGAAGAGCGTGGTTGTGCCAGCGGAGACGCCAGAGCTTGGCGTTCCCTACAAGTACATCTGGGCGGACCAATCGTTCGATCGCCAGATGTGGGTCCACGCAGCAGAAGTACAACCAGGCGCGACAGAAGTTGTGCATCATGCGAGTGTTTATGTTGTCCCCAAAGGTGTCGACATCAAGCTCGTGAACGACGAGCGTCCCGCTGGCTTACTCAACGATCTGTTCTCGCCGCTTGCCGACCTTCCACACTTAGTCTCCTTTGTGCCTGGCGACAACGCGTTTGTGCATCGTGAGGGTCACGCGCTCCGCATTCCCAAGGGGGCTCGACTACTGTTTGAAATGCACTACACGCCAACTGGGAAGCAAGCCACCGATTGCAGCCAGGTGGGGCTCAAGTTTGCCGACGGACCACCAAAGCACGAAGTGCATAGTACCGCGGCCATCAACTTTCTGTTTTCGATTCCACCGGGGGATGCAAGCCATCAGGTCACGGCCGCGACGGATCGATTTCGGCGAGACACCGTCCTGCTCGCGATGAATCCTCACATGCACTACCGAGGTAAGGCATTCACCTATGAGCTGGTGAGACGGTCGGGCAAGAAGACGCGACTGCTCCACGTGCCTAACTACAACTTCGAGTGGCAGACGACCTATTGGCTTGCGAATCCCATCGAGCTTCCCAAGGGTTCCTACATTGAATGTACGGCAACCTTTGACAACTCGAAGGACAATCCGTTCAACCCCGATCCGACGGTGCGTGTTACCTGGGGCGAACAGACCTGGCAAGAAATGATGCTTGGGTCGATCGAGATTTATGAGAAATAGCAGCCGGTCTTGAAGCCATGCAGACGAACGATGCCGCCGCCAACAGAGTCGTAATCTCCTTGCGACACCTCGTCACTCGTTTTCGCTGGCAAATACTGGCAACCTGGCTTCTGGTCGTCGCTGAAGCTGGTCTGATGCTGATGTTTCCACTGGTGATGGGCACTGCAATCGATGGCTTGCTTCAGCAGATGTACTACGGCTTGTACCTGCTTGGTGTCGTGGGATTCTGCACCGTGCTTATCGGCACCGTTCGTAGATTCTACGACACGCGACTTTATTCTCGAATCTACTCGTCGGCAGCGGAACAGATTGTCGAGCAGCAGCGCGATCGCAATGCGGATGTATCGGTCGTTTCCGCACGCACGGGGATGGCTACGGAGTTGGTCGAGTTTCTCGAGAATTCGTTCCCGGTGATGGTTGATTGCGTGATTGGCCTTGCCGGGGCACTCATAATGATTTGGTTGCTGCACGCCAAAGTGCTAGTCGGCTGCCTTGCGGCGACTGGTATCGTCGCCGTCATCTACGCTTCGACGCAGCAAACGACCTACTCGCTGAACAAAGGGGCAAACGACGAAAACGAGAAGCGGGTCGACGTACTTTCCAATGGAACAACGCATGCTGTCTCCGCGCACTTCCAGCGTGTGATGCGTTGGAACATTCGCCTCTCGGACCTAGAAACCGTCAATTTTTCCTTGAGCTGGTTGGCGATGATCGCAGTGCTCTTGTTTGCCGTGGTGGCGACGATCGAAAGCGGCGCCGCCACTCAAGGCAAGGTGCTGTCGATACTGATGTACGTGTTCGGCTACATCGAGAGTGTGATTGCGATGCCGCTGTTCTATCAACAGTTCGTTCGGCTGCAGGAAATCTCTCACCGCCTGGCACTTCAGAACTGACTCCATGACGACAGCCCAAACGACCAAGATGGAAGTGAGCCACCGAGACCTCCACCGCGAAACTCACTTCGCCTCGCGCACCTCGGCGGGGCGGTGAGCCTTGAGCGTAGCGTTCGATCCGTTGGCTAGCTGGGCGGGCGGCGCAGGTAGAAAAGCGTCGAGTTGGTCGAACTCGACCAATTCCGCCAGCCCGGCTTCGGCCAGTTCGCGGCCCGAGACGTAGCGGCCGGGCGAAATCCACGCGGCCATTGTCTCGTGCGGAACGTTCAATAGGTCGGCAAGCAGATTGTCCATGTCCTTTTCAAGCGTCGCAAAATGTCGCGCCCACTCAGCCGCTTCTGCCAGGCCGACGTTTTCCTCGCTCTGCCACCGCATTGGGTGGAACAGCAGCACGCTGAACGGGGTGACGATCCGCCGGCGACAGGCGGCGAACGGCCATAACGCGGCGCTGGAGCACTCGCCAGTCACCACGCCGGTGACGTCGAGGCGGCGAAGGCGAATGAGTGTCATCAGGCTCATCGCACAATACGGGCTTCCACCTGGCGAATCGAAATAGATCGTACAACTACCGCCCGGTTCGATGCCAAGCAGTTTGTCGGTCAATTCCCCTTCGTGATCGGTCAAGTCGCCGACGATGGCCAACTCGATTGGGCCATCGTCTTGCTGTTCTTCGTTCGAGTGGGAAAACGCCATCCAAGAACCCCCAAAGGAAACTGGCGAGTCAGGGTGAGGAGGTGCGGTGCGATCGGTCACCCGCAGCGTCCACTAGTCTCCCATTCTAAGTGGGCGAGATCGATTCTGCTACGGATTGGCGGGGGCGGCGGGGGCGAAAAAGTCGCCCAAGACCGGCAAATCCCGCATCTCCGTCAACATCGCATTCTTCCCGCCGATTGTAGGGCGGGTCTCGGCCATTCGGTCGTCTGCTTACAAATAGGGCTTATTTCTTCATTTAGAGCGGTGCCGGCAATATACTGCATAGGGAATCGACGAATGACCTTCTAGCTGTCAGGCTCTCGGCCGCCAAGCACCCTCTGAGTTCGTTTGATTCTTGGTCCCCTCCGACTACCTGCTCTGTTACCGTCTCCCACGCTATGGGCATTCGATTCGCCTGTCCGAACGGCCATCCACTGCATGTGAAGGCCGATTTAGCCGGCAAACGAGGGATTTGCCCTCAGTGCCAGGCGAGGTTTCTTATTCCGGTGCCGCAGGGTACGGCGGCCGTGGAGACTCGGCAGGTGACCGCACAGCAACCGAGCGCCGCATCGCAGTCGGCCGCGACCACGCCTGCCCACACCCCGCAGTCCACCGAAGCACCGAAGAGCGTTCCCCCGGCCGCCGAATCCTCCACATGGTACGTGCGGCCGGCGGCCGGCGGCCAATTTGGACCAGCGGACGATACGCTGGTGATCCAATGGGCTGCTGAGGGCCGTATTGGCGTCGATGCGTTTGTTTGGCGAACCGGCTGGGACGATTGGCGTCGGGCGAGCGACGTGCCAGAGCATTTTCCTCAACTCGCTCAGCAGGCCGCTGCGGCTAGTCCCTTCGCCCAGCCGGCAGGTTACAATGCGTCGTCCGGTGGGTTGGAAGCGACATCGTCGGACGCGACCGACGTATCAGTGGCCACAGCGCGGTATCAACGACGCAAGAAGCAATCGGCTCGGTGGCAGATGCTGGCTGCGGTTGTGTTGGTTCTGCTTGCGATTGGGTTGGGCGGCCTCTTGATATGGGTCGTTAGCCGTACCAGCAATGATCCCGCATCAGGCGTTCCCACCGCACCAGCTAACAACTCAGCCGAGGCGGAATCGGACGCGGCGGGCCCGACCAATCAACCTGAAGCCGCCAACACGCAAGACTGAAGCACCCCACATTACCCTTTTGAGGCTCTCACGATGACGAAACCCTTGGCACTCATGGCCCCCGCTTCGGTGATACTAATCCTCGCCACATGGCAGGGCACGTGTTCGTCCTGTCAGGCACAGGAGGCCGACGCCGCCACCGTGGAAGAACCAGCAGTTGACGAGAGTGGCGAAGCTGCCGACTCCGAACCGCCCAAGACCCAACTGCTGACGGTGAACGACAAGTTGCTGAACCTTGCTGTACCGGTGGCCTGGCAAATGGTGGAACCTCGCAACCGACTGATCGAAGTCGAACTGGCCATTCTGCCAAGCAAAGACGGCGAGCAGCCGACACCGGGCGACCAGAGTTCCGAAGAGGCGGCGCCTCGCGGTCGATTGACCATGATGGCCGCCGGTGGCGACGTGGATAGCAACATTCGCCGCTGGATTGGGCAGTTTCGACTGGGACGCGATGCCGACGGCAAAGACGCCATGCGGCGTGACGAGCTGAAGTTGCGCGGCGCCGTCGCCCACGTGCTCGACATTGCCGGCACCTACTTCGACAGCCCCCGCGGCCCGTTTGGACCCAAGGTCGAACGCGCCGACTACCGCATGCTTGGAGCCATTATCGAAATTGAAGGGGCAGGTAAATACTTCGTGAAGTTTTACGGCCCCGCCGATCTTGTCGAAGAAAACCGCGAAGCGTTTGAAGAAATGCTCTCCAGTCTCGAGGTCATGCAACCCGAGTCTCGATCCGATGAATCCGCCAAGGAAGATGCCGAGCCCTCGGCGACCGACCAGTCAGCGAACAGCTAGCAGCCAATTCCCGCTTCGCTCGATTTACCAGCCAGCCTCGCAGAGCGTGCATGATGCCGATTTCTTCGCCCTCCGCCGATCGCGAGTCGGCCTTTTTGGCGCCGTACGCGATGCGGAGCGACTTGTCGGCGGGTCGGCGCTACTCGGAGCAGACGCATCCGTACCGCTCAGCCTTTCAACGTGACCGTGACCGGATTACCCACTGCGCCGCGTTTCGCCGGCTGAGTCACAAGACCCAGGTGTTCACCGGCGACTCCGGCGACTATCACCGCACGCGGCTGACTCACACGCTGGAGGTCGCTTCGATCGCCCGCACCATGGCTCGCGCGCTTCGCTTGAACGAAGATCTCGTCGAATCATTAGCGCTGGTGCACGACATCGGCCATCCGCCGTTTGGCCATGCGGGTGAAGACGTGCTGAATGAACGACTCGCCGACTGCGGCGGGTTCAATCACAACGCCCAAGCACTGCGCATCGTCGAGCAATTGGAGATCCGCTACCCCGACTTTCCGGGCTTGAATCTCTCCCATGAAGTGCTGGAAGGTCAGCGACGCCGCGCGAAGTCGCTACCGCCAGGCACCCAAGGGCAACCGTTGCTCGAAGTACAGGTCGTGGACGCGGCCGACAGCATCGCTTACGACGCCCACGACGCCGACGATGCCTTGGAGCTCGGCCTGTTGACCGTTGGAGATCTGAACCAGCTCGCGCTATGGCGCGAAGCGACCGATCGGGTGAGCGAGCGTTACGGCGACCTTAACGGGTTGCCGCTGCGAACGGCCGTCATTCGACAGCTTATCGACACCGAAGTAAGCTGCTTGATCGAAGTCGCCGAATCGCGTCTTTCCGAGTTCGCAATCCAGAGCGTTGAGGATGTGCGAAACTCCTCAGCGTTATTGACGGCACCCGGCGAGCTGGCCGCGAAGAAGCGGGAATTGCAGGCGTTCCTGTTTGCCGAGGTCTATCGCCATCCTGACGTCCTCAAGCAGCGGGCGACATCGACTGCCGAGTTGGGACAGCTATTCGACCATTACCTCCGCCGGCCCGAACGCCTACCCGACTTCTACCAGCAAATTGGCAACGAAGAAGGACGCGCGCGCGCGGCCGCCGATTTTGTAGCAAGCCACACCGATCGTTCGGCCCGCGAAGCTTTCGCCGGTTTATGAGCCCGTGATCACTCCGACCGACTCAAGCGCTTTCCTGAATCCAGCTATGGGATCGCCGCGTCGCTGCCAATCGGCCAATCGATCGGGCGCTGCGGCCCGCATGCGGTCGATCTTGTCGGGGTCCGTGACGTCGAGCAGGGCTTCGGTGAGCGTCTGCTGGTTATCGGGCGGCACCAAGCGTCCGTTGTCGCCATCAACCACCAACTCCACTGCGGCGCCGACTACGTTGGTCGCCACGACGGCAAGGCCGGCGGCAACGCCTTCGTTGATCACCAGTGCCCAAGGTTCGTAGTCGCTCGGCAGCACGAGCGCGTCGCACGAACGATACAAGGCGCTGACCTCGTCCTGTTTGTTGGTGAAGGGGATCCAAATCACTCGCTCGGTAAGCTCCTGAGGAACACGATCGACGAGTGACTGCTTAAGCGGACCGTCGCCCAGCATCACCAAGTCCCACTTGGGCCGCTCGGCCGCCAGCGCGAGGAAGCACTCAACCAACAAATCGGGCCGCTTTTCCGGAATCAGCCGTCCACAAAAAATAAGCCGGCGGCGATCGCTGCTCAATTGATGTTGGCGCGCCACGCTGTCGACGTACTCTTGCGAAAGCTGTTGAATCGACGTGTAGTCTGGTTCGTAAGGCGACACGAACACGGTATCGGGATTGGCGCCGTAATGTTCCCAATACTCCACGCCATACCGACCGCACCCAAAGCAGCCAGAAACGTACCCGAGCACATGGCGAATGAACGCTTGCTTGAGCTTCTTTTTGGCCGGCGGCAGCAGCCGCTCGGCGCAGATGTTGGCGTCGCCCCACAAGAAACAAGGAACGCTGTTTCGGCGGCACCAACGCATCACACGAATCCGGCCCAAATCGTTGTATCCGTTGACGATGACCGCAGCCGTGTTGTGGTTCTCAAGGATATCGATTGTTTGCCCGCCTTGCCGCCACTCGCTCCGCATCCGGCTAATTGAAAGTCGCGATAGAAGGTTCTCCCCCGATCCTACCGCGGTTTGCGCTACTGACAGATTCACCAGACCGATATCCGCGGCGTCTTCCAAGTGCCAATCGCGGGATTTGTCTTGGTGCGTGTTGATGGTCACTAGCCTCAGTTCCGGAATCTCCGCGGTGATGCGGCGGTGGACGTGCCGGCGATACGGCGGCACGGTTTGGCACACGATGGCCAGCACAGGCTGCGAGCTGTCGGTGCTGGTCGGGTCTTGCTGCGTCATCGGTAGCCCTAATGGAAACGGTAAGTATAATTCACGTTACTCACCGATCGAGAGACAATACTCGGGCCTCAATAACCTACAATAGACCACTGCTGTGGTCGAACCGGAGTGCCGGGTATGCGTTTGCCGAATGTACTGATTGTTGGAGCTATGAAGTCGGGAACCACCGGCGTGTTCTTCGACTTGTGTCGGCATCCGCACGTGTTTGAGCCGGACAATAAGGAGCCGCACTGCTTGTGTGATGATCGGGTGCTGACCGGCGAGGGCCGCGGTGAGTATGCCGCGGTGTACGCAGGCGCTGCACCGGATCAGATGCTGTGCGACGGATCGACCGGTTACACGAAGCTGCCCGACCATCAAGGCGTCGTTGAGCGAGCCTTGGCCGTGCTGCCTGACGATTTTCGCGTCATCTACGTGGTTCGCGACCCGATCGATCGCATCGCGAGCCACCATCATCATGAGTTTGTTGAAGGAAAGATGCCGGCCAGCATCGACGAGGCGGTGCGCGAATTCCCGCGCCTGGTGAACTACAGTCGCTACGGTTACCAGCTTTCTCCGTGGGTCGATGCTATCGGCATCGATAGGGTGCGAGTGGTTCGATTCGAGGACTACCGGGCAGACCGTCACGGCACCACCGCCAGCTTGTGTGAATGGCTCGGGCTCGACAGCGGGCTGCTGCCGAGCGAGGACGTCACGATTCACAACCAGGCGGCCGGTAAGCCTCTGATCACAAAAAAGTGGCGCGGCGTTCAAACTAGCTGGTGGTACCAACACGTGCTGCGCCGCATGTTACCACCCCGCACACGCAACTGGCTACAACGTGTGGTGCTTCCCAAGGTACAGGAGCGACCCGCCCCACCAACCCACGAGACGGTTGAGTGGCTGAGGTCGGAACTAACGAAGGACGTGCAGCACATTAGTGAGTATGCAACAGAAGCAGAAGCGTTGTGGCAGGGCTACTCCGCCGCTGGCCGCCCGCCACACAAGACGAACAGCCTGCACGTCGAACCCGCAAATTGAGAACAATCGTACCGACCGGCCTCCAGTCGTCCCTAGTCTCCGCGACTTCGTTGATTGCAATACTGCAAACGCTATAGTTACACACCCCCATAAGTGGCAATGATTGTCCGCAACCGATGGTTGCCAAGCGACAGAGTTGAATCGCCTACCTAGCCGTTCCGGCAACTGATAATGTCTGAATTCTATTACACGCTTGCGGCCCTACTACTGGGGCTCATCGTCTACCAGGGGATCAAGAAGTCGGTGGACTTGGTGAGCCACCGGAACATCTATCTTGCCGGGTTCATTTATTTTCAGATCATCGGACTCGCTACACTTCTTCCAACCGAGGATTTTAGACCTGTCCGTCTCAACAATCCGCGGCAGGCCCTCGAACTCTATTTTTGGTACACACTCGTCTATCTGGTCTGCTTCTTTCTGGCGTACCATAAGAACCCGATCAGCGCCCGCATTGCGCGTTTCTTTCGACCACGTCGACCTTACGTTGCCAACGACTGGCTGTTGATGATGGTCGCGTTGGTTTTTCTTGCGCTCGGCGTGTTTCTGCGTTACTTCGCCAGACATGTGGGACTTGGCCTGCTGGCAGGCTTCGTACCCGCATTTCCGGCTGCATGCGCGATCGTTGCTTGGATTTGGGGCGGGCGGCGTTTCAATTTGTTTGTCGTCTCGGTAGGTGGTTTTATATTCGCCGTTTCTGCGTTCGCGACCGTTTGGGGTGTGTTCGGCCGTCGTCCGTTGCTCCAGGTCTGCTTGGCAGTTGTTTGGGGGGCTTACTATCGCATGCGCGATCGGCTGCCGATGACAAAAATCGTCTTGTGGTCAGTGCCGATCGTTCTCGTTTCGATTCACTTGCTTGGCGCAATGACGATGCATCGCGGAAAAATGCGCAGCGCAGCGGACGTTGGCGCGCAACGCGCCATCATGACCAGAATCCTGACAACCTCGCCGATCGAGTCGTACTCCGCCTATTTCGAAGGGAACAACGATGCCAAGTTCACCTTGTGGGCTCTGGATGCTTATCCCGATGTGGAGAAACGCCGACATCTCTATACGTTCTACTTCATGCTGATTCACCCGATTCCCGGATCGCTTTGGCCGGACAAACCATCTCCTCTTTCAAGCCACGTCGCCTCTTTGGCCGACATCGAGGGCGTCCACCATGCGACCATCACCATACCGCCTGGTGTCTTAGGGTATGCAGCCGCCGAAGGGGGATGGTATGCGCTGATTCTGTACGGGCTGTTCTTTGGCGTGTTTGTGAGATTCTTTGACGAGATCGCCCGTCAGAATCCCGGCAATCCGTTCCTGATTCTCTCGGTAGGGTGTACGCTCGGTCAGGTGATCGGCCTTGCAAGGGGCGATATCGCGATTTTCGCCAATCTGATCACACTCGGGTTCTTGGCAGTTTGGGGAATCATGCTCCTGTCGCGTTATCTGATTGGCAAACGAATTCCGCATCCACCCATCATGTACCAAGCTCCGCCCCACCAACGTTTCGTCCGATAAGCTTCGGTACTTAGTCGAGAATGCTAGCAGTTGCGCCAATCGCACTTTGCGGTTTACCAGCGTACGCATAGACTACCAGCCTGGACGGCACTCCACGTACGCCGCTGCTGTCGGTTCCGCGCCACCGTTGAAGGATCAACCGCGTGCACCCCTCCGCTCGTATTCTCATTGTGCGCCTGACGGCCATGGGCGATGTGATCCACGGCCTTCCCGTAGCGAGTGCCCTGCGAGCAGAGTTTCCCGACTCGATGCTGGCGTGGGCCGTCGAGGGTCGCGCATCGGACCTCATCGAAGGGCATCCCGATCTGGACACCGTGATCCGTCTGCCGCGTCACTGGTGGCGATCGCTGGCCGCCATTCGTGGTGTTCGTCGTCAACTTCGCCAGTTGAACTTCGATACAACTGTCGACCTGCAATGCCTTACCAAGAGCGCGCTGGTAGCATGGCTTTCTGGTGCTCCTAGGCGCTTGGGAGTTGCGGGGGCCAACGGGCGCGAGTTGAGCAAGTGGTTCAACAACGAACTCACCGACGTGCGGGCCGAGCATGTGGTCGAGCACTACCTTCAGATTCTTCGACCATTGGGAATTGAATCTCCGCAGGTCCAGTTCAAGTTGCCAGAGCGAGCGGATGAACGGCTATTCGCCGAGGAGTCACTTGCCCGATTGGCGTTGTCGACAGCCCCATTTGCCGTGCTCAACCCTGGCGCCGGTTGGCCGTCGAAGGTCTGGCCAGCCGAACGATATGGTCAGGTCGCTCGACAACTCTTGGCTAAACACGGCGTGCCTAGCTTGTGCGTTTGGTGTGGTGGCGACGAACGAAGCTTGGCTGAACGAATTGTCAACGCCAGCGATGGTGCGGCACGACTGGCACCGTCGACATCTATGACGCAACTGGCCGCACTACTCCGCCGCGCCGCATTGTTTGTCGGTTCCGACACGGGCCCGATGCATTTATCGGTGGCTGTTGGTACGCCAACAGTTAGTCTTCATGGAACTAGTCGCGCCGAATGGTGCGGTGCCTACGGCGAATCGAACGCGACGGTTCAAAAGTACTATCATAGCGGCACGGCCCGCGAGCGGCGAAACGCCGACAATGTCGCCATGCGTGCAATTTCCGTAGAGGAAGTTCTCGCTGCTTGCGACCAAATGGTTCAGCGGACCAACTTCGCCCATGCGTCGTGATTTTTGTTGAAAGTAGGCCACTCGTTGGATTATGCTTGATACCTCTGTAGCAGGTTAGTAGCGAAGCTGCATTCACGCTCCTTCGCCCTTCAAGCTTTTCCAAAAGGCCACTTCTTCCGTGCGACGTCTGTCCATAACGCTCCTAGTCACTCTGGTATTCGCCGAATTGGCAGCTGCCCAGTCTCGGCGCGCGCTCCCGCGCGCAACCCTCAACGTCTGCCACGACACTCCCTACGGCGACTTCAAGCGCGAGTCGGACATTACCAAGCCGCTCCAGTGGGCGATCGACAACCAGCACAAGGGCGAAGGATTTGAGCCTTACATCCCGGCTGGGCAGTATCGCTATACCCGGCTCCGCATCCCGCCGGGCGTTGGCTACAAGCTCCGCGGGGCGGGGCGGGGCGGGGCGGCGCTGGCCGGCATGCGGAACATGACGATTCTAAAGCACGTGGGCGACGCCTCGCCGAGCGTCACCTGTCAGGGCAACACGGTGCGGATCGAGGATGTTTGCTTCCAGGGTCGGGGGGCGGTCGACAAGCGGCGTGGCAAAGAGCGTCACGGAGTCGGTTGGCTCAACACAATGGTGCGGGGGCAGGGGCCGCCGACCTCGGCTGTCCAGTTTCGTCGCGTGGCGTTCTATGGCTGGGAGACGGCGGTCCAGAACGGCGAGACCGCCAAGACAACCAACTGCGACTACCTCGTATTCGAGGATTTGGTCTGCGGCGACTGTGGCGTGGGCTACCTCAACAAGAACTACATGGGGATGCACATCGAGTTCGATCGCATGCTTGCCCCCGACACCGAAGTGCCCATCCGCTTCGAGGCGGGCGGCACTTGTTACGTCCGAAACTGCGGGCTGGGTGGTAGGCCGGCGACGTTCCTCCAGCTTGCGGGGCGTCGGGTGGGAGACAACTCGGGCGGGTTCTTTATCGACGGATTCAAGATCGACGGAAGCATCAACGGCAAAGGCTCGGCCGTCGTCGAAATGCTGGAGCCAGCCAAGACGCAAATCGTTATCGAGAAGCTCACGACCTCCAACCCGAAGTACGCGGCGAACGGCGGCAAGCTGGCCATTCTCAAAGGCGCGACTTCGCTCACTGTCCGCGACAGCTACCATCCGGGTGAAATCGTGTGCGAGGCGGATGGGGTGTATGAGCCACACGTGCTCGTCGACAACTGCTGGCTCGATCGGGACGAGCCGCGGGTGAGTGGGGATTGTGCGTTGGTGGTTCGGGATTGCGTGCGGTTTAAGTGGAAGGAAGAGTTGGGGCAATTGTTCGATGTAGATAAGGAGGCAACAGCGCGTGACTGATCGATCGTTGACGGTCTACCCAATCGATTTGAATCTAATAGAATGAGTCACTCTTCTATTCGACGCTGACCACCGCTGCCCTACCTTGCGCGAACAGAGTTACTCTCCATTCGGATTCGATAATGGCTCAGCATACCCAGCAGCAATGGATTGAACGAATCCATTGCTCTTCCGTTCCGCTGGAGGACCTTAGCGATACAGCTTGTCCAGTTTGCGAATCGACTGATCGTCAGCAATTGATCGAGGAGCGCGGATATCCGTTGTGGCGATGTAAATGGTGCACCCACGTGTACATTTCGCCTCGGCCTAGTCAGTCTTGGCTCGCAGACTTGTACTCGTCGGAGTACATGCCCGATTCGGACGACGGACAGTCTTGGGAAGTGTATCTGGATCGGATTTTCGAAGCGTCAGCTCGCGCGATTCTTGCTTATCATCCGCAGCGAGGAGATCTGCTGGATGTGGGAACAGGCTTCGGCGGGTTTCTGATTCGCGCGGAGCAAGATGGGTGGCGGCTGCACGGTTTGGAACCGAATTCTAGCGCGTTCGCAGTTGCCAAGGATCGACTAAGAGATCGCGCCGTCCTCTATGAGACGATTTTCGAAGAGGCTGATTTGGCTCCCGGTAGCTACGATGGAATTGTGATGACCAATGTGATCGAGCACGTTCGCGAACCCCTCGACATATGCAGGAGGGCTTACACCCTGCTGCGCCCGGGTGGGTTTCTAGGTCTTCGCTGGCCGCAAACGTCCTGGATTACTCTAAATCGAGCACGCTTGGCGGGCATCTCTAGGACCGACAACCCGATTATTGGCGCACCGATTCATCTACATGACTTTCAGCGACGCAGCATGGAGCTACTCATGCACCGGGCTGGGTTCGTCGATATCAAACACGCATGGTCCAGCACGCGGAGGCAGCCAAAGCAAAGTTTGCCTAAAGCGACTGTGGTTAAGTTGCTCACCGCGGTCGCCTACGGTACGCACTGTGTAACAGGAGGTCGCCGCATGACGCCATTTGTGGCTCGGCTGACATTGGGACGAAAGCCTTAGACTGAAAACCGGTACAACCAAGACTGTTCCAGTGCCGATTCATCGCCGAGTTGAGAGAAGGTTCCGTCTCGAGCGAGTGTTCTCTCTTGTTATACCTACCTTGGCGAGTTCACTTCTATGCCGCCAACTTCTCGTACACGTTCGAGATTCGCTCGATGTACCTCGGCCAGTTGAACCGGCTGCGGCAGATCTCGTTGCCGTGGCGGCCCATGGCCTCGGCCCGAGTTCGATCGCCCAGCAATTCTAAGATGGCGCTTGCTAGTTCATTCGGCGACTTCGGCGGCACCAGCAGGCCGCTTTCGCCGTGCTTGATGATCTCCGGCGCCCCGCCTGCCTGGCAGGCGATCACAGGCCGCTCGCACAGACCTGCTTCCACGTACACGAGCCCGAACGGCTCGCGATGCGATGGCAACGCCATGACGTCGACCGCTCGCATCATATCGGCCACATCGCGGCGAAAGCCCATCAGCCGAAAACGATCGGCAATGCCAAGCTCGGCGGCCTTCTGTGTCAGTTCGTCGCGGAGCAGGCCGTCGCCAAAACACCAGAAGCGCGCCTGCGGCATCGCGCGAAGAACTTGTTCGGCTGCAAGTACCAATTCGCGGTAGCCCTTCTTGATCGACAGGTGGGCGAAGGTGCCGACAATGGGAGTTTGCTCGTCGACTCCAAATGCTCGTCGCACCGCCGACCGTGAACGGGTTTGCTCGACGTCGGCGGGCTCGACTGGCAGGTGGAGCGGAGTGATTCGACCCGCGTCGAATCCTTTGTCGATCAAGTCTTGTTTCACGGCCTCGCTACAGGTGACCAGATGCGTTTGTCCACGATGCCAGCGTGCGGAGGTGAACCCATGGACGTGCCCCACGGTCGGCAAGCCACCCATTCGCTCCAGCCAGCCACACCACCAGCTTGCGCTAGACAAGTGCGAGTCGATGACCGACGCCCCGGCTTCTCGAGCTGCCCGAGCCAATCGGGCTACCGCCATCACGTTCACCTTTCCACCGATGCCGGCTGGTTGGAAATCGACACCCGCGGCGCGCAGTTCATCGAGCGCCGGGCTGTCGCGACTGACCACGCAGCGGTGTTCGATCGGGCTTCCTTTGGCGTGTTTGAGCAGCCGAGCCAGAAACGTCTCGGCCCCCGCCATCCGCGATGGCGTGATGGCATGCAGCACGCGCAGCGACGCCACCCGGTCGGAAACGTGCGAGCGACCGAGCCGGTTGGTGGATCGCAACCGAACTGGATGTGTGGTCGGCATGAGAGTGTTCCTCGTGTGCCCTCTAGCCGGCCTTGCGCAAGCCGTTATAGAGATACGGGTTGAGCGTGGGGTCGTTGTACATCTTCATCTGACGGTAGACCTTCAACAACTTATGGCCAGCCGCGATGTCGTCGAGCAACTCAACAAGCGATTGCGACAAGTCGCTGTGCTGCAGTCGGCAGCGGGCGATCCGTTCTTCAACCTTCTGGCGGTGCTCTTGATCGATGTCGTCGCGGTCAAGCTGTTCGAGCAGGTGGTAGATTCTCAGCGACATGATCGACAGTCGGTCAATCGCGCTGCCGGGCGTTTCGGTATTCAGCCGTGCATCTGGCTCGGGCTCGACGCCGGCGGATGCAAGCTGCTGAATCAGCGCTTCGTCAATTCGTTCGATGTAGTCGTTGCGATTCTGATTGTAGCCATCGATCGCCCGTTTCACCTGGGCGATGCGCACGTCGCCCACGTCGGGGCTGCGGGCGATGTCTTCCTCGTGCCACAGCAGGTAGTTGAATTGATGCTGCTGGCAAACTGTGTGCATCAATCCGTCGTACGGGTTATTAGGTTCCACCTGATGCCATCGGGCGACGGTATGATGTTGCAGTTGTGTAATTTCATCAACAAGCGCTGCTGAGTCGAACGACATAACGAGCTTCCTTGCGCGGGGGCAGATCGAGTGGACGAATCGCGCGACGCATCCGTGCCAGCACTCATTTGCCAGCAGTGCGCCTCCGCTTTGCACCCGCCTGGGTGGGCAAAGCTGGCCGAGTGTAGAATCTGCTGCCATCGACGACAAGGCGGGTTCGCTCACTCGATGGGCGTCGCGCCGGCAGGTGGTGCACCTCCGCCAGCCTTCACGTATTCCGCTCGTTGCCGGGCGTAGTCATCGGCTGTGGGCAACTCAGCCTTGGACGACGTGCTAGCATTTGCAGCGTCGAATAGCCTTTTGAGGTAAGCACGACACCAGCCACAGCCGGTGCCTGCTCCATGACAGTCGGACAATTGCGATGCCGACCTTGGCTGCTCGATGCGCAGGTAGTTAACGACCTTGCGCTTGGTGACGTGAAAGCAGAGACAAAGTTCGTCATCGAGTTCCATGGAAACGTTGTGAACCTCACTCCCGTGGCAGATGCCCCACGCTCGACTGGAAGTACTTCTTGCGTCGGCCAGTAACTTCTTCGATGTCGCCGGCTGCCTGTTCGGCCTCGAGGTCGCTGACGCTGGCTGTGCAAACGCGGCAGCGGGATACCTCCAAGTGAAACTTCACGAACGCTGCCTCGTCGTCGGCCAGCACGCCCATGAGATAGCTGCCTAGTTCGCTACGTTCGGGGCAACTAAGACGATGCCGTCGCCAGATTCCGCCTAAGGAGTGCACGCCTGCATCGCGCCGCCCGTTGATGGCCTTGAGTTGCTCGCGGAGCGCTTCGCTGTCCCGAAGCGCATCCTCCACCTCGGCCATTTGCTCCGCAGGCAAGGCCTCATCGAGGTAGGCGTCGAGTTCGGGCGTGTCGTATCGGTTGGACATGGAACGTTCTTTTTAACCACAGAGACACAGAGAATTGGGCCAAGGATGACCACAGATTGCTACGGATAGTGACTTCCAATCTCGTCCGAAGTACGAATCAACGACACACATCACACAACGTCAGTGTCTATCCGTGGACATCCGTAGCAAGAAGTTTCAGTGTCTCCTTTCTGTCTCTGTGTTTAACCAAATCTGTTTACTCAGCCTGCTCGTACAACTCCGGGAACACATCTTCGCTCAAGTCTTGCCGGCGGACTAACGTTCGTAGGCGAGCGAGAAAGTCGAACTTGAAGTTGGCTACCTGTTGTTCGGTAATGTCGAGCGTGGCGGCGACGCGCTTGTTTGCCATACCGCGGGCGAACAGGAGTTCGATGCACTTAAGCTTGGTCCAATCGCCCCGCTCGCGCCAACGATCGATTTCACTCGACAAGGCCTCGACGATCGCTTGTTCCTCCATGCCTTGACGTTCGCCGCTACGGGCGATGCTGCTGGCGGCGCGGGCAGAGCCAGGCAGGTCCCAGGCCGCGCCGTCGGAGCCGTCGGTGCTCGAGAGCGGCAGCGCCGGGCGTCGGCCTTCGCGGCGAAGGTGATCGGTGAGCTTGTGGGCGGCAATCGAGAATAGCCAACTCTCCAGCGGTCGGCGCGAGTCGTAGTTGGGCAGGCTGGTGAGGAAACCGACGAAGGTTTCCTGCACCACGTCTTCGCTGGCCGCACGACGGCGCAGGCGACTCTCGACGAACGCCAAAAGTCGGCCCTCGTACTCGTCGATCAAACGAGTCCAGGCATCGGGGCTTCCCTTGCGGATGTCGTCGACAAGAAGGGCGTCGGGATTGGGCATCGAGGTGTACGCGCGATAGGAGTGGCCGGCTAAGCTAAGTTGAGCAAAACCAATACTCCGATTATCGCCGCGGGCACTCCGATAAACAACCGCTTTGTGTAGTAACCTTTGGTATACGTATCGAGCTTGATCAGCCCCAGAACGCCAGCCAGCGACGCGAGCACCCCGCCCATCACGCCCGCCACCATTCCAACACGCTCGCGCCGCTCATAGTCGCGCCAGCGTCTGAGTAGCTCGTCCGTGGCTGCCCGATCAAACTCCAACTGCACGTGGAGATTCTGCATTCCTTTGGCGTGCGGAAAGTCGCGCGTTTCGAAGTACTGATTCGATACGAGATTCTCGCGAATAAACCGCGGCGAAATCCCGAGGCGCTCAAGCGGAGGTACATAGATCGGTCCACGATTTTCCTCGACCGCCAACTCGTGAAGGTAGGCGAACACGGCATTGTCGAGTTCGACTCGGACCCAGCGTTCGCACGTGGGCCGGTCTTGCTGCCAGCCAGACTCGACGACTCGGCGATAGACGTTTTCGACACTCTTCGGCGGTTCGCTCACCCAATCGGGGATTTCATCGACCGGTATGGGCGACGTGTCGGCAATTGGATCGATTTCTTCTTCGTTTACAACTTCCGCGTCTTCAATTTCGGAGTCGTCGACGGTGGCAGTTACTTCTTCCACTGCAACGGCTGCTACTTCCATGTCGTTAGTAGCAACATGCGCAACCGGTGAATGGACATTGGGATGTGGTGCAATGTGCTCCTCGGGAACCGCGACAGGCGTCGGGGCAATAGGGGCAGTATACGACGTTGTGTTTTCTGGCCGCGAATAGTAACTCGAACGGCGCTCGAAGGAGATGTAGCCAAAAAACAGCAGCAACAAGGGCGCTGCGACTGCGACAGTGCCAATGGCCGGTCCCGCATGCTTGAATACCAAGAACATCAGCAACGCTACGAGGGGAGCCACGACCGCACCGGCCAAGCCAATACGCCATCTCGTGCTGGACGAGCTGCCCGCGTGGCTGGGAATCGCACCTTGCTGTATTCGCATTTCTTGCAATAGCCCACTCGCATCTTCTCGATATTGCTCGGCGACCTGCCTTGCGTCGATGCCGCCATTCTGTTCGTAGCTCTCGGCGATGTTGCGTAAGTGCTCTGCCTGAACTTCCAGATTGCGAACTTGCTCCCGCTGCGCGAATACTCGTGCTTGATTGCGGGCGTGTTGCTCCATTTGGTTCATCGTAGCCATCCGCCAGCCGATCAGAGCGACGGCGATCAGAGCGACGAACGACCCAAACGCTATCGTTGCCCCTCGCGTATGGCGATTGCCTAGCAGCACCGCGGCGAGCGCTAATCCACCGAGTACCACTCCGCCAGCCAACAAGAGCAGAAGCAACGCAAAAAACGACATGGCACTCTCCTGAACCATCGTTACACCACCATGGCTTCTTCCGCGATACTCTTACGCTTGCTGGGTGGCAACCACGGGCTCACGAGCTGAATCGATATTGCCATGATGCCAGCCACCGCCACTCCGGCAGGTTGGGGATACCAACACACTAGGTGAGCAATCCACGCGCCGCACATGGCAATACCGATTCCCACTAGGCTCAGGCGTGTGCGGCGGGTGTATTCGGCCAGCCGCCACCATCGCAGACCAACCATCAGCAGGGCGAAGTACATCACCGCCAGCAACCCGTCAGGAGACTTCAACCCGTTGCCGTAGTTGGTGACGTACTGCGACTCGTTGAGGCTGAACATCCCCTTCATCAAAGTGTCGTGGAATCCAACATCGAAGTCATGGACCGTCGGCAAACCGATTAGCAGCACTTGAGCCATGCCCCAGGCCACCAAGCCGACCAGCGCGCCGCCGGCAAGTTGGAAGGTTCGCATCGGAATCTGGTCTTCAAACCGGCCTTCGGAAAACTTGGCGGTGGCCAGCGCGACCCAGCAGCCCACGGTACTCACTGTCGACAACCATAGATGTAACGGTATGCGCTCGCCTGCCGAACTGCCGCCTACCATCACAACCGCCAGTAGCGACAAAAAAGTACAGAGTATGCCTGATAGCAACATCGCCGTGACCAACTCGCTAATGCGTTGCCGCACTGGTTTTTGGCCAAGTTGCTTGAATACGGCTTCCTTCCAGTTCGCCCGCATCTGGCGAGCATTGATACATGCCTGGCGACGACGCTCAGCGCGCGACATGGGCGGATTCGCCGATGCCGGATCGGGCGAGCTCGTCGGTTGCGGCGATTCCGACCGAGTTGCTTCTGGCTCGGTGGTCGCGTTTTGATTGGCATCGCGCAGCTTTTGCCCATGCAGCCGACGATTGGCTGGCTCCAGGAATACGGACCAAAAGATGTAGTAGAACAAATAGACGAAGCCCAAGGTGAACGCCACCGCGCCCCAACTAGTCACCGTCACGACCCCTAATCCCACCAATACGAAGACCAACAGGCCCTTAGCAACAGGGTTTAGAGACCAGTCTTGCCAGCTGTCGACCGTGTTGCTCCAGCTTGTGCTCACCCAGTCGTAGAGCGGCTCGCGCTTAGAGTACTCACGCGGTGCGGGTTCAGGCGATGGAGCGGCCGTGACCGTGCCGCGCACGCTGGTGTCGGAGAACAGGTGATCGCTACCAATACCGTCGGCAGCCGCGTGTTCAGCGGACCAGCCTTCGATAGGTTCTGGGCGCAACGGGCCCACGCTTCGTCCATCTGGCAGATGGGCGAGCATCTCGGGAACGCTTCCAATCCGCACTTCGGGGTCCTTGGCGAGCGTCCGCTGGACAAGTTCGCGAAATGGGTTCTCGAGCTTCGATAGGTCTGGCTCCGCGGTGAGATGTTTCATGAGCACTTCACCAACGCTTTCGCCTTCAAAAGGCACGTGCCCGGTGAGCATCTCGTACAACATCACGCCGAGGGCGTAGGTATCGATCTCGCGCCCATAGCGGCCATTGGCAATTTCTGGGGCCATGTAGTGGACGGTGCCGACGCTTTCGGTTTGTCCGCTGCGGCGACTACATGAAATAAACTTTGAGAGGCCGTAGTCGCCGATCTTCACGGTGCCGCCGTCACTCGAGTCGATATCGAGAAACACGTTGCCCGGTTTCAGGTCGCGGTGAACGATGCCGTGATCGTGCAAGTAGGCGACGCCCGCTCCGATGCCCTGCATCCATCGAACCACCTGTTCGATGGGCATGCCATCGGGGTGACGTTCGATCGCGTCTTCGAGCGATTCGCCAGAGACGTACTCCATCACCACCCACTGGTCGCCCAAGGAATCGGAGCGGATGTCGTACACGGCAATTAGGTTGGGGTGCTTCAAGTTCAAGCAGTGTCGTACGCCACGGAGTTCGACATCCAAGTTGCGGCGGATGAGCTTTAGCGCCACCTCTTTGCCGGCGTCGCTTGTAGCGAAGTACACCTCTCCAAAGCCGCCGCGACCGATGCCGCGCTTGATGGTGTAGCCTTCGAGCGGCTGACTGCCGGTGGAGTAGAGGAACTTCACCGGCGCGCGCGTCTCGCTGGCCCTCTCGGGGTCCGCTAGGTCTTCAGGTTGCGGAGTGCGTACGTCCATTACCGATAGCGACAAGATTCAGATGCCTCAATTTAGTGTAACTGGTTTTCGATGTCTTATTCGCCGCAAACAGGCGAAGCTTGCACGAAATGCGCGGTAAACTCCCCGGAATCGATTCCTCCCTCACCCCTCGTTTGGTGAATTTGCTGCCTTGCGGACCCCGCCGACTCCAAAATCAAACAATGCAGAGCTCAGACATCTTCCAAGCTGATTGCAAAATCCTCCCCTTCCAGCCGCGCATTGCTGGCCACGGGCGCGGCGCCCTCGACCGCTACGCCGTCGATCGATAGTGGCAGCGTCGACCGGCAGTGCAACCGATCCTGCTGACGGAACAACATCACGTCGCCAGGCCACTTGCGGCACGCGACGTGCGAATGAGACTTTGGACCCAGTACGCAGCTATCGGCCATCAGCAGCACCGCGTCGGCCCTGGGCTCGGTGCGATGTCCGCTAGTGGGCGTGAGCCGCGCCGTCGCGCTCAACGCATGAGGCTTCTCGAACCTCAATCTGACACAGGATCCTAGTCGCAACTCGTGGCTCGATCCCAACACCATCGGCCCGGTTAGCTTGCGGCCATCAATCGTCACGTCGCCCAGCGGATCGATGGTGTAACGGCCTCCTTCGCGGCGCAAGACAGCATGACGCCGTGAGAGATCGGCACACAGCGGCACGGCTAGCGCCGCGCCCGGAGCTGGCTGCCCGAGCACTACTTCGTCGTCCAGGCACACCAGGAAACCGCCCACGGCGTCGACCCACATCATGAACCGATTCGGATGATCTTGGCCGGGCATAGTGTCGCTATTCTGATGGGTAGACGCACTCGGTCGACGGGCTCGATCGGTCTCGCGTAGCGATAACGACGCCGCCTGGCGAGGGCCAGTCGCTTTGCCGGCTCCCCGGTAAATCTCGGTCGCATCGAGCCCCACGGCGTGCCATGCCCTACGCCGGGCAGCGCGTGCCACCCGATCGCGCGGCGCGATGGCCAACATCCTGTCGGCCGTGCTAAGCATACGTTGCCACTCACTTGCATCGGTGGCTGCGAGCAGTTCGCTACTTAGGTTTCCGTGCTCGTCGCAGGTTGCGATTAGCGACTCGACGCGGCTAGTTACGTCCGACACGTTGATTGTATCCGACAGCGTGGGAAGATTCGCCGCCACCCACTCAAGCGTTCGCCGAGCTTCGGCCGCATTGCCTGTCGCGAGCATTTGCTCGGCTTCGCCAAGTCGGCTGGTGGCTGCGGACAGGCAGCGAACCTCTCCGTCGGCCAGTGTTCGGCGTGACAGCTTGGTGAGTTCTTGATCGGCGGCGGAAGTTCGGCCTTCGGCCAGGTAGCGGCAGGCGCGACCAACGACCTGATTTCGGTAGTCGCGATGCAACTGGGCCACCGGGGCGTCGGTGCCTGCCATCCGCGTCGCCTGCTGCACATCGTGCCAGCCAGCACTTGAATGCCCGTCGAGCAGACGGCCTCGTGCCCGATCGGCGAAACGCTGAGCCAACTCGACCGACAGCTCTCGAGCCTGGCGAAATTCTCTGAGTTCGTTCTGCTGGACAATCGCCGAGGCGCGGTCTAACTCGCCGCTCCGCAGCGCCCGTCGCGCCTCACCTAATTTCATTCGCCAGGAAGGAAACATGCGTATTGTTGGTCCAGCTCGTTGTTCGCAAGTCAGAAGTGTTAAGACTCGAAGTTCAAGTTTCAGTACTTCGGTCATGATCAATGCCGAGACTCCGATTCTCGGCAATTGACCATTGGACCTTGCAACTTGCTAGTTCAGTCTTCGTAGCTCACCGTTGCCACTTCACCTTGTTGGGCAGCCAAGTTGAAGTAAGCGGCCACCTGTTCGGTGATGTTGCCCGACTCTTGTGGATCGAGCGAGATTTCGGTCACGACGTCGACGTCGGCGTTGGCGATACGAGCCTTGACGTCAAGCGAGGTGCGAATGTCGTTAATCAGCTTCTTCGTACGCGCAAGCTGCGTATCGTCGAATGGAATCTCGCTGGTGGCTTGTGCGACTTCCACCAAGTGACGCTTGGCGTCGAGGCACTTCAGATCGGTTTCTAGCTTCTTTTGCGACGAGACCATCGCGGCGTACTTCTCGCGAGCAGCCATTAGATTTGCGGCCCGGGCGTCGCGCATTTGGCGGAGCGCCGTGAGCGTCTCGTCGTCGACTTTGAAGCGCGCAAACTTGCTCTTCAAACTTCGCTCGACGTCGTTGCGATCATAAGTGCGGCTGGCGTAGCGAAATGTGCTTTGGCCACTAGTGAGGTCTGACTGCAATGTCATGATTTCGCCCTGCAGCTTACTGCTGTTGTTCTCGGCCGCAGCAATCTGCTCATCCAACTGTTCGAGAGCCACTTCTTCTCTGGCAATCACATGCATCGCTTCGCGAATAACGGGTGTTAGCTCCGAGACCATTTGGCGAGCCCGATCGATCTGAAAATCGGTCGGCACGCTGTTTTGAACGCTTTCCGAAACCCGATTCGCCGATGTCCGGAGGTAACTAAAGGCATCCCGCCCAAACAACAGGCCGGCAACCAAGCCGACGCCCAATACGGTGAGAATGGTTTTTTTGATCATGGGAGATACTCCTTGACCGGGGTGATGGTTTCGAAAACAGCAATTGTGGAACTTTCGCATGGGAACTGCCCGGCGAACGAGGGATGGGAAAACACCGAAAGGACCAGGCACTCGAAAGTGACGGTCCACTAAGGGATTCGCGGCCCGGCGAATGATATTTGGGATTTCCCAAAGAATTCTTGAAACCTGCCAAACTTGAGTGCCAGCAGGGGCCTGTTGCCGCTTGCGGGACCACCTCCCGGCCGGGCAAAATGAACGCATAACCAGCGGAATGCATAGGAAACCCCCGTCCGCCCTGCCTCCAAGGAGTTCCCGGTATGACTCGCCTTGCTCTCTTATTCGTCGCAGTAGTGATCGCCGTTGGGTGCGAGCCGCGAGACACCGCCCCAGCAATCCAAGGTGTTTCGGCCAGCGACGCGGCCGTCATTCGGTCGCAGATGATTTTGGGGGTCGAACCGGCGGCGTCAGCATCGGTAATCGAGGTTCGCGACGCGCTCGAAGCGGCGGACGAAGGCAGCGAGAACAATCGCGTGGCTGTCGTCGGACAGATCGGTGGCATGCCGAATCCGTACGGGGCCGATTCTCAGCCAGATTTTCCTTGGGTCGATGGACAAGCGGTGTTCTTCTTGGTCGATCCGACTACGGCGACGCAATTCGAAGGTCACCAGCACGAGAAAGGCGAAGAGTGTTCGTTCTGTCTCGGAAAAGCGCGTGATTTGGCTGACACCGTGGCTATGGTCCAGTTGCGAGCCGAAGGGTCCCCGGTAATCCTTGCCAGAGCTGACGACCTTCTTGGGCTAGTGGAGGGCACCCCAGTGGTGGTAACGGGTACCGCCCGCCACGAACTTGGCATGCTGATTGTTGAGGCAGATGGAGTCCACATCAAGCAGACCGTTAAGGAGAGTGGGCCACAAGATGGCGACGCCGAGCCAGCCAACCCATGACACTTGAGCAAGCTACCAAGCACTTGCAGAACGTTCGACCATTCCATCTAAGAGCGGGTTTACCCGCCAGCCTGTGTCTGTAGCTCACGACAATCAGCACGTTGCCTCGTCGGCGGACGCGTCCAGCGACGCATGGGTCGATCTCCAAAACTACCGGGTGACGGGGTACCAGCATCGCGGCAAGCTGTTGCGTGCGATCTGGTATTTGGTCGGGCTAACAATGTTCGAATCGGGCCTGCCGATCCCAAGTAGTTTGAAGCGATCGGTTTTGTGCTGGTTCGGCAGCCGAATAGGCGCTGGGGTAGTGATCAAGCCTCATGTTCGCATCAAATTCCCTTGGCAACTCGAAATTGGAGATCACACGTGGATTGGCGAGGGGACGTGGATCGACAATCTGGCTGAGGTGAGCATCGGTAGTCATGTGTGCATTTCGCAGGGCGTCTACTTCTGCACCGGCAGCCACGATCATGGTAAGCGGGGATTCGATCTGTTGACGGCACCTATCGCTGTGGGCGACGGTGCTTGGGTGGCGGCTCGCAGCACACTTCTGCCCGGCGTGGGTATCGGCAGCAACGCGTTGGTGGCTGCTGGCAGCGTTGTCCACAAGAATGTGCCGCCTGCGGTCATGGTGGGTGGCAATCCAGCGTCGTTCATTCGCGACCGTGAGCCGCCGACCGCTGTCGATTGATGCGATGCGTATTTGCAACCTTGATGCCAATCTGCATCAAGACGAAGCGGCAATCAGCCCGAGATAACCAGCCGAGACAGAACTTTTCCCTGAACAATACCGTACTAGGTAGATCTGCATGCCAGCCCTTTGTCGACTGCGATGGGCTTCGGGCGTATTGGCTGCATACGGGGGATCCATGCGGCAAATCAGAGCGGTGCCGCAGCCAACCCCCCTTAACCCTTTCCAATAAAGGACTTAGGCTCATGGACGCGGCGGCGAGATGCCGTACAAGGTCAACGTCGAATCCAAGGTCTGGCACGTTTCGTGCATAAGGGCCTATTGCTCCACCCGGCCGCGTGCTGCGTCGCATGAGACAAGATTGTCGGGGTAAGCAAGAAATGACATTGGTAATGAATGCGTGGATGGGGAGGTCGGTGTGCTAGCAAGCAATCCTCCAAACCCCACGCTTTGTTCATCGACTAGTTCGCAAGGCTGCGTATATTGGACATTCGATTCAGGAATGTGACGTGCGATCGACCCAAGTTCTGCCTCCTTTGATGTCTGCATAGCGACCCAAGCGATGCTCGATCCCCTAATCGTTGCTTATCTGATTGCCGGTATCGGTGCATTTGTACTGAGTCTGGCTATCACGCCCATCGTGCGGGCGACTGCCTTGCGACTTGGATTCGTCGATCATCCCGATAAGCGTCGCAAAGCACACAAAGCACCCGTGGCTTTGGGAGGCGGCGCCGCGGTGTTTTTGGCCATGGCCGCGGCTATGTTGCTGGTATACGCTTTTGCCTCGTTCATGGGCCTGAGTATTCAGAGTCCATTCAACAGCCTCCAACTCGGTTGCCTGGCGATCGGTGCGGTGGCCATCGTGCTGTTGGGTCTGGTAGACGACGTCCACGGGCTTCGCGGCCGGTATAAGCTGCTCGTCCAGTTATTGGTGGCGGGATTGCTCATCTGGGCAGGCATACGTATTGAGGGCTTCACTGCGTTCGGCTATCCAATCAGCTTGATGTGGTTGGCGATTCCCGCCACTCTTTTTTGGCTGGTGGGTACTACCAACGCGATCAACCTCATCGATGGCATCGATGGCCTAGCCGGAAGTGTCGGATTCATCCTGTGTCTGACAATGGCCGCCATCGCGGGTTGGCAAGGAAACCTTGGTTTGACTACTATCATGCTGGCTCTTGCCGGCGGACTGTTGGGATTTCTTCGATACAACTTCGCCCCGGCAACTATCTATCTTGGCGACACCGGCAGTATGCTCATTGGCCTAATGTGTGGCACGATCGCCGTGCTCGCCAACGCGAAGTCGTCTGCCGCAATGGCATTTGCTGTTCCAATTGCGGTTTGGTCAATTCCCATTCTCGACTCGTTCGCAGCGTTGCTGCGACGCAAGCTCACCGGCCGCAGCTTGTTCTCAGCCGATCGAGGGCACTTGCATCATTCGCTGCTGGTGCGTGGCTGGACTGTACGCCAAGCCGCGCTGTTCATCGCCTTGATTTGCTCTACGACATGCCTGAGTGCCGTACTGAGTATCTATATGCGTAACGAGTGGATCGCCCTAGTTACCGTTGTTGTGGTGATGGTGTTTCTGGTATTCACACGGACATTTGGGCATATTGAGTTCGCTCTGCTAAAGGGGCGAATGCGCAAGTTGGCGATGTCGTTGGTTCGCACCGAAGCGGGCGAGACTTCAAGGATCCGCGAGAGCTGCATCCAACTACAAGGGTCGCGTGAGTGGAGCAAGTTGTGGGCGGCGATTGTGGAAGCGGCCGAAAGCTATCGGCTAACGCGAATCAAATTAACCATCGATATTCCCTTGTTGCATGAGTCGTTCTACGCCACTTGGGACACCTCACGAGCCGTCTCGCAGGATGCCACGGTCTGGCAGCTGACACACCCATTGGTCGTCGATGGCGATTTGGTTGGGCACATGGACTTGACCGGCGAGACACAACCCGAGAACAAAGCTCCCACGCTTAGTCAGATTGCGCAGGTGCTCGACTTCCTTGATCCAATCGAGGAGGACATTCGCCACATACGCGAGCACATTGTTACCGACCAGGCTTCCGTACAGCTCGCTCGTCCAGGAGGCGTTCGGGAATCGGAACCGTCGACCGGCGTGATTGAGCCAGCAGCGGACGCCAAGTCGACCACAGCGGCCAATTCACCCGGATGATCCGAGCGTTTCGCGGTCGCGAAGAGTCGTAGAAAACACTAAGCTGGGCGAATTGCACCGAAGAGTCTCCGCCGGTGCCCGCTCCCGCCATTCCGCCCTCCCCCTCCAGTTTCGCCATGTCTGATGTCAACTCCACCTTCGCAGGCAGACGAGCCGTGGTAACCGGCGTCACCGGCCAAGATGGCTCGTATCTTGCGGAGTTACTTCTATCGAAGGGATATGAGGTCTGGGGAGTGGTGCGGCGGCGATCTTCCACGGCACTAGCTCGCATCGACCATCTAGTTGAAAATGACGATGCGTTAGACTCCAGCCTGCACTTGGTGAATGGCGACTTGCGCGACACCGGGTCGCTATTGAAGATCTTGCGGCAGGTACGGCCCGACGAAGTGTACAATCTGGCCGCACAATCCGATGTGAAGGTATCGTTCGACCTGCCTGAGTACACAGCCGACGTCACCGGTTTGGGGCCATTGCGAATTCTTGAAGCGATCCGCGAATTGGATCTGCCAAGCCGTTACTTCCAAGCTTCGTCGTCGGAGATGTACGGGTTAGTGCGCGATTCACTTCAGTCCGAGGGAACGCCGCTGCACCCTCGCAGCCCCTACGGGTCGGCCAAGGCGTTCGCTTACTATACGACACGCAACTACCGGGAAGCCTATGGCTTGTTCGCCGTCAATGGAATCATGTTCAATCACGAGTCTCCACGTCGTGGCGAATCGTTCGTTACGCGCAAGATTAGCCTTGCTGCAGCCCGTATTCACTACGGCCTGCAAGAGACGTTGCAGCTTGGAAACCTCGACGCGCGGCGCGATTGGGGATTCGCGGGCGACTACATGGAGGGCGCGTGGCGCATGTTGCAGACCGATCATCCGTCCGACTACGTCTTGGCGACCGGCGAGAGCCGTTCCGTTCGCGAGTTCTGCGAACTGGTTTTTCAAGAGATTGACCAACCGTTAACCTGGCGCGGAATTGGACCCGAGGAGGTGGGTGTGGGGCCCGATGGGCGTATGCTCGTGGAGGTGAATCCACAGCTTTACCGACCTACGGAGGTCGACATTCTGCAGGGCGATGCTAGTCGGGCAGGCGGTGATCTCGATTGGCAGCCAACCGTCTCGTTTCAGGAATTGGTCCGCATGATGGTGACCTCAGACTTGGAGGTGGCCGAACGGCAGGCCGCTCGAGAGAACAGTCCGTCGAAATAGGCCGATGTTCGCGTAGACTGACACTTGCCAAGCCCAAACTGTTCAAGCAAATGAGCGCGTGAAACACCGTAGTTTTCCAAGCGCAACTTGCCCATTCGCTGTCCGTTACGCAGAATGGTACTATCCAGCCGACTAGGGCTCGCTTCCTAAGAAATCTCAACTCTGACAGGACAACACAACCAATGGCTAGCGACGTAGTTGTAGTAGCGGGTGGTGGCGGCTTTATTGGCGGTCACTTAGTAGCCAAGCTTCGCGAATTGGGCCACAAGAACGTACGTAGCGTCGATATCAAACCACTCGACCAGTGGTATCAAGTATTCGACGACGTCGAGAATGTGCAGGCCGACCTCAAACTCAAAGAGGCCTGTGAAGCCGCCTGCGATGGTGCGAATCGAGTCTACAATCTGGCCGCCGATATGGGAGGCATGGGCTTTATCGAAAACAACAAGGCGCTTTGCATGTTGAGCGTGCTAATCAATACGCACTTGCTGCAAGCAGCCAACGACGCCGGCGTCGACAAGTTCTTTTATGCTTCGAGCGCTTGCGTTTACAACGCCGACAAGCAAAAGTGTGAAGACGTTGTGCCGCTGAAAGAAGAGGACGCCTATCCGGCTATGCCGGAAGATGGTTACGGGTGGGAGAAGCTATTCAGTGAGCGGATGTGTCGCCATTTTCGCGAGGACTACGGTCTCACGACGCGGGTCGCACGATTTCACAATGTTTACGGTCCCCACGGAACCTGGGACGGCGGTCGCGAGAAGGCGCCCGCCGCCATTTGCCGCAAGGTGATTCATGCCAAGGAGTCGGGCAACCACACGATCGAGGTATGGGGCGACGGAAAGCAAACCCGCAGCTTCATGTACATCGACGATTGCATCGAAGGAATTCTCAAGATCACCGAAAGCGACATCACCGAGGCCATTAATCTCGGCTCCGACGAAATCACCACAATCAACGGCTTGGTCGACATGGTCGCCGATATTGCGGGTATTGAGGTCGAGCGCGACCACAACCTCAGCGCTCCGAAGGGCGTCAACGGCCGCAACAGCGATAACACGTTGATTCTCAAGCTTTTGGGCTGGGCACCGGGAATCTCACTTCGCGACGGCATGGAGAAAACCCACGACTGGATTCGGGGCGAGTACCTAGCCAAACATGATGCCGCTGCAGTCGTAAAATAGCCGGGCGATTTTCGCATCCAGATAGCCGGATCGTCACGTGATCGGTGAGCGAAGAGTCTCGCCGTCCGCGTGATGGTCTGGCTGTTGATTTTCTGGCTCTTCGTCGTATCTACTGTGTCTATGGCTAGAGCCCCCCGCATACTCGTCATCAGTCAGGTGTACGTGCCCGACCCCGCATCGGTCGGGCAGCATATGGCCGACGCGGCCGCGGCGTTGACAGAGCGCGGATTCGAGGTGACCGTGCTCACGTCGGGCCGCGGATACGCGGACCCATCGGTCAAATACAAGAGCCGCGAAATGCTCGATGGCGTCGATGTAGTTCGTCTTCCGTTCTCTTCGTTCGGCAAGAAAACCATCGCCCACCGCTTGTTGGGACAGGGGATGTTCCTGCTGCAGGTGATTTTTCGCGCCCTGTTCATGGGTCAGCTGGCGGCCATCGTCGTGAGCACCTCGCCTCCGATGGCTTCGATTGCAGCGCTGGTCGTACATTGGCTGCGCAGTACACCGCTTAAGTTCTGGGTAATGGACCTGAACCCCGATCAATTGATTGAGATGGGCAAGCTCAAACCAACCGATTTATCCGCCCGCGCGTTCAACTGGCTGAATCGTCGGATTCTACTGGCAGCCGACGAAGTGATTGCACTCGATCGATTCATGGCCGATCGGCTGGTAGCCAAAGCCGACGTGCGAGACAAGATTACCGTGATGCCGCCATGGCCACATTCCGATCACCTAGAACCGGTGGAGCACGCCGACAATCCTTTCCGGCACCAGCACGAACTCGACGGCAAATTTGTGGTGATGTACAGTGGCAACCATGGGCAGACGACGCCCGTGCAAACCATTCTTGATGCCGCTGTGCGAATGCAGGACCGAGGCGAGTTGGTGTTCATGTTTATTGGTGGTGGTGCGGGCAAGCAGGACGTTGAACGAACCATCCGCGAACATCAACCGACCAACATCGTCGACCTTCCCTATCAACCACTTGATCAGCTTCGCTACTCACTTTCGGCAGCCGACGTGCATTTGGTGACGATGGGCGACAGCGTCGTAGGAGTGATCCACCCGTGCAAAATCTACGGGGCGATGGCGCTCTCGCGGCCATTGTTGCTCGTCGGCCCACCCGAGTGTCATGCGACAGACATCATGAACACCGCTGACATTGGCCGTCGCGTAACGCATGGCGACGTCGACGGCGCGATAGCCGCCATCGACGAGCTTCGTACGATGCACAGCGAGCAGCTTCACGCCATGGGCGAGCGAGCCGGAGAGATTGTGCGGGCCAAGTACTCCCAACGGCAGATGATCGACCGGTTTACCGACATTGTCATACGCAAGCTGCCTTCTGCTCCGCCCGTGCCAGCCGCTCCCGCGGAGCAACCATGATCGACTATCGTATCGACCATATCGGTGTAGCTGTCGCCGATATTGACATTGCCCTTGAAGAATACGCGACGCTCTTCGGCTACCGGTTACTTCGCGGACCGTATGATGACTTCGCTCAGCAAGCACGCGTGGCATTCATCGGCACCGCTTGTGGGAAAGACTCGCAACTGGAATTGGTTGCGCCGCTCGACGACAAGTCGCAGGTGCATCGGGTGCTGGCAAAAGACAAGGGCCTTTACCATGTTTGTTACGAAGTGCCCGACATAGAGGAGGCGATCGCCGAGCTTCGCGTGAAGCGATGCCTGTTGATCAGCGGGCCCACAGCAGCGGTGGCCTACGAAGGTCGCCTCATTGCCTGGCTCTACACGCCACAGCGACAATTGGTTGAGCTGGTTGAGGCAGCCGTCTGAGCAGAGCTTCAGCCACGGCCGAACTCCATTGATCTCCGCAACCTCGAACGAATGACCGACGAGCGCCAGACGATCGACGAAGCCATATCCGGCGGGCATACCGGCCGGGCGCTGGCAGAATTGCGCCGTTATTGGCACGACGATCCGTCATTGCCTCGAGCACCGTTTGTCGTCGATCGATTCGCCAAGCTCGATTTGTCTCCAAGCCAGACGACTTGCCGGGTGATGATCCTTCGGTCGTTTACGGTCGAACCAATGGTGCCATTGGTGCGCGCTGCCGGCGCGTGTTGGGGACTCGATTTGGAGGTGCGGCTTGGCCAGTTCAACGCCTATGCGCAGGAGGTTCTCGATCCTACAAGTCCGTTGTATTCGCAGCCAACCGACGTGGCCATTCTGGCTGCTCAGACGAGGGATATCGCTCCGGAATTGTGGACAGCAGCTGCCGATCACGATGCCGATGAACTGCAAGCCGTGGTCGAACGCGTTGTCGCCGACTACAGCACTTGGATCGAACAAGTTCGCTCGCGAAGCACCTGCCATTTGATCGTCCACAATCTCGAAAAACCGGTTCAGCCCGCTTCCGGCATTTACGACGTGCAACGGAGTGATGGGCAATGTCAAGCGATCGAAACCATCAACGCTCGATTGGCCGCCGTGTGTGGTTGCCAGACGGGCGTACACTTACTCGACTATGACAATCTGGTGGCGCGAGCCGGGCGCGAGCGTTGGTTCGACCCGCAGAAGTGGGTAACCGCTCGCCTGCCGATTGCGGGCGACTGCTTAATGCACCTGGTTGACGAATGGGTGAGATATCTCGTTCCTGTCATGGGTCGCCAGGCGAAGTGTCTGGTCTGCGACCTCGACAACACCATGTGGGGTGGCGTGGTGGGCGAAGACGGACTCGCTGGCATCAAGCTCGGCGACGATTATCCCGGCGCTGCCTATACAGAGTTCCAGCGAGCTCTCCTCGATATGGTCCGGCGAGGCATCATTCTGGCCATTTGTAGCAAGAACAACGAGACGGACGCCTTGGAGGCGATCGAACATCATCCGGAAATGCTGCTTCGCTCTAAGGACTTCGCCGCCAAACGGATTAACTGGAGTGACAAGTCGCGGAGCTTGCGTGAGATTGCGGCGGAGCTGAACATTGGCCTCGACTCGCTCGTTTTTGTCGACGACAACCCAGTGGAATGCGAGCTCATTCGCGAAGTCGTGCCTGAGGTCACTGTGCTGGACGTCGACCCCAAGCACCCGTTCGGACACGCCGCAGCAATTCGCGATTGTCCGTTGTTCGAACGTTTGGAAGTATCGAACGAGGATCGCAAGCGTAACGCGATGTATGCTGCCCAAACCGAAAGGGTACAACTTCAGACATCGGCGGCGACGCTTGAAGACTACTACCGCTCGCTGGAGATGGTCGCCACCTTTGGTCTAGTAAACGATGTGACGCGGGCGCGGGTGGCGCAGTTGACACAGAAGACGAACCAGTTGAACATGACATCCCGGCGATACAGTGAACAACAAATCACCGGATTCGCCGCCGATCCAGCCACACGCGTGTACTGGACACAGGTGGCCGACCGCTTTGGCGACAACGGTATTGTCGGCGTGATGATTGTGCGAAGCGTTGACGATGTTTGGCAGCTCGATACGTTTCTAATGAGTTGTCGCGTGATTGGCCGCACGATCGAGACGGCGATGCTTGGACTGTTGGCGGGCCACGCCCGCGACGCGGGGGCCACGCACCTGGTAGGCGACTTCGTACCAACCGCAAAGAACGCCCCAGCCGAAGACATTTATCGTACTCATGGATTCGAACTGACAAGCCAGTCCGAAACAGCCTCCGTTTGGGAGCTAGACTTGAGTTCCGCGGATCTGGCGATACCCGAGTGGATTGAATGCCGAATGTCCGACCTGCCAACCCCAGCGATTGGAGAGTAATCCGGTGAGCGATTCCGCCATCGAAGAAGTCCGCCAAACCGTGGCCGAAGTGTTCGCCGTGGACCTGGAGCAAATCACGGTCGACTCGTCGCCCGAAACGATCGAGGCGTGGGACTCGATTGGCCACCTTAATCTGATCCTCTCGCTTGAAGGTCGCATAGGCGTGAGCTTTGATCCAGAGAAAGTGCCTCAGCTTACTACCGTCCAGGCGCTGGCCGACGAAATCGCCACCCTCCGGCAATGAAATCGCCCACCTAGCGTGTTGACTGTTCTGTCTGGTATGACCGCACCAACCTCTTCGTCCCTCATCACCGTTCGCGAAGCGACGCCTGGCGACTTGGCGGACGTGGCCACGCTGCTATCGGCGCGTGATGAGCAGCAACGCACGGTCGAAAAAGTCGGCGCCTACCTCTGGCAACTCGACCCAGATTGCACTCGTACATGGCTTGCGTACGCCGGCGAGCGCCCAGTCGGTATCACCATGCTGTACCTGCGCGACATGAATTGGCCAATGGTCGATGATGCGAACGAAATTATGCGTGCAGGATACTGGGCTCATCTTTTTGTACAACCAGAGTTTCGCAAGCAGATGGTCTATCCACAGTTGGTGCTGGCCATGTTACGTGCCATGAAGCCAGCGGGCATCGACCTGATTTACACAGGCACCAGGCAGGCGCTGGTTGCCGAAGGGCATCAAAAATTGGGTTTCGCGCTCGTGGACAAGCTGCCAGTTTGCTTACGTCCGCTGCGTCCGTTTCGATTGCTGGCCAAACATAAGGGTGCTGATGTCGTCGCCCCATTGGTTGCCCCATTGGACACCGTCTATCAGTTGTGCGCCGGCTTGTCCGGGCACTTGAACGCCACCATCGAAACGATCGATCTCGACAGTTCCGACATTAATGCAATCGTCGACTTGCTAAACTCGCTGTCCAGCGACTATGTTCGCCAGCTTTGGACACCTCAACTACTCCGCAATCGTTTCTGCGCTACACTTGATGGGCACCCGTACCGAGTTACTGGCGTCCGGAGGGATGGGCAGCTTGTCGGGGCACTGGTGGCGACCATCGCCACCCGAGGAAACAAAATCCGTGCCGGCGTGATCCTCGAATTGGCGACGGCAGCCGACGCGACGGCAAGCGAGGTTCAGTCCTTGCTGGCGGAAGCTGAAGCTTACGCCGTTGAGCAAGGCGCCGAACTGATACTGACGATGCCAAGTTCCCTCATGGATCCGCGCCTCGGCAAACTTGGGGACAAGTACCTCATGACCCGTTCGGAGGAGTATCATGTGCTGGTGTACCCTAAGACCCTGGCGACCAGCGACACCCCGGCCGGAAGCTTGGAGAACTGGCGATTTACCTTCGGCGATCACGACGCGTTTTGACCATGAACTCACCGGCGAAACAGTCTGAAGTGGTCCATGCGTTGTCGTTCGACATTGAGGACTGGTTCCACATGGTTGCGATCGACGCGGTAGCCGATACCGCCAAGTGGCCCGACTTGCCGACGTTGGTCGAACGCTACACCGATCAAATACTGCAAACCGTCGCGGACGCCAACGTGAAGGCCACCTTCTTTATCCTCGGCTGGGTCGCGGAGCGCTACCCACAGATCACCCGCAACATCGCGGAGGCTGGTCACGAAGTGGCCTGCCATTCGTTCTGGCACCAACGCGTAGACCAGATGACGCCTGATGAGTTTCGCGACGACACCAGGCGGACTCTCGATACTCTCCAGGAGCAAACAGGAGGCCCCATACTCGGGTACCGCGCTCCCAGTTTCTCGATTACGCCGGGTACGGAATGGGCGATCGACGTACTTCGAGAGCTTGATTTTCGATACGACGCAAGCTTGTTTCCGGCGCCACGTGGGCACGGCGGCTATCCTTGTGCACAGGAGGTTCACGACTTCACTTCGACACCATCGGGCGAACCACTGCGTGAGTTGCCGATGAGCGTGCTGAAGTGGGCCGGTTTCAAATTGGCGTTCAGCGGTGGAGGGTATTTGCGGCTCTTGCCCGATTGGCTCATCCGGCGAGGATTCGACACGTTTGAGCAGCGCGGTACGCCGGTGGTCGTGTACCTGCACCCGCGCGACTTTGCTCCTGATTGCCCGCGCGTGTCGATGCCTCCACACCGCCGGTTTAAGTCTTATGTCGGGCTCGCCACCACGCAACGAAAGCTCGAAATGCTGTTGGCGAAGTATCGCTTCGGCACCTGTGCGGCGGTGGCTGGAGTAGCTTGAGTTAACGTCATTGGCAACTAGTGGTCCGTCGACGAGATTCCAATAGCCATGTAGAATTGGCGGCCCGTCGGTCTTGTAGACTGTCGTCTCCGCAATCGTCCGCATTGTATTCTTCTTCGATGTACACATTGCTAAAATCACTCGAACGGAAGTTGCATCTCATGCGGCGCGCGGCGCGCCATCGCCATGGTTTGCGGAAGTTGCCCAAGGTTGTCGGCGCGGTGGTGTTTGACTTCGATGGTGTGTTTACCGACAACCGAGTGCACATCAATCAGCACGGCGAAGAGTCGGCGACTGCCAGCCGCGGCGACGGCATGGGCGTTGGCTTGCTCAAGAAGACGGGCATCCCTCTGTTGGTGCTGTCGAAGGAACCTGTTCCCATCGTGGTTCACCGATGTGAGAAGCTCGACCTGGAGTGCCTGCACGGCGTCGATAACAAATTGCCGCTGTTGACCCAATGGCTCAACGAGCGAGACATCGACCTTGCCAGTACGATCTACGTGGGCAACGACGTAAACGACTTGGAATGCTTGGCGGCCGTCGGGTGCGGTGTGGTGCCCGTCGATGCCCACCCTGACGTGCTTCCGGTTGCCAACTTGGTGCTCAGCCATTCGGGCGGCCACGGCGCGGTACGGGAAATCTGCGATTTGGTGTGCCATCGTCACGCGAATTCGAGTATCTGAGTGGAGATCGGCTGGCAAAGTCTCCGCCAACCGAAAGGTTCGGCAATCCGCCGAGTGCTCACTAAGTCGTTCTCCACAAAAGTGTTACGACACTTTGCTATGCAAGACTTGTAACTCGCGTATAATGGACGGAGGAACAAAACCGGGACAGTGAACGCATCTACTTTTCTGATTCCTCCCAACTGGAATTGCTATCGAGGGGGGGATTCTGCATGGCATTCGTGCTGCCCATCGATTCCGCGACAACTCGGCGTTGAAACTCGCTAGGCGCTTTAGACAACTCGTTCCGAATCAGTCTCCTTGAACCAGGAATCGCCCTCGTGACCGCTCGTATAGCTAACGCCACGTTGTTGGCGATTTGCTCCACGCTGTTGCTGTTCGTGCCCGCGGCCAAGCTGCGTGCCCAGCCTGATCTTCGCAACGAGCTTTGGCACACCATGTTGGCCAACGAACTGGGCGCTGCGATGCCGCTGGGCACGGACGTCACCGTTTCGCAAGTAGAGGCCGGAGACGGCGCGGACAATTATCGTCCTCTCTACGACGGTAAGAATCTCACGCTTATGTCGGGGCCAACCGACGTCAGCACCCATGCCGCCAATGTGGCGCGAATCACATTTGGCAACGATTCTGGTATCGCCCCCGCCGTGACGGATATCAATGTTTGGCACGTCGATCACTTTCTCGGTACTTCTGAATCGCCAGCATCAAATTCCACCAGTTTCTTGAAGGTGGGCCAAACCAACTCCTCGGGCGTTCCCAGGATCGAAACGGCAGACGTTCAAAACAACAGTTGGGTTGGCACGTTCGGTCAAACGAGCGTCAACCAGGAGGCGGTTCGTCGCCTCGACTACACGATCAACCGCGACAACTACGTATCGGTCGTCGGCGTGAACAACGGCAGCGTCACCGCCGTTCCAGAATTGCTGGCGCATGCTTACAACGTGGTGTCGGTCGGTGTTTCGAGTGGAAACCACTCGCAAGGAACCACGACGATCGATGGAACCGGACGCACGAAGCCGGATATTGTTTCTCCTTACGACACTACTAGTGGCGCCACCGCTTCGGTAAGCGGCGTCGCCGCCCTGCTTGTCGAAACGGCGGGCACTACTGACGCCCAAAATTCCGAGGTCATCAAGGCGGCGCTCCTCAGCGGCGCAACCAAGCACGATTTCGGCGGATGGGATCGCACCGTCACTCGTCCGCTCGACGAAACTTTTGGAGCCGGTCAACTTAACGCCTACCGAAGTTACCACATTGTCGCCGCCGACCAGCAGCAGGCTAGCGACACCAACGAGGTAGCGTTGATTGGATGGGACTTTGTCGAAAGCCCCTCGACCAACGAGTACCTCTATTTCTTCTCCGTCGACGAAGACCAAGGCAAAGTCGACGAACTTTCCGTAACGCTCACTTGGAACCGCGTCGTCACCGACGGTTTCAGTGATTCGAGGTTCGGCAATCTCCAATCCTCCCTTGCGAATCTTAGCCTCGAGCTGTTTGAGGCCAGCGACTTTGTCGAAGGCGACAGCTTGCAATCAAGTAACAGCTCGGTCGACAATGTCGAGCACCTGTATCTCGAGCATCTCGATCCCGGCCAGTATGCCATCAAGGTGTCGGGCGCTGCCGGCACCGACTTCGCGCTCGCCTGGTCGGGCACCGACTACGGGGTAGCGGGCGACGTGAACCTCGACGGGTTGGTCGACGACGCCGACATCGACGCGTTCGTCGCTGGCTGGGGCTCGCACGATGGTCAGGGAACACTCGAAAGTTGGCGGGCCGGCGACATGAATCAGGACGGCCAAACCGACCTGCAGGACTTCCTGTTGCTCCGCGAGGGGTTCAATTCGAACCCGCAAGTCAATCTCGATCTGGCCCAACTGCTCTCGACCAACGTCGCGCCCGTCCCCGAACCCAGCGGTGTGGTGCTCGCGGCCTCGATCGGCACCGTTTTGTGGTACTGGGCTCGGCGGCGGCGGGCAGCTTAATCGTAATTGCTTCCGTATTGGGCCCATTGGGACAAAACCGAGCGTTGGAACCTGTTGGCGTGCAACGACTTAGAGTTGTTACCCAACAACACATGGCTGAACACGATTGGTTGTGGCAAAATCAACCTGATGGCAACCGGCCGCAATCTCCTAAGTGCTTTTGTGGCAACGCTTTCCGTAATCGTCTGTGATCGACGCTTCGCGAGTTTTGCCACATGGTTTTGCCCCAGTTGGGGCAAAACTCCAGCCGTCTAGCCATACGCACTTGCCACTAGCCTCCCATACGACAACCAAGATGCCAAAGAGCCGACCGGCTGCCCGGCCCGCTGGTATCGAATGTGCCAAACAACCACCGCTATATGCCGCGGCGCCCTTATTAGATCAAACTGGGAAGTGATTTCTACAACGATTCTTGGCCATGCCGCGTAATCACCAAGGTAGCCGCGATGATTGTGCGCGCTCCCTCCCAAGTGGCCCCTCCCGACGTCGATCGCCAGGCTTGCGTGGCGTAGATATCATAACCTACTTGCGCCGAGCGAGCTCTTCGCGATAATACGGATCTCGAGCATCCTGCCTGAATAGTCCATATTCATGCCATTCAAACGTAAGATCGACTATTTTTCCCACGATGGCATCCGTCAGGACCTCAAGGGCAAGACCGTGCGAGGAGGCGCGGTTACTGCCGGCGCGCAGATCACGGGTGCCGTAATTGCGCTGCTGGCCATTCCAATGCTCTCGCGCCTGCTGACGCCGGAAGACTTTGGTTTGGTCGCGATGATTGGCGTGTTTGCGAGTTTCTCCGCCATGTTGATCGACGCAGGATTTTCGTCGGCCAGCATTCAACGCGAGGAACTCAGCGAACAGCAGGCCAGCAATCTCTTCTGGATATCCACCGCTCTTGGCGTCTTAATGGGCATCACACTCGTCTGTGTTTCGCCACTCATTAGTTGGTTCTACGGCGAGTCGAGACTAATCGCGCTTACGATACCGATTGCCCTATCTTTTTGTTTTGCTGGGGCAACGGTGCAGCATCGAGCGTTGCTTCGACGAAACCTCGCTTTTCAGCGTTTAGCCATTATTGGCCTATCGGGACAGATCATTGGTCAGAGCGTGGGAATCGCCTGGGCGTGGATGTATTATCGCAGCCCATTGGCCTACTGGGCGCTTGTGTTCATTCCGGCGACGACAGCCCTAATAGTGATGATCCTATCATGGACACTTTGCAATTGGCGCCCCAGGCTTCCGAAACGAAATGTCGGTACAAAAGCACTCGTCGGTTTTGGCGCAAATGCGACGGGCTTCAACGTGGTCAATCACTTCGCGCGCAATGCGGACAACGTGCTAATTGGATGGTGGTGGGGCGAGACGGCACTTGGGTACTATGAACGCGCGTATCGGCTGTTGCTGGTGCCCACTCAGCGAGTCGTGGGCCCATTGACATCCGTGGTGGTGCCGAGTCTCAGCCGTCTTACAACGGAACCGGACCGATACCGGCGCGCCTACCGTCGAGCGTTGGGGGTCTTGGCTATCACTAGTATCCCGTTGTGCGGTTTTGTGGCCGTGATGTGCAAACCCATTGTGTTGACCGTATTGGGGGAACAATGGCATGGTTCCATACCGGTGTTCCTTGCCTTGGTGCCTGCTGCGTGGATTACGTCTTTTAGCGCTGCGACAGGCTGGGTTTACATGTCGTGGGGGCATGTGCGCCGACAGTTCAAATGGGGCCTGTTCGCTTCGGCGATCTTGGTAGTCGTGATGGCGAGCTGCCTCCCCTTCGGAACAATTGCGGTAGCAATTGGCGTAAGTGCATCGATGGTGCTACTTAGGATTCCGGGCATATTGGTGTGTTTCTCTGGCACTCCGTTGAACTTGCGGGATCTGATCGATCCACTAGCGCTGCCAACCGTAACGACTTTGGTAGCCGGAACATGTACGGCAATGTTAACCCGCACATGGTTCATCGATTGGGGTTCCGTTGCCGTGCTATCGGTGGGGGCCGTGTTCTATGCGGCTTGTTTTTGCCTGCTGTACTTTGTGACCGAAGAGGGCCGGAGCACGGTTACAAACGGCATCAACGACTTGCGACTATTGCGGAACAATTGACTCTTGTCTGGCTCGATGCGGAACACATGATATTGCGACGACAGTTCTATAGATTGCGCGGTTTGGTACGATACTCAATCGATTCGTGCCGCGAGCGTTTCGCGCGTGTTCACCCGGCGCCCATATTTGTTCTCGGGAATCAGAAGTCAGGTACCTCTGCGATTGCGTCGCTCTTGGCGCTCGCGGCGAAGCTCTCGTACACGCAAGATTTCTTTGTAAAGAGCGATATTTCTCAGGTCGCCTCTTACCACGACGGCGCGCTTTCGCTTGAAGCAATTGTGTCGGCCAACAAACGGGCCTTTTCCGCGGAGATAATCAAGGACCCTGACCTGACGTTCTTTGTCGATGATCTGCTACGAGTGTTTCCGGAAAGTCGGTTCGTCTTCATCGTTCGGGACCCACGACAGAACATTAGGAGCATACTGAACCGGCTAGAGATACCCGGCACCGCAACTAGTCTCGCGGACCATCCGCAAGTCTTGCGGAAGAACCCAGGCTGGACGCATGTCGTTCGGGGGCTGGCTCCAACTATTCAAGGGAGCAATCATATCGAGATTCTTGCGGAAAGATGGAATCTTGCGGTTTCCCTATTCGAGCGATACAAGGATCGAGTCCAATATCTGAGATACGAGGATTTTAACGACAACAAAGTGGATGCCATCGAACGGCTCTGCCAGTCCTTAGAGCTACCTTTGAATGGCGAGTATCGACACATGTTGGATCACGAGTTCCAGCCCAAGGGCAAGAGAGGTGCTCAACTGACAGAGTTCTTTGGCGAAGAGAACTTGTCCCTTATTGGTGCTACTTGTGGGCAAGGCATGCAGCGTCACGGATACAACTAGAAGTAGCGAGCTTCTGCAAGTTCATTGGTCATGAAGATAAGCAAGTATCGCGAGTGACCAAGCGATTGAGACGACGACATTAGGCCTCTATGGGCTGGACTAGAAATGCAAAGTACAAGCATGGACCGAGAAACACCCGCTTCTCGAAATGAAATCGCCGATTTTTACGATGGGTTCAACGAGCGACTGGTACGCGACTACGTCCATGGCAACCCAAGGTTTGACGCGGCTGTCGACCGTGTGTTGTCCGTAGTGGACCAAAACACACACTCGGTCTTGGATATCGGGTGTGGTGTTGGACTGTCGTCGATGCTAGTTAAGCAACAGCATCCGGAAGTCGCCGTCACCGGCGCCGACATTAGTCCAGAGAACATCAGATTGGCAACGACTCTTTTTGGCGACACGGGCGTTGACTTCAAGGTTTCTAATCTTGAGGACGATGTGATCGAAAGCAGCTTCGATCTAATCGCAATGATTGATGTCCACGAACATATTCCTCGCGACGCATGGCCTAAGTTCCATGCTACATTGTCGAAGCTGCTATCGGAAGATGGGACGGTCGTGATAACTTATCCGTCCGAATTGCACCAAGCGTATCTCCGCGATTCAAACCCGGATGGGCTGCAAGTGGTCGACGAAACAATTCGACTTGACGATATTCAGGCTCTCGCGGAGCGGATCGGCGGAACCATCGTGTTGTTTGAGTACCTCAGCGTTTGGAACAGCAACGACTACGTGCACGCTGTAATCACTCGTTCTCCCAAGTACGAGAGCCTGCCGCGACCGAAGCAAAAGTCACTTGCCCAAGCGTTCGGTGGCATTTGGCTACAAGCACGACACAAGATTCGCGTCTGGCAGCGGAAGCGCAATCTTTCGGAGCGCCTCAAGCGCACAAAAGACGCTGATTAGTAATCGCTCGAAGACGAGCAGTCTGTCGAACAATCAATGGGCACGGTACAAATGCACGAATGTTCCGAGAATCAACGCCCAACGTGTTGGCTCGCCGTGGGAAACTTTGGAGTTCCTAGCGAAGCGTGGATGTACCGCCAAGCGCTCGGTATTACTCGGCTTTCGTTGCGAGTGTTGTGCTACCGTAATGAATCCCCGCAAGCCACACGGAAAGACGGCCTCAGTGTCGAAGAGATACGCCGTCCGACTCAACGAAATATTGGTCGGTATGGGCAACAAGCCCGACTAGCGTATTGGACTTGGAAGAATCGACATTTGGGCGGTTTCCGCGGCCCACCCGTACTGGCTCAAGAATGGAACAACCGTTTGCGCACAGAGTCTCCGGCCGTCGTGCTTTGCCACTTTGGGGCAACCGCGATAGAGTTGGCGCCACTATTGCTTCAGCAGAAGGTTCCTGTGGTTGCACACTTCAACGGAATCGATTTGTCATCCTCTGTTCGCCGACCGCGTTATCGCCGAGAGCTTGCTCGTTACGCTCCTCACTTTTCAGCGTGCGTAGTGGTTGCCGACTATATGGCTGAGTGGTTGCATTCGCACGGAGTCCCCAACGACCAAATCCATAAGATACCGTACGGCGTGCCATTCACAGACATCCAGCCCGCAATCGACGTAGACGAACAGCCGTGTAAGTTCCTTATGGTTGGCCGGTTGACTCCGAAAAAGCGACCCGACTTGTCGATACGCGCCTTCGCTGCATGCGTTCGTGATGCTCCGCAGTCCACACTAACGGTGATTGGCGCGGGGCCGATGGAGGAAGAGTGTCGAGAGATAGCGGAGGATCTAGGTGTTACGGAGCGTGTCGAGTGGCTAGGTGTGCAGCCATTCGATGTGGTCAAGCGGCATCTTGCCAGCGCCTCGGCATTCGTCCAGCATTCGGTGACCGCCGAATCGGGCGACAAGGAAGGCTGGCCCGTAGCGGTGGCCGAAGCGGCCGGAACCGGCTTACCGATTGTCAGCACCCGCCACGCGAGCATACCGGAACAAGTTGACCATGGAGTGACGGGACTGCTCTGCGACGAAGGCGACTGGGAATCCATGGCCGAGCACATGCGAGTATTGGCCAGCAGCCCAGAAACGCGCGTCGCGATGGGCGTGGCAGGTCGAAAGAAAATGGAGGCCTTCGACACGAACAAGCAGGTTGCCGAACTTGAGGAGTTGTTGTACCGCGCCGCAACAGGCTAGGTGTCGACTCCCATTCACCACGTCGGTATAGAATTGACCGTGCGACTTTATTCGGTCCCGACCACCGTTTTTTGCATCATCTCGCCCAATCGGTCGAGGGCCTTGCTAGAGTCGGTGGCGGTGAGGTGGACGTGCAGAATGCTTGGACCCGACATGTTGGCCCAGGCCTTGTTTAGCGCTGCGTCGAAGTCGCCTTCGGTGAAGATTGCGTACCCGCTGCCGCCGCCTAGCACTTTGGGCAGCTCGTAGTAATTCCACGAGTGGATGTCGTTGAACTTGTACTCGCCGGGGTGAAGCAGTCGCTCGGTGCCGTACCCGCCGTTGTCGAGCACGATCACGATGGCAGGCACATTGCGGGCCACCAGGCTCGAGAGTTCCATGCCGGTCATCTGAAACGCCCCATCGCCCACGATGGCGACCACTCGCGCCTCTGGCGACGCGGCCGACGCTCCGAGCGCCGCAGGCACGGCAAAGCCCATGGATGTGTAGTACGCCGGGCTCAAAAATTCGGTCCGCCCCCGCGTCGTTAACTCGGCCGACGCGAACAAAGCGTCGCCGATGTCGGCGATCACGATCGTTTCGTCCACCAACTGTTCGTCGAGCCGCGCAATCATGCGTTCGATGGTGATCTTCGCGTCGGGTTGCAACTCGAACGTCCGCTGGGGCGAGTCGGTGGGAGGCTGTGGAGGATTCTTCGGAATTGGGCAACGCGCGGCCAGCGCGGAAATGAAGTCGTCAAGGCGAACGTCGTGATAATGGTGATGGCGTATGCGAAGCTGCTCGCTCGTGGCGTAAATGCAATCGCTCATGTCGAGTTCGGCCGTGTAGACGCCCAGGTTGATGTCGGTCATGAACGTACCGAGCATCACCACGCAGTCGCTTGCTTCGACGTATCGCGTCACTTCTTTCGGACCGAGCGCTCCTTCGTAGAGTCCCATGTACAACGGGTGCGTCTCGGCGACGACGCCCTTGCCCAGCATGGTCGCCGCCATGGGAATGCCGGCCGCCTCGGCCAGTTTAAGCACTTGGTCTTGCAGCCCGAACCGATGGACCTCGACGCCCAACAGCAGAACGGGTTGCCGCGCGGTTTCGATCCTTTGAGCGGCCTCTTTCACCGCTTCGGCGAGCGCTCGGCTATCGCTCACCGTGGCGGGCACTTCGTACTCCGGCGTCTTGTCAGGCCGCACATGCACCATGTCGCGAGGGATTTCGAGGTACACGGGCCGGCTGAACCGTTTGCAGGCGGCCAGCACACGATCGATCTCGCGAAACGCCGTATTGGCATCGTTGATCTCGGCGCCCGCCGCGCACAGCTTCTCGAACACGTCGTATTGCGTGCGAAAATGCCTCACCATGTGATGGAGTAGCGGGTTGTGAATGCGCTCGCGAAGTCCGGGCGAACCGGTGATCATCACCACCGGCGACTTCTCTGCATAGGCGCCGGCAATCGAGTTGCATACGCTCAACCCGCCCACGCAATACGTCACGCACAACGCACCCATACCTTTGACGCGCGCGTAGGCGTCGGCCGCAAAGCCCGCACAGTCTTCTCGCGTGCACCCAATGGCGTTGAGGTCGCTCTGCTCCAGCAGCGTGTAGAACGACAGCACGTAGTCGCCCGGGATGCCAAACACATCGCCAATGCCGTAATCTTGCAAGCGCTTGATCAGATACTCGCCAATCGACGGCGACGCGTCGAGACTTCCGTGGTGAGCGGGCACGGTCATGGGCATGGCAGCGGTCTCCCGTCGGGGACGACAAGCAAAAGGAGCGACGATGGACAATTCGTCACCTTCACCCTAATTGTACCGCGTTCGAGCTACTCGCCAAACCGCTCGATTCGCTCAGGACGGCGGATGACGAAGTACAGCAGCGCCCCAAGCAGGTTCCCAAAGAAGATGATGAGTGCCCAAAGTAGCTTGTCATTGCCTTCAGAAGGTTCCTTCATCAGGCACTCGATGAACATCCAGAACCAGAACACTGTAGCGAGCAGGCCAAGTAGCGCGACGAGACCAACGCAGGCAAAACCACCGGCAACTTCCATCGACTTCCCTCCCAATAGAACATAGGTATAGACGCTATTCGGCAGTCTATTCGCCGGCGCCGCACGAATATTGGCAACGAGCAACAGCTAATTCGTGATCAACCTGCCCACACTACCTTTGTCGACCGGTGCTATCACACCTCGCTCAGTGACGATTCCGGAAATCAAATCAGCCGGTGTCACATCGAACGCCGGGTTGTAGACATTGACTCCGTCCGGCGCAAACGTCACTCCGCCGGGCTGCGTAACTTCCTCCGCGGCGCGCTCTTCGATGGGAATCTCATCGCCCGAGGCGAGTGATAGATCGAACGTCGTACTTGGCGCGGCGACGTAAAATGGCAAGTCGTGCGCCTTGCACAATAGGGCGACGCTGTAGGTGCCAATCTTGTTCGCGGCGTCGCCGTTGGCGGCAATGCGATCGGCCCCCACGATGGCTGCCGCAACGCGGCCCTCCCGCATGACGTGCGCGGCCATCGAGTCGCATATGAGGGTCGCTTCTACCCCACGGTCGTTGAGTTCCCACATAGTCAGTCGACTTCCCTGCAGCAACGGTCGTGTTTCGTCGGCATAGACGTGTGGCGCGAATCCGCGGCGGTGTAGTTCGAACAGCACGGCGAGCGCGGTGCCGTCGCCTCCGGTGGCCAGCGCGCCAGTGTTGCAGTGAGTCAAAATGCCGCTCGCTTTGGAAAGTGTTCGCTCCAGTAAGTCGGCCCCATGTCGTCCGATCGCCGCGCATTGTTCGGCGTCTTCGGCATGAATCGCGCGGGCTTCGGTCAACAGACACTCGGCAAGGTCGGCGTCAGACGCGTCTTCGGCAACGCGCCGCATGCGATCGAGCGCCCAAAACAGGTTCACGGCTGTCGGCCGACTGGTGGCAAGGTGATCGCATGCCGTCTTGATGCTCTCGTGCGAGTCGCTTGCCGCCAGCACCACACCATACGCGGCGGCGATACCAATGGCCGGAGCCCCGCGGACCGATAGTTTCTTGATCGCCCACCATACGTCGTCGACTGTATCGCAATTGAGTACGGCTGTCTTGACGGGCAGTTTCGTTTGATCGATCAGCCGCAGGTGACCATCGGCGTCGCCGACCCATTCAATGGTGGGTGTCGACATGGTTAGCTCACTCCCGCGCCTTGCACCGCGTCGAGATGCTCGCGCAAGAATCCTTCCAGGTCGCCACGATGCAAATCGTCGAGCGAGGTGAAGTAGAGTCGTACGCGATCACGATCGGCCGAGTCGTTGTCGAGCACCTGCTCCGCGGCCAAATCGGTCACGCGGCCCAGTTGGAACGCTCCTTTGGGGCCGTTGAGAACCAGCTCGATGTTCTCAGCTCGCTTGGTAACCACCGTTGCCCATGGGTCGCTCGAGCCCGGTACCATCAAATGCACAAGCACTTTGTTGTTCCAAAGGAATTGGCCTTTGCTGGCCACGTCGTCGAGTAGTTCGAACACCTCCTCGAGCAACTCGGTTGGCCAGGCGACCTTCTTGCCAGGTGTAAAGCCCTTACGCGTGGTATGCCACTTCTGGCCAAGCACCTTCCAGGGCATCAGGTCTTCGGGTTTCTTTTCCTTGCGTTCGGTAAACTGCTTGAAGCCTTCCACCGCCCGCTCTAGGAATCGCCAAAACTCTGGTTTGTCGATTTCGTCGAGTGAATGCGCCGCAATCTGCACCTCTTGCCAAGGGCCGGTGAGGTTCTTGCACTTCACCCGCGGGCCGCTACCGTAGGCTTCGATGTCGTCCATGTCGTTCAGCGGCGGCAGCTGCAAGTCGGCGAGCAGCTTGTCGCGATCAAACGTTCGTTTGGCGGTGCGAAACTTTAGCTTCACCAACCACTTCTCACCCGTGAGTGCGTGAAAGAACCATCCGTCGCTCTTGGTGTGGCCGGTCACTTCGACCACCGAGCGGTGATTCCAATTCGTGGGGGCAAAGTCACCCAATTCCTGGATCTGTCGCTCGACTCGCTCGACGATCTCGCCGTCCCACCGACAGGCGTCGCCATCGCGGGCGACACGCTCGATCGTGTGCCAATGACGTCCGTCGACTTCCCAGGGCATCTTCGTATCCTCGCCAACCCGATCGAGATCGACGTCGCCATCGCGCGACGCGTCGATCACGTGTGGGTCGTACACCGTTCGCTTCTTGTAGGGACCAGCTTCCAACACCGGTGCGAGAGCGACCGCCGTGTGAGATACGAATCCGCTGGATTGTGATTTCCGACCCTTCTTACTCTTACTTGCCGCTTGTTCGACCAGCATCTCGGGCGTTCCGCATGCAACGACTTCACCGCCGCCCGCGCCGGCTTCCGGTCCGATGTCGATCAGCCAGTCACACGTCTTAATCACGTCGAGATTGTGTTCGATTACTACGACCGTATTGCCAAGATCGACCAACCGTTGCAAGACGTCGAGCAACTTCGCAAGGTCGTCGAAGTGGAGGCCTGTGGTCGGTTCGTCGAGTAGGTAGAGGGTTTGCCCAGTGTCGGGCCGCGCGAGTTCAGCCGCCAGCTTGACCCGCTGCGCTTCGCCGCCTGAGAGGGTGGGGGCGCTTTGCCCCAACGTCAGGTAGTCGAGACCCACATCGCAGAGCGTTTGGAGCACGCGGCGGATTTTCGGAATGTTCTCAAAAAGTTCAAGCGCCTCGCGGCAACTCATGTGCAGTACGTCGGCGATCGTCTTGCCACGATACTTCACGCTGAGCGTGTCGGGATTGTAGCGCGACCCGCCGCACGTTTCACAAGTGATCCAAACATCGGGCAAGAAATGCATTTCGACACAATACTCCCCTGCCCCTTCGCACTCGTCGCAACGTCCGCCGGCTACGTTGAAGCTGAATTGCCGTGCGGTGTAGCCACGCAGCTTCGAAGCCGGAAGTTGGGCGAACAGTTGACGGATGAGGTCGAACACGCCCGTGTAGGTCGCTGGGTTTGAAGTAGGCGTGTTGCCTAGCGGTTGCTGATCGACCCGAATCACCTTATTGATTTGTTCGACACCTTCAATCGCGTCGTGGGCGCCCGGGACGGTGCCCGCACGGTGCAGCGAACGTGCCAGTGTGTTGTACAACACGTCTTCGACGAGCGAACTTTTGCCACTACCAGAAACACCAGTGACCGCCGTGAGCGCGCCGAGCGGAATGTCGACTGTCACGTGCTTGAGATTATTGTGGCGAGCATTCACAACGCGGAGCGTAGGCCCTGAAAGAGACTCGTCGATTCGTCGGGTCTCTGGAATCGGAAGAGCCTTCTTGCCACTAAGGTAAGGCCCCGTGACGCTCGCGCGGCGTTTGGCGACTTGGGCTGGGGTGCCACGCGCAACGATTTCGCCGCCGAGCCGACCGGCCGCGGGACCGAAGTCGAGCAGGGCGTCGGCGCTCTCGACCACTTCGCGATCGTGCTCCACAACGAGCAACGTGTTGCCCAGGTCGCGCAGCTTGTGGAGCGCTGCGATCAACCGAGTGTTGTCCCGCGGGTGCAGTCCAATCGTTGGCTCGTCCAACACGTACAGCACACCTACTAGTCCGCTACCGACTTGGCTGGCCAGCCGAATACGTTGCGACTCGCCACCCGAGAGCGTGGGCGCGCCGCGACCAAGCGTCAAATAATCGAGTCCCACATCGACGAGGAAGGTGAGTCGGTTGGTGACTTCTTTAACCAGCTCGCCGGCCACTTTTCTTTCACGCGCCGACAACTTCCATTTCTTCGCCTGAGCCAATAGTTCGCCCAACGGCGTGCGACCGATTTGTTCGATGGTGGACTTGCGGAATCGCACGGCCGAGGCATCGTCGCGCAAGCGACTTCCGCCGCACTCGCTACACTCAATCTCGTCGACCAGATGTTCCAGGGCTGTGCGAAGGCGCACCGACAACTTCGAAGCCTCCTCGAGCGCCGGATACAGGCCCTTGAATTGGAAGCGTAGAAGCGGCCGTTGAGATACTTTGGGTGAACTTTCCTCGCTGCCTACCTCAATCCACTCTTCGCCTGTTCCATACAATACGATTCGCCGCTGCTTGGCATTGAGCTTCTGGTAGGGCACGTCGAGTGGGATGCCGGTGTGGCGGTGGAGTGCATCGAGCATTGCTTGCGACAATTCCAGGCGCATGTCGGGCCACAGCAGGATGGCGCCCTGGGCGAGCGTGAGTTCGCTGTCGCGCAGCAACGCCGCCGGATTGGCGCCCACCTGCGTGCCGAGACCTTCGCACGCGGGGCACCAGCCGAGCGAACTATTGAACGAGAAGTTGTGCGGCGAGAGCAGCGTGAAACTCCGTCCGCACGACTCACACGCCAAGTGCTGGCTGTGCGTCTTGGTCTCCCATCGCGGCTCGGGTTGGTTTTCGTCGACGTACGCGACGCGCATGGTGCCTTTGCCGACCGCCAGTGCGTTTTCTACACTCTCGGCCAGGCGGCCTCGCCCCGATTTCTTGACAGTGACGCGGTCGATCACCACTTCGACCTCGTGCTTGCGGCGACGGGTCAACGTGGGTACGTCGTCGAGTGGGTAGGTGGTGCCATCGACACGGACGCGCAGATAGCCTTGGTCGGCGAGCGACTTCCATAGCTTGTCGTACTGCTCACCTACTTCGATATCGACGGGCGACAACAAATAGAGTTTCTTGCCTTCTGGTTCGGCAATGATTTTGTCGACAATGTCGTCGACTGTCTGCTTGCCGACCGGCAGGTCGCATTCGGGGCAGTAGGGATTGCCCAGGCGTGCGAATAGCACGCGAAAGTAATCATAGATCTCGGTCACCGTGCCGACCGTCGAGCGTGGCGTGTGGCCGGTGCTACGCTGTTCGATCGCGATGGCCGGCGAAAGCCCCTCGATGTGCTCGAGCGCCGGCTTCTGCATTTGGCCAACGAACTGTCGAGCGTACGAACTCAAGCTCTCGACATATCGTCGTTGCCCTTCGGCGTAGATGGTGTCCATGGCCAGCGAGGTTTTGCCCGAACCGCTCGGCCCACAGCATACAGTGAACTCTTCGCGGGGAATCTTGACGTCGACGCCTCGCAAATTGTGCTGCTCGGCTCCGCGGACCTCAATGTGGGTCGCCTCTTTCACTTTCGCTTTGTTCGCTTTGCCCGCGCGGCCATTGGTTGTGTGCGAACCGTTGAGAACTGGGATCAGTGCTTCGCCGGTGTGCGAACGGGAATGCGCGGAGGTGCTATGCTTGCGACTCTTTCCGTTCCGCAACTCAGTCTTGGCGAAATCGGCCACCTGCTCGGGTGTTCCTGCACAAACTACTTGGCCTCCGTCGCGCCCACCCTCAGGTCCAATGTCGATGATCCAGTCCGCCGTCTTAATGACGTCGAGGTTGTGTTCGACGACGAGCACGGTGTTTCCTGCGTCGACAAAGTCGTGCAGCACCTTGAGCAATAGTTCGATGTCGGCGAAGTGCAGTCCTGTGGTGGGTTCGTCGAGCACGTAGAGCGTCTTGCCGGTCGACTTCTTGACCAGTTCGCGAGCCAGCTTGACCCGCTGCGCCTCGCCGCCGGAGAGCGTGGGCGAAGGTTGCCCAAGTTTGAGGTAATCGAGCCCTACCGCGTGCAGCGTGGCCAGCTTGTCCGCAACTGGCGGGATGGCCTCAAAGTGGTCGAGTGCTTCTTGGATGTCCATCTCCAGCACATCGGAAATGCTCTTGCCTTTGTACAGCACGCCTAGCGTTTCGCGGTTGAAGCGGTGGCCTTCGCACACCGGGCACGTGACCCAGATGTCGGCCAGAAAGTCCATTTCGAGTTTGTTCGCCCCGTTGCCATCGCATGCTTCGCATCGACCGCCGGCCACGTTGAAGCTGAACCGACCCGGCTTGAATCCCCGCCGCTTCGACTCAGGTAGCTGCGCGAAAAGCTTACGAATCTCGTCGAACACCTTGATGTAGGTTGCCGGATTCGACCGGGGAGTGCGACCAATTGGCGACTGGTCGATCGAGATCACCTTATCGAGGTTCTCGAGCCCTTCGATTCGGTCGTGCGCTCCGGGCTCGCCCTTGCCGTTCATCAGGTCGCGGCGAAGCGCCTCCATGAGGATGTCGCTCACCAGCGAACTCTTCCCCGAGCCCGATACGCCCGTCACACACACAAATCTGCCGAGCGGCACCTCGAAGTCGACCCCTTTTAGGTTGTTGTGGCGAGCATTGACGATGCGCAAGGTGGCCTGCTTCTGGCCGTTGCCAGACTGATTCCCCTCTCCCTCCGGAAGAGGGGCTAGGGGTGAGGGCGCCGCACCGTTGTTACTAGAGTTTCCGTTATGTGCGACTGAGCCTAATACCCCTCGCCTGTCGCTTGGGATCGGTATTTCACGACTCCCAGCCAGAAACGCGCCGGTGACGCTCTTCTTACTCTTTGTGAGTTGCTCCGATGTTCCGGTTGCGACCACATAGCCGCCCTTCACACCGGGACCGGGGCCGAAGTCGATCAAGTGATCGGCCGCCCGCATGGTGTCTTCGTCGTGCTCGACCACGACGACGGTGTTTCCCATGTCGCGTAGGCGTTCGAGCGTGGCGAGCAACCGATCGTTGTCGCGCGGATGCAGGCCGATCGAAGGTTCGTCGAGAATGTACAACACGCCGACCAGCCCGCAGCCGATTTGGCCGGCCAGTCGTATGCGTTGCGACTCACCGCCCGAAAGTGTTGGCGCCGTGCGATTCAGTGACAAGTAATCGAGCCCCACATTGGTAAGAAAGCCGAGTCGCCCGCGAATCTCCTTGAGCACTTCGGTGGCGATCACCGCTTGTGCGCCTTCAAGCTCCAAATCGCTGAAGAACTCAGCCGCGTCGCTGACCGGCAAGTCGCATACTTCAGGCAGCGATAGGTTCGGCCGATCGGCGAAGCTCTTAGCGGTGGTCTTCAATCGAACCGAGCGGGCCTGCGGATTGAGTCGCGCGCCGCCGCAATCGCTGCATTCGAGAATCCGCATGTAGCTCTCGAGTTTTTTCACCTGCGTCGCGCTCTTGGACGAACGGTATTTGTCCAGCAGATCGGCGACAATTCCTTCAAACTCTCCACCGTACTTCTGGCTACTCTTACCGGCGCGCCAAGTGAACGTGATATGTTCGTCGCCCGTGCCCCACAACCAAACGCCGCGCAGCTCGTCAGATAAGTCCTGCCATGGTGTCTCGAGCAGCGAGCCTTCTTCGAGGTCCCACTTACGCTCAATGGTGTCGGCCACGCCCTTGTAAATGTGTCGCTTCCAGCGACCGAGATCCTTCCACTTGCCGATCAGTTCGATCGCGCCTTGGGCAAACGACAAACTCGGGTCGGGCACCAGCAACTCGGGCGCGAAGCTGTAGTATTCGCCTAGGCCGTCACAATCGAGGCACATTCCCTGCGGGCTATTGAAGCTAAAGAGCTGTGGTGTTGGTGGATCGAAACTCAGCCCACAGGTCGTGCACGCAAAGTGACTCGACAGTGCAATGTCCCCATCGCGGAGGCCCGCCCGCCGGCGCTTGGTGCTCTTCCCTGTCGGCGCATTATTCTCATCGGCTTCGACGGCTATCACCAAGTTGCCGCCACCCAACTTTAGCGCCGCGTCCACTGCCTCGCCTAATCGCCCGCGGATGTTGGCCCCCGTGACCAGGCGGTCGATCACTACTTCGATGTCGTGCCGCATTTGCCGATCGAGCGATTGGTCGACCGATAGTTGCACAACGTTGCCATCGACCCGCGCGCGGACGTAGCCTTGCTTTTGCAAGTCTTCGAACAGGTCGCGGAACTCACCCTTCTGCTGACGCACAACCGGCGCGAGCACCGCGAACTTCGTCTTGGCGGGCAGCATGAGAATGTGCCCCATGATTTGTTCGCGGGTTTGTGCAGTGATCGGTTGATCGCACTTGGGGCAATGGCCCCGGCCTACGCGGGCGTAAAGCACGCGCAGAAAGTCGTAGATCTCCGTAATCGTGCCCACGGTCGATCTCGGATTGGTGCCCGACGACTTCTGCGAGATGGAGATCGACGGCGACAGACCGCTGAGGTGGTCGACATCGGGTTTGGGCATCTGCCCTAGAAACTGTCGGGCGAACGTCGAGAGGCTCTCTACGTACCTCCGCTGCCCTTCGGCGTATAATGTGTCGAACGCCAGCGAGCTTTTTCCGGACCCCGAGACGCCGGTCAGACAGATTAGCTTGTTGCGTGGCAACGTCACGTCGACGTTCTGCAGGTTGTGCTCACGGGCTCCTTTGATGACGATATCGGCGGCGGGCATCGGGCGTCCTTGCAAGGCGGGCAGCATCGACTGGGTGAGCGCGAACCACTCATTATACGAATCTCATCTCGCGCCGCAAAGATTGAGAATTCATCGGAGTTACGAATGAGAAACCACTTTGCAACGCGATTCTTAGGCCTCGTGCTCGCGGCGCTAGCAGGCGTTTGCCCGTCGCGGAACGCCGAAGCGGAACAACACGATCGATGGGCGGACGACATGATCCGTTTCGCGCAGCAGGATAGGGAGTACCCCACTCGGTCGGGCGCCGTAGTGTTTGTGGGTAGCTCGAGCATCAGGTTGTGGAATTTGGAGAAGAGCTTTTCCGACCTCGATCCGGCTCCGCTCAATCGCGGGTTCGGCGGCTCGGAGCTAGAGGACTCTGTGCGGCACGTCGATCTACTGATCAACAAACACGAGCCGCGGTTGGTGGTGGTCTACGCCGGCGACAACGACGTTGCTGGCGGCAAAGACGCGGCGCGCGTCGTTGGCGATTTCAAGCAGCTAGTGCAATTGATTCAATCGAACTTGCCGCGTACCAACATCGCGTACATCGCCATTAAACCAAGCATTGCGCGATGGAACCTTTCGGATACCATGCACGAGGCGAACCGTCAGATCGCCGAGTTGTGTGCCGAGAACGAGCGATTGACCTTCGTTGATGTCTGGGAACCAATGCTCGGCGAGGACGGAAAGCCGCGGAAGGAGTTGTTCCAAGACGACGGATTGCACCTCAACGAGGACGGATACGAGCTCTGGGCGTCGCTCCTCGCGCCGGTGATTGACCCAAGTGACGAAGAGCATCAGCCGTAGCCCAAGGTATGGTTCCTCGCGCCGCCTACATCCACGTTCCGTTTTGTGCCCATCGATGTGGCTACTGCAACTTCGCACTCGTTGCCAATCGCCAGGACCTGATTCCAGCGTATCTACGGGCGATCGAGCGCGAAATGTCCTTGCAGTTTGCCGAGCCGAGCGAAGTCGACACTCTCTATTTCGGCGGCGGCACGCCAACGCAGCTTAGCGTCGAGCAGTTTCTGAGGCTTGCCGAGATCGTCACTCGTCGCCATCCGCTCGCCGATGCGTACGAATGGACGGTCGAGGCAAATCCTGCTGATTTGACGCAGGAGATGGCCGAGGCGCTCGCCCACGTGGGCGTGAACCGAATGAGCCTTGGAGCGCAGTCGTTTCGTACTGGCAAGCTCGACGTCCTGGAGAGGGACCATCGAGCGGGCGACATCCATCGGTCGGTCGAGTTGGCCGCGCGGTACGGTATGGCCGTGTCGATCGACCTCATCTTCGCCGCGCCAGGCGAAACACTCGATGAGTTGCGTGAAGATCTGCGCTGCACCATCGATTTGGCAACGCAGCACGTGTCGGTGTATGGGCTAACGTACGAGAAAGGCACGACGTACTGGAGTCGGCGCCATCGAGGCGACTTGGTTGAGGCCGACGACGAGTTGCAACGACGCATGTATCTCGAAGCGATTGAGCTTCTTACCGATGCTCAATTCGAGCACTACGAGGTTTCGAATTTCGCCCGGACAGGGCATCGCAGCCGCCACAACGAAGCCTATTGGCGGGGCGACGAGTATTTTGCGGCTGGCCCTGGTGCGGCCCGGTATGTTAGAGGCGTGCGCGAAACCAACCACCGAAGTACGACGACCTACATCCAGCGAGTGCTCGCTGATGAGTCGCCCGTGGCCGATCGCGAACAGCTCGACCCCGAAGCCAAAGCGCGGGAGCGGTTGATCTTCGCGCTGCGACGACTCGAAGGCGTCGACCGCGCCGAGTTTCAGGAGGCGACGGGCTTTGCCATCGACGCGCTTGCTGGCGAACCGATCAAGTGTTTTACCGCCGCGAAGCTGCTGATCGACGACGGCAAATGCGTTCGTCTTTCGCGAGAAGGGTTACTGGTAAGCGACGCATTATGGCCAGAGTTGCTGTGATTGCGTCGCGATGCTGCTGACAACGTACCACTGACCACTAGCGAGCCTTACATCGGTGCCCGTGGCAGTTGTCGGGCGTAGGGCGGTACTTCGCGAGGGGGGAGTTTCTCGCCAGTTTCTTCGGCCCACATGTCGCGTTCCTCGTCGCTGGCATAGTAACGCAGCCAGATGTCGGGATCGCCTTCGATGTTCGCACAATCCCAGTGTAGATAGTTGTTTCGCTTGGCCAGTTTCTTCTCATAACTAGGCAGGATGTCGCGGTAGATGAGTGTGTAAAGCTGGCGGTCGTTCAGGTGATTGGTGAAATCCAGAACGATCTGCTGGGCGTGGAGCTGGCCAACGGTCGTCTCGAGCAACTCGGCGATCTCGTCATTGCTCAGTTGATCGGGGTGGGGAAGCAAGAGCTCTGGATCGAACCATTGACTGATCGGCACCATGGGTGCTCGTTCCCACTCCAGCATCGACTCGAGAAACTCGTTCTCCCGATGCGTCGACATGGCGCGGTAGTCGACGCTACCGAGCGACTCGTCGAACAGCGGCTCCAATTCGTCTCGCAACATGGCGTTGCGCAGTAGGCTGTCGACGTCGTTGTGCTTGGAGGGATCGGGAATGAACATAGTGGCTGAGCACCGGGAGCGCCGGCGCGCAATGCTGTCGATTCGAAATGCCAAGGGCGTTGTTTACCCCGTTGACTTCGACTTTAACAAGCCACTCGGAAGGACAAAAGAGCTTGGCGCAACGTGTGGCCACAAGTTGCCAAATGCCAACAGACAGAACCCGCACGACCGGAAAGGTCGCCCCGTTTAGCCCACATAACCGGCAAAGAGCCGCAGACATGCTTGCAGGCCAGGCTACTCCTTGATCATGTCGCGCACCGTATGACCGCCTGGAATCATGGGTAGCACGTGCTCTTGGTAGGGCGTGGCGACATCGAGCACGTACGGCCCGTCGTAGTCGATCATTTCCTGGATGGCCGCTTCGAGGTCAATCTTCCTCTCCACGTACGCACCGCCGCAGCCGAAGCCCTTAGCGATGTCGACAAAGTGAGGGTATCGCTCGTGCTGATGGATCGAGCCCACGCCGTCGCCTTGGCCGCTCCACTCGGGGTTGTCGATCGGGCCGAGGTAAGTGTGCGCCCGGTTGCCCTGCATGAAACGGTCTTCCCACTGCACCACCATGCCTAAGTGCTGGTTGTTGAGCAGCAGCACTTTCACTGGTAGCTTTTCGCACGCCAGCGTGGCCAATTCCTGCACATTCATTAAGAAGCTACCGTCGCCGTCGATGTCGATCACCAAACGGTCGGGGAACTGACTTTGGACGCCCATGGCCGCAGGCAGGCCAAAGCCCATCGTGCCCAGTCCACTGCTTGATAGCCACGTGCGCGGCTTGTCGAACTTGTAGAACTGGGCCGCCCACATTTGATGTTGGCCAACGCCTACCGTGATCACCGGGTCGAGTTGGTGAGTCATCTCCCACAGCGTGCGGATGGCATGCTGCTGCAAAATGCCTTCGTACTGTTCGTTGTAGCCGAAAGGTCCATCCTCTTTCCACTTCTTGCACTTCGCGACCCAATCCGCGATATCCTCGGGCGGCTCGACCACTTTGTTCAGTTGCTCGAGGGCGAACTTCACGTCGCTGCAAACCGGAATGTGGGCGGGCTTGTTCTTATTCAGCTCGGCTGCGTCGATATCGATGTGGACGATCTTCCCATGCTTGCAAAACTCTTCCACCTTGCCAGTCACCCGGTCGTCGAATCGAACACCCAACGCGATGAGCAGGTCGGCTTCTTCTACGGCGTAGTTGGCGTAGACGCTACCGTGCATGCCTAGCATGTCGAGCGACAACTCAGCGGTACCAGGATAGATGCCCAAACCCATGACGGTCATGGTGATGGGAATACCAGTTTTCTCCACAAGCTGGCGAACTTCTTCGGTAGCGCGGGCGGTGATAACACCGCCACCGGCGTAGATGATCGGGCGTTTGGCACGCTTGATCGCCGCAACCACTTGGTTAATCTGCTCGGGGCGCGCATGTGGCAGGTCCATCGTGAACCCGGGCAGATCGATTTCGGCGTCGTAGTTCGGAATGCACTTGTCGAGTTGCACGTCCTTGGGCATATCAACCAGTACCGGACCGGGGCGGCCGGTGGAGGCAATGATAAACGCTTCTTTCATCACGCGGGCCACATCGTTCACGTCGGTCACCAAGTAATGGTGCTTGGAGATGCCGCGGCACACCTCCACGATGGGCGTCTCTTGAAACGCATCGCTGCCGATCACCTTGGTGGGCACCTGCCCGGTAATACAGACCATCGGCACGCTATCGAGCTTGCCGTCGGCAATGGCGGTCACTAGGTTCGTAGCCCCTGGGCCGCTGGTCGCCATGCAGACGCCCACTTTGCCGGTCGACCGGGCGATGCCTTGGGCCGCGAACGCACCTCCTTGCTCGTGCCGCGGCAGGATTGTCCGCAGGTTGCCGGAGTGTCGCGTGAGGGCCTGGTGCAGCGGCATGCTGCAGCCGCCGGGATAGGCGAAAATCGTGTCGACTCCGTGATTCACCAGCGATTGGACCAGGATATCCGCCCCGCTTGTGAGTTCAGTTGTCGCTTTGGTTTTGGTTGCCGTCGCCACGATGTTTGCCTCGAGTTATCTAAGTGAGAAAACGAATCGCCGGCCGCCCCTCAGGCTGCCGCACAGCTGCACCGACCCCATTCGGCGCGAATCGGTTCATGATAAGATAGGCTGGCTTGTCGAGCAACTACCGCAGGACGACGTAAACCGCAGATTCTCAACAGGTTGCCGCACGTTCAGGTACCTGTGAATCCGCGACCCTGGGTCAGCCGCCGCTGCCCACTCGTCGGGGGATGCTGAACGAATACAGGACCACCACGGCACCAGCCCCCATCAGGCTCCAGGGCGCCCAATCGGGGGGCGAAATCACCTTGCCCGCCGCTACCTGTCTACCGCCACGTGACTCCGGCTTCAGCACGGCTTGTTCGAGCGCCAACGCCTCGACGCCCAGCAGGCAGCAATAGGCTCCCACCGCCAGAAAGAATGCACGCCACATGGTTCGATACGCCTCCATAAGCAATGTCGACTCTTTCGGATGATATCGGCGATAGCTCGCAGGCTGGTTGACCGATACAGCTAGCGAGTCGAGGCTGCGGGTTATGCGGTGTGGAGGGGGCGTTTCGGGAGGCATCTGTCTGTGGGCTGCGTCTCCGTCGCGGCCAGCGTCAATCGGCAACAATCTGTCCGCCATCAGTTGACTACCCCCACACTTATAACCAATACTTTCGTGGTAGCCGTCGCGGCCGTACAACTTCATCGACTCCCAAGGAGACCTGAAAATCGAACGCAAGCAGCAACGGATCAACGAGCAGATCCGCATTACCCCTATTCGTGTGATTTCGGAAGAAGGAGAACAACTCGGGATCATCCCCACCGAAGAAGCACTCGATCGCGCCCGCACTGTCGGGCTCGACTTGGTCGAAGTCGCGCCAACCGAGAAGCCGCCAGTTTGCCGAATCATGGATTACGGCAAGTTCAAGTACCAACAGAAGAAGCGGCAGCATAAAGGTCACACGCACCACAGCAAGAACAAAGAGATTCGCCTCCGCCCCAAGATCGGCGACGCCGACTTCATGACCAAGGTGAATCGCGCCAAGAAGTTCCTTGGCCAAAAAGACAAGGTTGTCTTCTCTGTCATCTTCCGCGGCCGCGAAAACGCCCACGTGGATGAAGGATTCAAACTCATCGAGAAACTCACGGCGGAACTCGAGCCGGTGAGCAAGCTCGAACAACGCCCCACCATGCACGGCCGACGCATTGTGGCAATCTTCGCGCCGAAGTAGCGCGGTTGTATTGACGCAAAGGCGCAGAGGGGGAAGAAGTGCAAAGAGATGTCGGCACGCGGGTAACTAATTCGCATTGCCGCGTTTGGATTCCTCGAATTGCTTGACAGGGTGCACGTTCGGCGACCACAATGGGCGGTCGCCCAGCCAAGCATCTGTTGGGCTCCATGTTGCTGAACAAACATCATTGCACTGAATGAACTGGGGGGACGCTCGTGAATTACCTCAACGTTGCATCTTTAGGTACTGTGATCTGTGGACTTCTATGCTCATCAGCGTATGCAGGCGATCCGGATCCTAAACTCTCACTTGTGGTCGAGGTGCCAACCTACCAGGCGTTTCTAACCAACATTGGTCACTCGTCTATCTCGATGAGGGCCTACTCAATCACATCGGTATCGGAAAGCATGAACTATGATGGATGGGCCCCGCTGGCAAACGTGTCCGATCAAGAATTGATCGATGCATTCGGCCCCGACGCTCCCGGTTTCGTAAGTCTGACACTTCCAGGCAACGCTTTAGATGTATCGGAAGCAAATCTTGGTTCAGGTCTAGCTGTATTTGAACCAGGTCAATCGTGGAGTATCGGTTTTCCATTTGCCAGCAACGCGCCTAACTTTGTTGCCGATGCGGTATTTGAATACGTCGACGCGCTGACCAATCAAGTTAACGGCCCCGTTGCTTACGTGCAGGTGCCTGAGCCGATGAATGGCGCGCTGTTGCTTTCAGCGATGTCTGCCGTCGGAATTGCTCTACGCCTTCGCAAACGATAATCGATTTCGAAGCTGTTTGTTGGGGTATCAGTCTTCCGTCGCTTTCTTCGCGCGTCTTCCCACCTCCGCGCCTTTGCGTCAAACTAGGATGCATGGCCAAGAACAAAGGCGCCGCGAAGTCGAAGAAAGACAACGCCGAGAAAAACGAAAAGCTCATCGCCCAGAATCGCAAGGCGCGGCACGAGTACGAAGTGCTCGACACGCTCGAGTGCGGCATTGTGCTGCACGGTAGCGAAGTAAAAAGCCTGCGCCAGGGGCGCATGAGCATCGACGAGGCGTACGGCCGTGTCGACAAGGGCGAAGTATGGCTCGTCGGGCTCGATATCCAAGAGTACTCTTTTGCCAACGTCCAAAACCACGACCCCCGGCGGCGGCGCAAATTGCTGATGCACCGGCGGGAGATTAAGAAGTTCGCCGCCCAGGCGTACGAGAAAAACCTCACGCTGGTGCCGCTGAAGATGTACTTCACTCGTGGTAGGGCCAAGGTACTAATGGGAATCTGCAGGGGTAAAAAGCTGTACGACAAGCGCGAAACAAAGAAGAAACGCGACGTGCAACGCGATATCGACCGGGCGATGCGGGCGCGGAAGTAATCGCTCACGGCGCTAGCCGCTCCACAACCCAGTTCTCTCCTTCCCGCCGATACCGCAGCCGATCGTGCAACCGATCGCGACGGCCCTGCCAAAACTCAAAACTCTCGGGCGTCATGCGATAGCCGCCCCAGTCGGCGGGCATCGGTACATCGCCACCTTCGAATTTAGCCTCGGCGGCGGCCATCGCCTGCTCGAGTACTTCGCGGCTAGCGACGATGGTCGATTGTTCCGACGCTACCGCGCCCAGTTGGCTCCGTCGCGGCCGCGTGGCAAAGTAGGCCTCGGACTGCGCGCGCTCGACCTTGGCGACCGTGCCTTCGATGCGTACCTGGCGTTCCAGTTGACCCCAATAGAAGCAAAGAGCCGCGTGCTTGTTCGCGGCAAGGTCGTCGGCTTTGTGCGAGCCGTAATTCGTGTAGAACACCAATCCATCCGCTTCGACTTCTTTGAGCAGCACAATGCGGGCCGATACGCGTCCTGCAGGCGTCGCGGTGGCCAGTGTCATGGCCGTCGGTTCGAACCATTCGCCCGGCGAACTCTCGATCGCTTGCTTCATCCAGCGGTCGAACTGCACGAACGGGTCGCTGGCCAAACCATCTTCAAGTAGGCCTCCTTGATCGTAGTTACGTCGGCGATCGCTCAGCATCGTAATGTTTGGCCTCCGATTAACTATCCGCTCTTACGTCGCAAGGTTACTCTACTCGGCTCGAAGAACCGCCGCCACCGCTTGGCCGGTTGGTGTGTGGTTGAGCGCAGCGAACGAGGACGACTTACGCGGAAGCAACTCGCTGGCAACTGTTATTGGGCAGTCGCTGGCGGTTCGATCGTGATTCAGTGTTGCCGGCACCATACCGTGTTCGGCCGCCAGCAGGCTTACCGCCAACTCGACCGCGCCGCTGCCTGCACCCAGGTTGCCGAAGTAACTCTTTGGCGCGGTGATAGGCACGTCGGCTGCGCCAAGCGCTTCGGTAATGGCGGTTGCTTCGGCCGGGTCGTCTTCGATGGTGCTCGAGCCGTGGGCGTTCACGTGGTCCAATTCGCTTGCCGCTACGTCCGATCGCTGGAGTGCTTCGGTCAAAGCCCTGCGGATGGCCTCGCTTGGTGTCGCGAATCGCTTGCCGTTTGTTTGACTTCGGTTGGCGACGGCGGCCAATCGCGCCTGCGCGTTGACGTTACGACGCTTTGCGTGCTGTGGGCTTTCGAGGACGAACATTGCCGAACCTTCGCCCACCACCATGCCACAACGGTCGGCGTCGAATGGCCGGCTGATGGTACTTGGTGGGGCGTCGGTTTGTGCCAGCCGCGCTCCGCCGTGCCAAAGTAGGTCGGTCATCGACAACCGCGAACTGACCCCACCGGCGAACATCACGTCCGCTTGCCCGCGGCGAATCACCTCGGCCGCCTCCGCAAGCGCCAGCAAGCTCGACACGTCGCCATGCACAATCGAGTTGGTCGGCCCGCGAGCGTCTTGGCGAATGCCGATGTGGCACGCGGGCATGTTGGGCAGGTACTTCAGCATCCACAACGGGAACAACTGCCCCGCCGCCTGTGCGCCCCACTTGCTGAAGTCGAAGCCGTCGTGGTTCCTACATTCGCGGTACGCATCGGTCAACTCGTTCAGGTCGCAATACATGCTACCGGCGCCGAGCACCACGCCCGCACGTTCGGGGTCGAACGATCCCTCTTCCAAATTTGCATCGTCAGCAGCTAGTTCGGCCGCGGCGAAGGCGAACCGAATCTCCCGGGCCATCACCTTTAGGCTCTTCCGCGGCTTGACGTACTGCTTGGCGTCGAAGTCGACCACCTGGCCGCCGTACGGCGCCAGCCACCCTGCGGAAGCGTAGGCGTCAATCGTCCTGACGCCGCTAGTGCCCGACTCGATCGCACTCCATACCGCGTCCCGACCGATGCCAATCGGCGATACGATGCCAACTCCAGTGATGAGTACGTCGTCTAACAGCGGGGTACCTTGGCGTGGTCGTGCCTGGGGGCGAAAAGGCCGTCGGGCAACCGCACTGACGACTTGCGCCTGCGAATCGTAGAGTCGTCGCCCGGTACCTGCTTGCCCAATTTGAGCTATCGCGGCATTCTTGCCAGAATCGGGCCGCGAAGCTAGCAACCCTGGTCATTCGCTCGATCGGTTTGCGCCACCGGTCTAGTCTACCTATACTGCACTTCTCTCTCAATATTCCGCCCGTGTTTCGCCGATCGTAACGATGCTGCCGCGCATTCCCTCCAGTGACGGTAGACCCGCCGAAATTCCCCGGGGTCCGATTGCCCCGGCGCTTCCCGCCACCCGCCTCGCCCGAACGATGGAATCGCTCCCGCCGCCCCGCACGCCGGCCGAACTGCTTGGCGCCACCAGTAGCCGTTTCTCGATGGCCGAGGCTCGGCGCATCGTCGGCGAGCAGTTTCGTGCTAACCCGGCAATCTACTGGGTCGACCTACTGGTCACTTGGGTGCTCGGCATCGCGGCGTTTCGATTGGTTCGCGAGGCCTCGCTCGGTGTGGGTCTTCACCTGTTGCTGTTCGTCGCATCGTGCCTGTTGATCTACCGCGCGGGGTTGTTCATCCACGAGTTGGTTCATCTGCCGGCCGATCGCTTTCGCGGGTTTCGGATCGTGTGGAACCTGCTCTGTGGCATACCCTTCCTGATCCCTTCATTTGTCTACTACACGCATCTCGATCACCATCGCCGCCGCCATTACGGCACCGGGCACGATGGCGAGTACCTGCCGCTCTCGCACCGCAGCCGGTGGTGGATTGTTGCTTACTTGGCACAAAGCCTGATTATTCCCGTCCTCGCAGTGGTACGGTTTGGCCTACTTACGCCGCTCACCTGGTTCCATCCATCGATTCGCACCTGGGTGCACCGCCGGGCATCGAGCATGATCATCGATCCCATGTACCTCCGCCCGCTGCCTACCGACCGCGTGCTCCGCACAATTCGGCTGCAAGAGGTTGGGTGTTTTCTGTTCATTGTCGCGTTTGCAACACTCATCTTTCTCGGGCACCAGCCGATGTTTGTGTTGTACCAGGCGTACGCTACCGGCGTGGTGGTGGTGACCATCAACGCCGTGCGGACGCTTGCCGCCCATCGTTGGCTGGGCGAAGGCGACTCGATGACGTTTCTTGAGCAACTGGTCGACTCGGTAAACATGCCAGCCGGTAGCTGGTGGAACATCTGGTGGGCGCCCGTCGGATTACGATTCCACGCCCTGCACCACTTGTTTCCAACCCTGCCGTACCACGCATTGGCCACCGCCCATCGCCGCTTGATGGCCCATCTACCCGCCGACTCTCCCTACCGAGTCACCGAGAGCCGCTCACTTCTGGCGGAGCTACGCTCGCTCTGGCGCCGCTCCGCGACCGGAGCGAGCCCGCCGCGTCCAGCGAATCCCCTAGTACCAGCGCCCCTGGCCAATCGTTCGCTTGAGTCGGTGGGCAATCGGTAGGCGGTCAGACCCCACTAGCCACCCGCTACATGCCTCTCGCCACCACTTTCTCGTCCCCTCGCGTTCGCCTAGCGGGACAATCAAGAAATGGCACGAAATTCAAGAACCAAGTTTCCATTTCCAAGTGACCCAACTCGCGAAAAACGATTCTTTGGGTCGCGATTTACGTTCATGCGGATTGAAAATGCATCGACGTGTTCTGATCGTTTTTGTCATTTCCTCGTCGTAAGTCCTAGGCCGCACGCGACCCAAGTGACCCCATTGGGTTACTTCACTCCCGCCCACAACGAATGCCAAGTTCCCAGTCGTAGGATGGGCCAGAGCGTAGCGGCGGCCCATTGACCGAGGAAGGTAGGCGAACCTGCCGTTCCGGCAGAACTACCTACCCTACCCCTGAATGCTGACCCCTCAAAAAATGACGGACGTCCGCCGGCATTGCGAATGGCGCATACTCCGCTCAGCGCAAATCGTCGGGCAGGCGGAAAGACGCACTCGAGGTATCGGTAGGGGGACAAAGCCCTACCCTCGTTGGCCAACATATCCCACAAACACATGCGGTACCAAACAATCCGCCCACGCGGCCGCTTCTCAACCAGCCGACCGGTTTGCAACCAGTAACCTAGCAGACAGGGTGGCTCACTTTCTACAAAAATCGCGCCAGAATTCGGTAGTGTTTCACCTTGATTTTGGGGGGCTGGGGCCGAACGAAGTGAGCCCCCAGTGGAACAGTTCCGCAGGCTCGTTGCACTCGACCCGGCTACCCCAAACACAGATAAACGAAAGTGAGCCGGTCCCCAGAAATCCGCTCCAATTCTAAGTATTCTATTTGCTTCAACGGCATGCCAGTGGCAGCGACCTTGCCATTCCCCTCGTCAATTGCACAATCGAATTTTCATTGCCAACCATTCATCACGCGACTAGCGAGGAACAACCGGTGCCCAAGACCGCTCTCTTAGTCATCGACCTTCAAAACGATTACTTCCCCGGCGGCAAGTGGGAGTTGATGGGAGTGGAACAAGCGGCGGCGAATGCCGCGGCACTGATGGCCGCGTGTCGCGGTAACGGCGTGGCGTTGGTGCACGTGCGGCATGAGTTTCCCACCGTAGACGCGCCATTCTTCTTGCCAGGGAGTGAAGGGGCCGCGATTCACGCGAGTGTCGCACCGGCCGACGGCGAACCGGTGGTGACCAAGCACCAAATCAACAGCTTTCGCGATACCGACCTCCATGAGACGCTAAAGAAGATGGGAGTGGAAGGACTTCGAATCTGCGGCGCGATGAGTCATATGTGCGTCGATGCCGCCACTCGCGCGGCCGTCGACCTTGGCTACAACTGCGCAGTGGCTCACGACGCATGTGCCACCCGCGACCTCGATTTCGGCGACTCGACCGTACCGGCCAGCCAGGTGCACGCGGCATTCATGTCGGCCCTTGAATTTGGGTATGGCCGGTTGGCGTCGACCGAGGAGTTGGTGGGGGAGATTGCCAGGTAATCCAGCGGTAGGAAGTGATGCCTATCTTCATTGCAATCGTATGGATGGCGACCGCTGGAGGGTGCGTGTTTGGTCCTGCAGCAAATCAACGCGCCCACGTCGACGATGTAACTGGAACGTCCGAGTATCGTGTGGTTGCGGTGGATGGTCGATCGGAGAATCGGTCAGATAGCTCGATTCATACGGTTGTTCCTCTCGTGGAGTTGGAGCCCGGAACACACTCATTAACGCTACGGCACCCTGACAGCGACGACGAGATACTCACCCTCACCGGTAACTTTGAAGCCGGCACGACCTACGTGATCAAATCGCAAGATGGCGAGCCACGAATACAGGAGGATGCGCGCCATTGAGAGCTCGTAGGTGGCGGCGAACTTTGGCGCCTATCTTTCTCCCTCGTTCCGTAGTTCGCTTCGTCGTTCTACCCCAGGAACACAAATTGCTGCATTTGCCCGTGGATGTCTGGCGAACTAGACTAGCAAATGTGGAGATTCGCTGCCTAACACCTTGGGGATTTTCGTCATGAAACGCTTGGTTGGTCTTGCCGCTCTGGCGACGCTCGCCGCCAGCCCCAATGCCGATGCCCAAATGTGGCGTACTGTGACTGCGCCAAACCAAATAGCGCCCTACTCGTCGCCCACGGTCGTGATGTATCCGCAGCGCCGCATGCCGAATTGGCGCAATCGCGGTGGCGCGCCGGGCTACGCTGCCTATCGCGGTGGGATGTATGCAAGCAATCCGTTTCCACCGGCCTATGCGTACGGAGGGTACGGCTTCGGCGGCCCGGCGGCTTTAGCCAGCGGCGCGGCAATCGACCACCCTCGCGACTGGGACTCTTACCGCGAACAGATGGAGCAACAGCGCGAGGACTACAAGGATTGGGTAGAGAACCAAGAAGACCAAGCCGAACTCGTGCGGCGTTTGGCGGACTGAACTTTGTTGCCCACGAATCATGCGGAATCAGACGGAGATAGAACGATCTATCGGTCTGTGGGAGGCCTCTCTGAGGCCGACTCGGTCGGGATAGAGGTCCGTAATCGGGCTCGGAGAGCCCTCCCACAACCTCTTCCAGCTCGGCATCGATAAATAGCAAGGTGCTTCGCCAACTCACCCCTCACTTCTCATTCGCGCACATTCACGTGATTTGCGGACAACGCCGTCACTCATCGCCCAGCACTTCCTCTTGTCGCTGGCGGGCGGTTTCTTCGATGGCCTCAGCGATCGCTTCAGCGGCTACTTCGCGCGCTTTGGCGTCACCGCGGACGGAGCGCTCGAGTTCGACGTGGACAAACGTGCCACCGATGCTGCGAAGGTGCCGACCTTGCTCGTTCTTGGTAGCCGCCAGCGAAGCGAATCGCAGGCCGGAGGTGCCCTCGTTTACCCACTTGTTGAGTTCGTTATTGGGCTTCAGCCGATTGAACGCATAACTCTCCAGCCCGCGGTCGGTGAGTTGGTCGTCGAGCTGCACGATTTCATCGTTCACGTCGCCGCCGCCGGTCGAAAGGATCGCCTTGGCGTTACGAGGAAACGGGTGCTTCTCAAGCGCGAAGCCATGAATCTGCCACACGCCAACCTGGCCTACGGCGCCCGTCCAAGCAACGTGCACTTGGTGAAACACTGAGTCGGCCAGGTCTGGCACATCGGCCTTGTCACGTTGGGCGCCGGCCAGCAGCAGGCCGCGTGCGCCACGGGCAAACACCATGGCGGCCACCTTCGCGCTATTCGAGTCGTCGATCGGATGTGGTGCTTCGACCAGGGCGGGCAGTTCGCTGTCGGGATTGAACAGGTAAGCGCCCCAGCCTCGTGGGGCATCGAGCGCGTCGACATCCTCGCGCAACAGCACGTAGTCGTGCTTGGTTTGCTCGTCGACGAAACGCACCACTTCGCAATCGACCTGCTGGGCAAGCTTCGCCGCTTCGTCGAGGTCGCCACCCGAGATGTGCCGGCTGGCTCGGTAGAGCGTGGTGGCCTCGACGGTGGGTTCGATGTACGGCCGGGGATCGTTGTGCGGGTGATCGAGGAAGTAGTCGTGGCTCGTGAGCTCGCCGACTAATGCCTGGAGCGATCCGGTGATGGTAGGCACCGTTTGCCCGCCGGCGAAGCTCGCCGTCGAGGCAAGCAGCACCCCGATCGCAATGGAACACTTATGGGTCATGCTCAATCCCTCCTTGGACAGAGTATAACTTGCGCGTAGGTGTGGGACGTGCGGTGGGGGCCGGTGGGAAGGCGGTTTGCGCCGATTTTGCGGGCGGCACGTCCGAAGCTGGCGGGATTATGAGGCTTATTCTCGATCCGTGGCAATAGGGTTTTCCTTGATTTCGAGAGTGGTGCTTGCATAGGCGGCCTACTTGCTACTCGTAACGACTTGTGGGTAAAATCCAAGGTTCACGATTCACCACCCTCCACTCATAGGAGCATAGCGATTGGGTACAAAAAAGTCTGGTAAAGGGCGTCGCAAGCTGGGGCGCAAGAAGCGACGCATGCGGGCAAAAATCCGCCATCGCAAGAAATAATCTCTAAGGCGAAGCATTCCTTTCGCCAGCGCGGGTTATCCGCGCCGTTTCCCACTGCCGCAATTTCGTGGCCATCGCTGCTGCGCCGGTTACTTGTCGCAACGGGCCAAGCTAGCGTCGTCGAAACGACGACAAATTTCGCGCGGCCGTTCGTCAGTCGACAGGCGGTAACCCGTTGCGCCAATTGCGCTTCGGAGCATTTGCGCACCGGTGGCGCGCCCGTTGCAATCCGATATGCGGTGATATCTCCCCGCCCACGCAAAGGATTGCTGTCATGCGTCACGCTGCTCTGCTGATCGTCGTCTGTCTATTGGCGTCTCCTCAGGTTCTTGCCGGCACTCTTTCGCGCGCCCGCGGCGCTGCGCGGAACGCCGAAAGAAATAATGACGACGACCGCGACCGCAACAACGGACAGCGCGACTCCGGCAAGTTAGATCACGCTCGCGACGAAGTACGGCACGAGCCGCCTCGCGAGCGCGACGACGATCGACGCGGATCGCATCGCCGCCGCCGGAGGGGGCACTCGCACGGCGGAAGAGTATTCGGAATCTTCGCCTTCGATCGCTGCCAGCCCTGCTGCCCACCGCCGGTGGTTGAAACGTACGTCTACCCCGCCGAACCACTCCCGGTCGCGCCCTATGTCGTTGAGCCTTACGTCGATCCGCTTCCGATCACGCCCGCCGAGACGTTCACACGGCAGTTTACTCCGTATCCCTACGCCAATGACTCGGAGGGCTTCATGCTCACCGGCTCGCCTGGCTGCGGCCAGCCATGGTTGGGTCGGGTGCACTTCGAACTTGGAAGCGACTTCGATGGAATCGATCGCACCGGCGCCGGATTCTTGCTCGAAGGCGAAGGTGGGCTGGGCATCGACTTCGATTGGGATTCGTACAGCGAAGACCTTCCCGGCGGCGGGCATGATGAGTTGCACATCGGCGAGTTCGACGTGCTCTATCGAATCGCCGAGACCGATCACGCCTTGGTGCGAGTTGGATTAGGAGCCGCCTGGCTGGGAGACCGCTACGATACCGACTTCGGAGTCAACTTCACTCTCAAGGCCGACTTGGCTCCTTCCGAACCAATCGTCCTCTCCGGCGAACTCGACCTCGGAACGTTGGGCGACGCCCAGCACGTGCACGCCAGCGGCACGGTGGGCGTGATGCTGAATCGCTGCGAAGTATTCGGCGGCTACGACTACCGGCGCATCGGCGATGTGGAGATCGAGGGGCCGATGGTAGGAATCCGCGTGTGGTTCTAACGTTACCGCGACCACTACTTTTCCCGCGGCGTTCGACGCCAGTGCCGGCGGGTGCCATCGCTGGTGGCCCACACATTGTACCGTAAATTGTCCGGCGCCAGACCCATTGACGTCGGGCGTGTGATTCCAGGCAGCACGGCCACATCGTATAACTCGGCAATGCTTCCCTCGATGCGAAGCGTGTGCGATGTTTCGCCAGTGGCTAGGTCGACGATCGCCAGCCCCGTGTAGCTGGTCGTGTCTCGACGGGCGAGTTCGTCGTCGAGCGCCAGGCCGCCAAACCTGTTTTGCTCGCGGGGCCGCGACAATCCGACGATCGCGTAGCCGCCAACAAACGCCAGGCCGCGCGCGTAGCCGGGCACGAATGCCACGGGCTCGAATCGACCCGTCTGGAAGTCGACGTAGCCTAACTGGCCAGCCCCGGAGTTCAGCATCCATAGTCGCCCGTCGAACCACCGCGGCGAGTGCGGCATCGTAAGCCCGGTGAGCACCGCCTTGTTGGTTTCAACATCCCAAAGCTGCCCGCCATCGGTGCGGCGTGACTTCCACCCACGGTTCGTATTAGTGGCCGCGCACAGCGTTACGTACTTCGCCCGTCCATCGACCAGCGCAAGCCCGTTCAAGTGACAGCGATCTTCGGCCGTCAGATCGGCTACGAAAGGCGGCAACCAAAGCGGCTCGAAACTCTGCGTGTCGCTCACGGTAGCTAAGCAGTTAAACAAGCTCGCGACAAACACGGGCTGCCCGTCGGCGTCGATGGCAATGTCGTGCAGATCGAGATCGCCGGTGGTGTAACCAATCCGCGGTACAAACAATCGATCGTATCCGGCTGCGCGAGCCCGTTGATCGAACTGGTGCTCAAGTCGCCACACCTGATACGCGGTGGCGAGCCACAAGGTGGTGCCGTTGGTCCAGATTCCCATCGCACGGCGAAACGATCGCTCGGCGATGCCCAACTCGCCGTCGTCCGCGCGCCCTAGCAGCAGCAGTTTGCCCACCTGATACGTCGAGACCGCCAAGCTCACGTCTTGCTTCGCCAACCAGTCGTACAGGCCGGGCGACGCCACCGGGCGCCAGCTACGCGCGGGCGATTCGGATTCAGGCTTAGTGTGGGGGCGATGCACGGCGTGAGTATAGCGGAGTAAGCCTGCGAGGCCTTGGGGGTGGCGCGGTGTGCGAGCAAGTTAGGGCGAAAACCCCGTTAGTACGAGTCGGTCACGTTTCTTGTCGATCGCCCGGTTCAGCTTGGCGGTGATTCGCGGCCCGTCGAGCTGGTCTTCGACCAGACGTTTCATTCCTTTGCCCAGTTCACGAGCAAGTTTGCCTTCGACCTCGCCAAATCGCCTGAGTTCAAAATCGCTGAGTTCAAGCTTCGACCGGGTGACGCGCGGCACAATCGCCAAACCTTTCTCGGTCATCTGCATGCGCGCCTGGCAGTCGATTGTTAACCGTAGCGCCGAGGTTCCTTCGGCGGTGAGCGTTAGCAGGTGAATCCCGCGATTGTAGTGTCGCATTTGGGCCCAGCCGTCGAGCTTCGCTTCGACCATCAACTGCAACCCCACGCCAGCTCCGGCGAGGCTGTGGAGGTTACGGACCGTCACGTGGAGCTGTTTCTCAGGGTCGACCAGCACAACTCGGTACTGCTTCCAAGTACCGTGAGCCACATGCTTCTTACGGCGATGCAGTTTGAGTTTGTAAATGGGACCGTCGGAAGTTACGCCGGTGGTGATACGTTTGGTGTGTCCCCAGTCTTTCTTGCGGGCGTACTCTTGCGGGATCGCATCGCGCACGATAGCGGCCAGTGTGTCGGCCAGTTGTCGATTGGCCGGCGAAACTTCGATGGTGCCAGACGGCGGCTCCGGCTCAGCGATCGCCGCGCCGGCACCCAGTAGCAGATAGCCAAGAACCGTGCGAGATGCCAGCATGTATGGATGCGCCCAGAAATCCATGGGTAAACAGGTAATGCGTTCGCACGTAACTACGTAGCGACCACAACGAACGGTTCTACATGATTCGTACGCAGCGGGTAAATGTTGATGGTGCGGGGTTCCGCGACGGTGCCAGCAATGGGCGCTGCCCGCCCAGTTTTGCTCCACCACGGGCCAAACGAAAAAGAACCTGCCCCGCGCCTTGCGGCCCGAGACAGGTTCTGGAAAGGGGGAATCGACCTTTTACTTCAAATCTTCGCGGGTGCGGATTTAGCGAGTGAAGCTGGTACGGACCACGTCGCGTTGACGGCCAATGGCGGCATTGGGGTCAGCCATCGGACGGGGAGGTACCGGGCGGAAGCGAGCGTCCTTGGCTTCGACAGGGGCCGGGGCGGCGTCCATTTCAACTGGGGCGGGAGCTACCGAGCCTCCGCAGCAGTCGTCGCATCCACCACAGCAGCTGTCAGCAGCACAGCAGCTCGGCTCGCAGCAGCAGCTTGGCTCGCAGCAACCCGATCCGCATCCGCAGCGATTCATTCGACCGAACAAACGGTCGAGCAGGCAGCACTTCTTCTGGCAGCAGCACGAGCTTGCGCATCCGCAGCAGCCATCGTCGCATCCGCAGGAGGGCTCGCAGCAACCGTTATCAGCACAGCAGCTTGGCTCACAGCAGCTGTCAGCAGCACAGCAGCTTGGCTCGCAGCAGCAGGAAGGCTCGCAGCACCGATTACGTCCGCACAAGCGGTCGAGCAGGCTGCAACCACGCTTCGAGCAGCACGAGCTAGCGCATCCGCAGCAGCCATCGTCGCATCCGCAGCTTGGCTCACAGCAGCTGTCGGCAGCACAGCAGCTTGGCT
>JANQOF010000038.1 GCA_028279215.1 Pirellulales bacterium
CATTGGCCGTGGTTCCCAACCGACGCTTTTTACGCTTCTTTATGGGCACTTTGAGCCCTTCGCGTCGCCAGAAACGATGAATCCTGGAAGCACTCGCCCAAAAGCCTTCCAACCTGAAGTAAGGCCGCGATGCGGCGATAGCCAAACCGCGGACGCCGGCGAACCAGTTCCAGCATCCGCCCCACCAGCGGCCCTTCGTCGCTGCGAGGTGTTGCCTCGTAACGCTGAGAACTACGTGGTTGGTCGAGGACACGACAAGCCCTTCGTTCGGACATGCTAAGCTGCGATTGCAGCCTGGTCACAGCCTCCCGCTTCCGACGAGGGCTCACCAGTTTCACTCCGCGATCAGCTTCAGTGCCTCGATGTCCAGTTCCTTCTCGGCCACCAACTCCTTCAGCCGCCTGTTCTCGCCTTCCAGCTTCTTCAGTCGAACAGCCTCTTCGCTCTTCATCCCGCCGTACTGCTTTCGTCAACGGTCCAACGTGGACTCGCTCACTTCCAAAGCCTGCAATACGGACGCCAAGTCCTGCCCGGTATTCAACATCGCATCCGCATCACGCAACTTCTTGACAATCTGATCCGGCGAATGACGCCGACGTCGTTTCGTGCTCATCTTAAAGGTCTCCTTGCCAAATGGCCGGTTAGACCTTCATAACAACCGGGTCAAATTCTCGATAGCAGGCCAGGACCACTTGGCGATTGTTCACTTCCCCAATCAAGACACTATCGCAGAGCCCATACAATGCAGACAACGATAAGTGCTACGCTGCCAGGGACCACAACGCCGAAGTGATTGCCTGAGCCACGTAAGACTCGAATCAGATTTGCAACACCCATGATCGCGATTGTTGCAAACAACAGGCAAGAAACGACCGGAAGCAGATAGAAAACCATCATGACCTGTTGGCCATTCGCTAAGGTCTAAGGAAGAACAGCTTGCCGCGAACCACCAAAGGTCTCAGGGTGAATATCCCATCAACCTCAAACACCCTGTGATACGAATGATATGTCGATCGGTCAGCAAGTGGCTGCACCTCACACCAAATCAAACCTGCTCGTGCTGTCGCTAAACGACTCCGTCTCGACCCCTAGCCGCTGAAGCATCGCTACGAAGAGGTTGGATAGCGGGATGTCTTCGTTGGTCGACTCTTGTTGCCACGGCTCCACGCCGCCGTCCCACGAGCCGCCTTGTGGCTTGGCGCCGCCTCGATTGATGTAACGTCCGTGCTCGAGACCCATGTTCTTGCCACCGGCGAGGATCAGCGGATAGTTGCGTGACAGGTGGAATGCACTTGAGGCGGAACCGAACAACACGAGCGTGTTGTCGAGCATCGTGCCGGCGCCCACGGGTTCGGGCGTGTCCCTGAGTTTCGTGAGGAACCGCCCATATTCTTCGTTGAGGAACTGGCAATAGATACCAAAGTTCTTCCAACCGTCGGGCTCCTTTGTATCGTGCGATAACTGATGCGACAAATTAAACCCCACCGCTCGGGCAAGGTGGTCGCTGCGGCCGACGCCGTTCTCGCGGCCAATCTGATACGTCGCGACACGCGTGGAGTCGGTCTTGAACGCCAGATAGATCAACTCGAACATCGTCTGCAGGTACTGTCGCGGCTCGTCCGTCCCGACTTCGAGGTTCAGGTGATCGGCGTCGACCGTAGGCAGCGGCGTATCAACCCACTTTTTCGCCTTCTCGACCTTGCGCTCGGCCTCGCGAACCGATTCCAGGTACTCGTCGAGGCTGTGCTGATCGTGCGCCGACAACGTCTTTCGCAACCGCAACGCATCTTCGAGCAAGTCGTCCAGAGCGCTTTGGCTGAGCGCGAGCCGTTGCTTCGCGTTTCCGTCGGATGTGACGAAGAGCATGTCGAAAACGTTCTTGGGACGATGCTCGGCGGGAATGGGACGACCGTTGCGATCAAACGACAGCGTATGCGCTCCGCGTGCCGTTCCGGTACCTCCGTCGGTCGACATCACGAGTGACGAAAACCGAGTCTTGTCACCGACGTACTTGGCGTATTCCTGATCGAGCGAAATGGTGTTGTGGTAGTCCATATCGCCACCGCCAACGTAGGCACCCGTCAGAAATTGATCGGCGTTGTTGTGACCGTGCTCAGCACGAGCGGCGGGATGCGAAAAGCCGGATAGTATCGTAATCTCATTCCTTAGCGGTTCCAGCGGCGTCATGCACTCCGTGAACGCGAAGTCGGTGCCGCTACCATGCGGAAACCAGAGCCACTCCTTGTACGCCGGATCTTCCGGCAGCGGCATCGGCACGCCGTCCGGGAAGTAGAAGCAACCCAGCCGCTTCGGGTTGACAGGTGCTTCAGCCCCGCGCGCAAACGCCGGTTGGAACGACTCGAACAAAGGCAACGCGAGTGCCAGCCCGGTGCCACGAAGAAAACGACGTCGATCGAGTGAGTTGAAATTCATGATCTCGCTTCAAAACTAGATTCCTACCCGCGAATTACGCGAACCTCTGTGGGGCAATCGGCTTCGGCGCGCCCTCCCACAAGACAATCGGCTGCGTAAAACCACTCCTGGTTCACGGACATTCGCGTGATTCGCGGGAACAAAAAAATCCAATGACGGCTGTGGCTACTTTGAACGAAACAAGTCGCTTGTGGCAATCAATTCTATAGTTGTCGCCAACCCGTCGCCACGCTGGCGTACCTGCGACGTAATCTCGTCCATCGCCGAACGATCCGCAAATACGAGCGACCGCCCAAGCGCGTAGGTCGTAAGTTTGTGCACCACCGCTCGCACAAACTGATCCTGCCGGTGCTCGAGCAGGTAGCGTTTGAGGCCATCCATTCCGTCCAGATTCTGCTTGTTGAACAGCGTACTGGTGGCATCGACGGGCTTGCCCTCGATTTCGGTCCGCCAGCGGCCGAGCGCGTCGTAGTTCTCAAAGGCGATACCCCATGGATCGATTTTTGCGTGACACGACATGCACGCCGCATGGTTGCGGTGATCTTCGATGCGTTCCTTGAGCGTCATCTTGGCGATCTCAGGGTCGGTAAGGTCGATCTCCGGAACCGCCGGAGGTGGAGGAGGTGGCGGATCGTTGAGCAAACTCTCAAGCAACCACACCCCGCGCTTGAGCGGGTGCGAGTCGTCCCCCGCCGAGTTCATTGCCAATAACCCTGCCTGCGTCAACAAGCCGCCACGGCGACTGTCCGCCGGAAGCGCGACTCGGCGGAAGTGATTGCCTTCGACATTCGGCAGATTGTAGTGCGCCGCGAGTCGCTCGTTGGCCATCGTGTAGTCGGCATGCAGGAAGTCGAGCATACTGGCATCGGCTCGCAGCATCTCGTCGAACATGGCAATCGGTTCGCGCTGCATGGCTTGCTTGAGCGGCTCGAGCCTACGGGGAATGCTGCGGAATTCCAGCAACTGCATGTCGAGCCACTGTTCGACGAAATGCTCCGACATCCGGGAGGCTCGATCATCCGAGAGCATCCGACCAACCTGATCGCGGAGCACCTCCGGTTCGAGCAAGTTACCGGTGCTGGCGAGCTGCCACAGTTCCGCGTCGGGAATGCTGCACCACAGGAACATCGCAAGTCGCGTCGCCAGTTCGTGAGCGGTCAACTGCTGCTGCTGGCCAGCGTCGCGCGTGACATACAGGAACTGGGGCGAAGCTAGTACCGTCGCCAACACTTCTACCATCGTTTCCTCGAAGCTCTCGCAGGTCGGTCGCATCGTGGCGAACAATCGCAGTTTCTGTTCGAGCTCGTCGTTGCCAATCTTCCGCCGCCATGCGCGCCGCATGAATTCCGCGATCACCTCACGCGCGTATTCTTGTTCGTCGCTACGATGTTCGCTGTCGAAGAAAATTCGCTTATGCGAAGCGGGCGGCCACTCGTCGTAAACGGGAGCCGCAACCTCCACATATTCGATACGGATCGGCCCTTGCGACACTGAACGATTCGCCAAGCGGATGTACTCCGAAGGATTCGGCATCGCGCCCATGTTCGAGGTCTTCCGCACCGAGTTGCGCGGGTAGATCTCCCCGAGCGGCACGTCCCACTGGTAAAATTTCGCACTGTCCGGGCTCGCGGTGATCGGCCGTTGGCTATCGGGTACCGGCATGACAGCCCGACCCTCGTTGCTCGCCTGCCAGCCGAACAACAGTTGCAAGCTGGGGATGCCCTCGTCGTTCGCGTCTGCCCGCGACGCTTTCACGCGGACGCGCATGATGCCTTCGTCCGGGACGCGATTACCCAGCTCGATTGTGAATCGATCCCTTCTCGCCCGAGGCAGGATCGCCACGTGATCGGCGTTAGTCGGCACTGGACGAGGCGACTTCGCTGGCTTGTTCGCATACCTCGCACCCCCGTAGCTCCAACTCGCTCGTGCCGTTCGCCCCGTTTCCAAGTTCAAGTAGTAGGGAACTGGATGTGGCCGCCGCATTCGTTCCTCTAGCTCGCGGAGTTCCTGCTGTTCGGCTTCCGAATCTTCGTCGGTAACGGCTTTCGCGTTCTCGTACTTCTTGTTCTGCTCTGCCCAATCGATGCGCCCGGCGTCTTCCATCGTGACGCCCCAGTACAGCACTTCGGGACGCTCGCCGCGCACCGTCGCCCGCGTGAGCGCTCGACGCGCGAGTCGTCGATAGGCTTCCAACTGCGATACCGACATGTGCAACACTTCGGCGCTGTTTTGAAATCCGTCTTCCGTGTTGGGATCAGGTGGAAGGTCTTTCGCAAAGTCGTATGGCAATCCGAGCAGATCCTGCAACGCATAGTTGAACTCGTAACGTGTCATGCGGCGGAACGACGAATGCTCTCCCGAAGCCCGTCGTATAATCGACGCGACCTGAATCTCATTCGAAAGCCAATCAACGATCTTCGCTCGATCCGCGTCCGCCAGTTCGGCCTCGTCGGGCGGCGGCATCTCTCCGTTGCTCAGCACCGCCTGGACCTCGAGCCACCAATCGATGTCGTCGCCGTGCACCAGATCGGGATCAAGGGTGTCGATGCGAATGTTGCCTTCCTGGATCCCGTCGCCGTGACAGTATACGCACGCATCCTCGAGAATTGGTTGGATTGACCTGGTGAAGTCTTCGGTGTTCGGCTTTGGAATGGCGATATCGTCTGGGATCTGCCGATCGCGAAGAGTTGATCGCTCGCTACCCCATACGCGTGCTTCGGCAAACGTTCGCGGACCGCCTGAGTTCTGCTCAGACCGCGCCTCGTCGAGAAGACCAAGCACCGAAACGCACGTAGCGAGAAGCAGCAGCGACACGACGGACTTCGTTGGCGATACGTACATAACCAGCGGCGTGCGTCCCCGAGGGACGAAAATGCTGAAGGGCGGGAGGTCGTAGCGACCGAATGCGGCGGGCGCGTTAGTATAACCGATCCGCCCCCAATCGAGCGAGAAAAAGATCAACCGCTGAAATCTTTGTTTCTTGGCTGCTGAAGTTGTGGCAGCTGTAGAGAAAGTCGCATACAGCAGGAAATGACTGAATAACCGATCATTTATCGCTGCGCGAAGGTTGAGTGCTCCGCATCATCCGCTTTCAAAATGGCTAGGGTGAGTAGAGTAACGAGTTGCGAGAGTATCCGGCCGCATCCTCACGTTCGCCTGCCAATTTAGCGTCAACTTGCTCGTGCCATGCCAGAACTTCGTCGAGAAGCTCGTCGCGCTTGGAGGGCATTTCGGCGGACAGATCGTGCTGTTCGCCGATGTCGTCCGACAGATTGAATAACTCGACGCAACGATTTGTCGCAATCGTATCACGCCCTCCGTCTAGCAGCCACTCTTCGTGGTAGAGCTTCAGTTTCCAGTCGCGCTGACGAATCACCGTTTGCGGACGAGCACGGAACACGCGATCTCGAGCGCCGGGACTCGCGTGGTCCAAGTATCCAGGGAAATGCCAGAAGATGGCATTGCGGGCGAGTGCTCCCTCTTTCGAAAGGAGCGGGAGTAGGCTCTCGCCGTCAAGTTTCGTGGCTTCTGGAGGTACATGTCCGGCAGCGGCAAGAAACGTCGGATAGAGATCGACGTTGATTACTGGCGTACTGCAACGCGATCCCGGTTCAATGGCACTCGGCCAGCGCGCGACCATTGGTACACGGATGCCGCCCTCGTAGTACATGCCTTTGAACCCGCGTAAAGGATCCTGAGACGATTGGGGGAGGCCGCCATTGTCGGAGGTGAAGACGACCAGTGTATTTTTGTTCAGATTCAGCTCGTCGAGCTTGTCGAGCAACTTGCCGACGCCATCGTCCATTTGACAGTTCATCGCGGCGAATCTTCGGTTTCGGTGCTGGCTGCCTGGCTCCTTAACGCGGAATCTTGCGAACATCTCTTTGTTCGCTTGGATACCCATGTGCGTAGCGTGGTGCGACACATACAGAAAGAACGGCCGATCGCGATTCTGTTCGATGAAGTCGCAGGCACCGTCGGTGATGCGGTAGATCCACTTTGGGTCGCCAGCCGACGACGACTTCGCCCCTTCAGGATCCATGGTATCGACCACGTCGAAGCCCTGATCTTGCGGGCGCACTCCAGCTTCTTTGCCCAGATGCCACTTACCGAACATGCCTGTTGCGTAGCCGGCAGATTGCATCGCCTCGGCAATCGTGAAGTTGTCGGACGGCAGATCATCCGTGTTGGGTACCGGTTCGAGCCGCATCTCTTGGACGGGCCCACGTTTGGTGCTCCGCACGGCGTAGATGCCGTGGCGCGGCGTGTACTGTCCGGAAATCAGGCAGGCACGACTGGGCTGACAATTGCCTGCGGCGGCGTAGGCGTCGGTAAACACCATTCCCTCGCTCGCCAAGCGGTCGATATTCGGCGTCTCGTACAGGTCGGACCCTGCGTAGCCGGCATCCTTCCAACCCATGTCGTCGATAAATATCAGGACTATATTCGGTGGGTCGCTCTCAGCGGAGAGGCTCGAGGCGACCGGTGTCAGTAGCAATAGGGCGAATAGGTACTTCATGGCTTCGATATTCGCGATCGTTCACTAGCGCTGGGCGCTACGTATTCCGGATTGGGTACAGGCAGTTTCGCCTGAATGTCCTCTTGCCACGAATGAAGCGACGCCAGCAGGCGCCGCGCTACGTCGGGGTGTGACCTGAACAGATCATTCTGCTCGCCAGGGTCGTCTGCAAGGTTGAATAGTTCTGTTTTGTCCCAATGATAATGCTCGACGAGTTTCCAGTCACCCTCGCGAATCGACGCCCCAGGCATCCATTGGCTGCCGTGGTAGTGAGGGTAATGCCAGTAGAACGTGCGATCGGGTATCGAGTCGCCCTGGAGCAACGGGACGAGACTGACTCCGTCGATATGCAGATCGGGTCGCTGCTGAAGTCCTGCCAACTCGAGGATGGTCGGGAAGAAGTCCATACTGACGACCGGAGTCGATACAACGGTATCTGGTGCAGTTGCACGCGGTGCTCGGATGACCATCGGTACACGTACCCCTCCCTCGTAGAGCCATCCCTTGCCTGCCCGTAGTGGGAGGTTGCATGTAGGCCCAAGCCTCTGTACGGTCGACAAACCTCCATTGTCGGAAAAGAAGATCACAACGGTGTCGTCTGCCAAGCCGAGATCGTCGAGCGCGGCCAGAACCTTGCCCACGCTACGGTCGGTCGCTGCGACCATCGACGCATAGGCAGGCTGATCCTGCCGCATGCGTGTTCTCGCCGTATGCTCCTTGCGCCACGGCGTCTTGCCTTGGAGGTGGTTGGCTTTCTCTTGGAAGTGGCCCACCAATTGTTTGTTTGCCTGAATTGGCGTGTGGACGTTGTAATAGGAAAGGTACAGAAGGAAGGGACTCTCCTCGTCGCGCTCGCGCAACAAGGCAATCGACTCGTCCGTCAGCTTGTCGGTCAGGTACTCGCCTTCCTTTCCCTCGGGCAATTTTGGGTTCTTCCAAGGCGCATAGTAAGACCTTGGTGCGCCCTTGTCACAACCACCGATGTTCTCGTCGAAACCTTGATCCTCAGGCCAGTAGCCTTCGCCTCCCAGGTGCCACTTTCCGGCGAAGAAGGTTTGGTAACCCTGCTCTTTGAGATGCTCGGCGATGGTCACCTGCTCAAGGCCCAGTTCATCGCGATCTTGTGGTTGGAGGAGTCGTTTGTCTCGAATCCTGTTCTCTGGCATGCCCTTGAGCCAGTCCGTGACGTCGATCCTCACCGGGTGGCGGCCGGTCATGATGCTACCGCGGGTGGGCGAGCAGACGGGGCAAGCAGCATAGGCGTTCGGAAAAGTCGCCCCGGTACCGGCGAGAGCGTCGATATGGGGTGTCTCGTAAAACGTGCTGCCATTGAAACCCACGTCTCCCCATCCAAGATCATCGACCAAGAAGAAGACGAAGTTGGGAGATCGTCTCGCAGCCGAGGCATCAGCCGGCGACGAAGCTTGCCCCCAACCACAGCAGGCAGAGAAAGCGAGAACGATCACGAGCAGTAATGCTGTTCTCCGATTGCCCCACTGCAAGTGCCGACGATCGCAATCGTCGCTAGATGCTCGCTTCACTGCAAACCCCACTTCTCTCGGTCCGCCCGAATCGATTGTTCCCACGTTTGCATTCGATCTCGCATGTCGTTCAGCACGGTTCTTGACGCGGGGTCATCGGCCAAGTTGTTCAGCTCGTAGGGATCCGCGTCGAGGTTGTAGAGCTCTTCGGACGGTTTCCGGGGTTCGAAGAACCTGGCCTGCAAACTCGTCAGACGATCCTGCTGGTACAGTTCTCTCAACACCGACAACATTGGTCGGTTTCGCTCCACATAATCATGATCGGCATCCCAGCGGACTTCGGGCATGTCGTTGCGGATGTATTTGTATTTATCGGTCACTACACAGCGGCTCTTGTCAAGCACTTCGTCCCATCGATCACGCGAGGCAAACACCGCATCGCGCGGTTTGGAAGCAGCTTCGAGAAACGGGAGGCCATGGAGATGGTTGGGCAGTTCGACGCCGGCTGCGGCAAGCACTTGGGCGGTAATGTCGATGGAGCTAACCAACCCGTCCCAAGTCTCTCCGCCGTTCATTCGGCTTGGCCAACGGACGATCGCCGGTACACGGATACCATCCTCATATAAGAAACCTTTGCCGCGGATGTGGCAGCGTCCGTTGTCGCCCATGAAGATAACTAGTGTGTTGTCGAACAGTCCCTCGTTCTCCAGGCGCGTTAGGATCTGGCCCATTTGGCGGTCCGCCTTCTCAAGCTGGTCCAAGTAGAGCGCCCAATCTTGTCGAACTGTCGGATGATCCGGCAGATAAGGAGGCAGTGACACGCTGTTTGGATCGACTGGATCGTCCGACTCTTTACGAACTGACTCCCACCAGTCGCCTCGGTGAGTCACTCTTAGCTGAATATGGGCAAAGAATGGTTGGTCCTCCGCACGCTTCGACCAGTCGTTCCCGTCGAATAGCTTTGGTTGGCCCTTGCCGCGCGTTTTGAAGTTGAGGTCGGTCTTCGAGCCATATCCGCAACCAATCGCGCAGAAGTAGCCCGCGTTGCGCAGTAGATGCGTTATTGGGCGTACCGGCGATGGTAGGCGGTAGCCGTCGTTGCGGTGACTGCGATGGTGATGGGCATCAATCGCCTCTTGATATACCCCAGTCATCATGGCCGACCGCGCCGTCGAGCAGATCGGGCCGGTGACATACGCCCGCGTCAGTCGCAGCCCGTCGGCAGCCATCTGGTCGAGTACCGGCGTCTGGACGGCGGGCGTGCCGTAGCATCCGAGGTCGCAACCGATGTCCTCGGCCATCACCCAGACTATGTTCGGTTTCTGTGGATTGGCCGCGACGGGCAACGTCGGCACGATGCCAACCACGACGACTAGGTGGAAAAGCGGTAGCAGGGACGGCCGGACGGACGCAATGGGTCGTATTGGTAAATCGCAACCACACTCTTTAATCATTACTGTTGCTTCTTGACCTTTCTGCGCGCCGTGAGGACAAACTCTGGATCCTCGGTGCGCTCGCTAGCCATAAACCTCTCAGCCCGCGCCACCGCACGAGGGTTCTGCTCGGCGACATCGACCTGCTCGCCGAGATCGTCCTTCAGATTGTACAGTTCGATCGTACAGCTACCCCCGAGTCGGCGAACTGCTTTCCAATCGCCAAAGCGAACGGCCTGAATCGGACCTGCTTTCTCGTTGAACTCCCAATATAGCGACTCATGCGCGACTTGATCGAGTGAATTGCCAAGAAGAGTTGGCAAGTAGGAGATGCCGTCGATCGAGCGGTCCGATGGGTCGATGCCGGCCGCTTCGCACGCGGTGGGGAGAAAATCCCAAAACGCGGAGATGTGTCCCGACTCGCTGCCACCCTCGATGGAACCTGGCCACACGGCCACAAACGGCACCCTGATTCCTCCTTCGTAAAGTTCGCGCTTGCCTCCCCGTAAAGGCCCGTTGCTGTTGAACAAGCCGTCGCGTTTTTCGAACTCTGGCCCGTTATCGCTGCTGAACAAGATCAGTGTGTTCTCAGCGATTCCCCGTTCTTCGAGAAGGTCGCGCAGGCGTCCGATGTCTCGGTCCATTCGCGACACCATGCCGGCGTACGCGGTATTGCCTTCTGGGTCGTGCTTGTAGTGGCCACCCGTCGACATCTTACGCGCGGGCCATCCCAGATTGAGGTACGGCACCTTCGAGTCCTTTGGCACGGTGATTTCTGAGTGTGGAATTGTAAGCGCAAGGTACAGAAAGAACGGGTCACTGCCGTGCTGGCCGACGAATCGCAGTGCTTCGTCGACGAGCATGTCGTGTGAATAGGTGCCTTGTTTTGTTTGGGGATCGTTTTGCGGGATCTCGAAACTTTGATGGTCGCGCCAGAGTTTTGTGGGGTAATAGTGATGCGCGGCGCCGTGGCGGCGATAGCCGAAGAACGAATCGAAACCTTGGCGGAGTGGCATGGCCATGTCGTCCGACTCGGCGAGTCCCCACTTGCCGATGACCGCCGTACGGTACCCGGCTCGCTTCAATTCCTCGGCCACGGTGATGTCGCCATCGCCGAGATCCACAGGTGTGCCAGAAGTGGTCCACCGTGGGTTACTCCGGATCGTTGCGTGCCCCATGTGCTTACCCGTCAGCAAGGCGCACCGCGATGGCATGCACACCGTCGACCCAGCGTAGTGCTGTGTAAACACCATGCCATCGCGGGCCATGCGGTCGAGGTTGGGCGTGCGGATATGCCGCTGGCCGTTGAATCCAACATCGCCGTAGCCGAGATCGTCGGCCAAAATGAATATGATGTTTGGGCGACCGTCTGCTCTTACAGCGATTCCGATAATTACCGGGAGAATCAGCGTGAGCGCCAAGAGCGGCGTGTTAAGTCGACTACAAAATCTCATCTCTGCTCCGTTACGAAGGTTAGTTTTCCGACTTTAGGTGGAAGTCTGCCTGATTTCTTCCCGCCTTGACTTCGAACGTCAATCCGGACGAAAACGGATCGCCATACTGCTCCGGAACGATTGCTTTTGGCATCTCGTAGTCGCTCGTATCGTCATAGAATGCTCTGTAGTATTGATCCATGTCGTCGAAGGCAACGATCCCTACTGAGTGCGGTCCAACGATGGCGCCGTCGTCAATGCGGTAGGTCGTGAGGCTGAACCGCCCCTCAGGCCCGATGGGTCCAGAAGCCCGTCGTCCCGTCGGTGGGACGAAGATGACAAAACCCTTGCTGACCGGTTGACCGTCGACGGTCACCTGCCCGGTAACCTTGCCGGTTTCGAGTTGATAGCCTGGCCGACAGCCAGCAATCGCGACGCAAGCGGCAAGTACTACAAGGTTCCAACGCGCGATCATAATTCCTAGAGTCCTTCCTGAATGATCCGGCCGTCGAAACGGCATGCCAAGAGCTTTAGGACGTGGATATCGGTGTTTTCGCTCACAAAGTTTGCGCTGCCATCGGCAAGCGCGAAATGACATCCGCCAGGGTGTTTGCTGCCAAAGCTAGCCTCGTGCAAGCGTGCTGGCAATTGAACTGGTTGGCCGTTAACTAGGACTGGACTGAAGCCCACCGAGTTGATGGGATGCAGTATGTGCATGGCGTTGTAGAGCCGCGTGCCAACTCCATTGTTCGAGAGCCGTTTCTTTGCTGTCGCTCGGCTGATGGCAGTCTTGTTGGCGTGGCCCACATACCACCCCCGAACGTCAACGTTGCCCGCGGGCCCACGACCGTCTGGGGCATAGTCCCACGAAAGCTCGCCCAGCAGAAATGTCTGACTCGTTCCGTCGGTAATCTGAGCGACCTTCGTTTCACTGTGGGCATACATGATGCCGTTCGTGGTATTGCCTCCCCGTCTTTCGCCGTTCTTTTCGCACCCCCCGACCGTATAGGGCAAAGGTGATCCGCTAGGTAACGGACACTCGTCGTTGGCCTTGGCACCAGTAACCGCGAAATAGTGATTGCGTATTGGCAACTCTTCTACGTTCGAGTTGTTTAGGCCGACCGATTCCCGCGCCTTTTGCGAGGGACATTTGACCGACGCCAACTCGACGAGCCGGATGCCTTCATTGACTGACTGATCCCAACGCATGTCGAAGTTGATGCTATCGTGTAAGGCTGGCTGTTCGATGAACGGCAAGACTTCCGCAACGTGGCTGTAGGGCCCCAACCCCGCAGCAGGCGGGAAAAATCCGTTGGTCGATTCATAGTTGTGGCAACCCAACGCAAGCTGGCGCATGTTGTTGAGGCATTGGCTTCGGCGAGCCGCTTCGCGGGCTGCTTGAACTGCCGGCAGCAGCAACCCGACAAGGATACCAATGATTGCAATCACCACGAGCAACTCGACCAGCGTGAACCCCGATTGGCTATGCCTGGCAGTATCAGCCGTATTCGCAACTCTCATTGCATACTCCTTATTTCCGACTTGGATGCGGACGGACTCTTCCGGCCCGACGCCCCACGAGTCGTGCAGAATCGATGTAACAATTGGGTCGCCCAGACCGAAATGATCGTAAGTGTCGCGGGCTCGGGCACAGTTGCGTGAGCGTGAGAAGATAGCACGGCTGGCAACATGCTACCAAAGTTTTGCTTCCAAAGCAGATAGTCGCCGTTGTCGACGCCGAGCATTCGATCACCGTTTCCCATCAGAGCCGCCTCGGTGGGAGCGCCGAGGTTGTCGCGCCATACGGTGTAGTCGGCGGTGTTCACAACACCGTCGCCGTTGAAGTCGCCCGGCAAGGTCGAGAGCGACTGCACAAGTACCCGACCCGTGCGAACGACGGAAGGGTCGTCTCCCTCTAGATAGTACTCCAGCGCCAGGCCATCTGTCGAAATCTCACCGGTAAACAGGTCGCCAAGCGTAAAGCCAGTCCCGCCCGGCACGACCTCACCCAACACGCTCAACTCCGAGATTCGATCGCTCGTTGGATTCGCTTCAATCCAACCCGCGATTCCCGCAGCTTGCAGGCTCGTCCATCCGTCGACGTTCAGCAGTCCCTTATCCGAAACGATCGTGTAGCCGCCGAGTGGTATGTCGAATCCCGAAGCATTTCGCAACTCGGCAGCGCCGGTTGTCGGATCGACGACAAGTGCTAAATTGTTGACGTCGCTGCCGGTGTAGTCGACGAAGCCGGAAATCTCCTCGCCAGTGGGTGCGATGTACGTGAAATGAAGATCATCGACCACTTGGCCAAACTCCGACGGCGATGGCTGGAATGCAGTACCAAGATTGATCGATTCGCCGACGGCGAGCAGATCGCCATTGGTCACGTTGAGTTCGCTCAGCCGTACGGTGGTTGGGTTCGCCTCGACCCAACCAGGCCGGCCCCGATCCGAAAAGCTCTGCCAGTTGCCGTCGCCCGGTTGCAGCGAACCGGCCTCAGAGGAAATCGTGTAGCCGCCAATTGGCTGCGCCGAATCGGCGACGTTTGTAAGTACGACCGATCCGGTGTCGCGGTCAACGCTCAGCACCAACAGAGCCTGGCCAACGACCCCATTTCCCGCCTCGTCGAGCACTACGGAGAACTCATACAGGCCAGCGCGAGCGACGTCGCCGCCAACGCCGCTCAGTCCTGTTTCGTTACGCCACTGAAGACCTCCGACCGACGCCTGCCCCGAACCGGCGGCAAACAGGTCGAACAGTACCTCGACCTCCGAAGCGTTGTACCCAAGCTCCGGCTGTAGACCCACGATCGTCAACGATCGGACCATTGCCGGAGTAAGTGGCGATCCCCACATGGCGACATCGTCGACTCGTCCGACAAACTGCTGCGTCGAATTGAGGTTCTCAGCGTTGGCACCAATGTTAAGCTTGCTCTGCGATCCACCAAACGTGCGAATCTCGCGGTCGGGATAGCTGGTACGTGAGGCATACTGAACGCCGTCGACAAAAAACTGGACATCCCCAAGATCGTTAGCGTGGGCGCCCGGCAGCACAACCGCAACGTGGTGCCACTCACCGTCGTTGATGGCGGCATTCCCCGCAGCCGCACTGATTCCGCTGTCGATGTTGAGTTGAAGCTGCCCGTTGACAAGATGCAGATTGAACTCGCCATTGGCGGCGTTGTCTTGACCGTAACCAAATATCGCGCTGGTCCCGAACTCGGTTGTATTGACCCAGGCCGAGATGGTGCGTTGCTCACCCTCAGTAATCGGCGCCAGCCCGCCTGCCGTGCGAGCAAAGTCTCCGCTCCCATCCAGTACGAGCGCTCGGCCGAACCGGCCATCGGCAATGGTTGCAGCATCGCCGTTAGTATTGAGGTCGTAGTAAAGATCGCCGAGCGAGCCGCTGTTAGTAAACTGGCTGGCCTCAGCCGGGTCGTCAAATGCGTAGTGTGCCAGAAGGCCCCGATAGTCGACAAAGTCGAGATACCCACTCGTCTCGTATTGCGTTTGCGGACCACTGGCGTCGATCAATAGGGAACCCGTCTTCTGGCTTGTGTCGAACCCGCTCGGGCTGTTGCTGTTGTTTCCGCTAACTTGAAAGTATCCGCCCCCGCCGCCGATGAGATTCGTTTGATAGAGTTCCGCCTCGATCCGTTTGCCATCGACATTGAAGACCACATAATTGGTTTCGCCGCCTCCCAACGGCGGATTGCCGTGGACTAGTTGCACGATTTCGCTGTCGGTGTCTCTGGTCGAAGTCACCGTGTGTACTTCGCCACCAAAGTACATTCGCACCTTTCCACCAGAGGACTGGTCGTGCGATCGTAGCACCTGCCAGAAGGGCGAATCGTCGCGATCGCGCATCCGCATTCCGCTGGACGACTGGCCGCGCACCCCAGGCAAGACAGGCGTATGTCCTTGGACGATCACGTGGTCGAGCGATGGGTCGTTGTCCGCGGCGGTGAGCACTGCATCGAGCCACCCAAGATGGGTCGATGCGTCGCCAACCGTTCCCGTGATCTCTGGGGCCACGGCGCCAAACAGGCTGTCGAGTTGCTGATTGCCTCCCTCCCATCGAAAGACATCGACCGTGACAAACAACACATTGTTCACCTGTTTGACGAACGAGCCCTCGTCGTATTCACCAAGACCCGCCGGGGCCAGGGAACTCACACCGTTGAAGGTTGCGGGAAGCCCGAGTGGATCGACCATATTCCGACCGAAGGCACGTTTCATGTGATCAACGTTGTTAGCCCGCGACGAATTGACCGACCAGCTATTGTCGCCAATGTCGTGGTCGCCGATGGCCGCGATCGGCGAGGTAAAACCGTGTTGCCGGAATAGCTCGCGGTACCACGAGTAGTAAATGTCGGCCGCATTGTCGATTCCGCCGGCCGTGTTGCCACCGCCGAAATTGGTAGTCAGCGAATTGGAGTTCTGAGGCCATCGCCCGTTAATGAGATCGCCAGCGATCAAGAATGTATCGGCCGATCCGCCCGCGTTTGCCTGCATTTCGGCAAACAGCGCGTTGTACGCCGCCGCCGCAGTGGGAGTGATGCTGTTGCTACCGCCGTTGAGCGTACGTTGCGAAGTCAGCCCTTGCAGCGCTGCAACGTAGGCTTGGGAATCAGGAAACGTGGCCGTAACCGCCGCATCGGTCCCGCCAGAGATGTCACCGACATCGGAATTGAACACATCGGGCGAACTAACGAAGCTCCATGCCTGTGCATGCACGATGGGTGTCGGCGCCATGGCCGATACGGCCAATAACAGCAGGGTCGAATTGTGCCATCGATTCTCAAGCATGCGAAGTTCTTCGGACCATTTCGTTATCTGTCAGCGTCGAGGCTCTGATTCAACAAAAACCAGACAACCGCGCCGCTGCCCACAAGCGCGGAAGCCTGGCCGCCACTCACGTTCCAGTTCTTAGACCTACATTCCACGCATGGCCGGTGTTAGCGAGTTCTATTCGCGACGATGAGTACCATCGCGGCGATGCTGGCAACCATTAACGTCGATGGCTCCGGGATTTGCGTGGACGTGACCGAAATGTTATCGAGCCACATGCCCCGCGCGCCGCTGCCGTTGTAGATCCACTGGATCCGGTCGAGCGAGGTAATGGTGTCGTTGCGAAACTCAACGGCGCCGCCATTTACGTCTTCCACCGTGCCCGTGGACGTGGTGAAGTTCCCGTCGCCATCCCAATCGACGAACAGCTTGGCGCGCGTGTCATCGACCGCGCCGGCGGCAATCTCGAGCTTCACGCGGACCAAGTCGTCCGGGGCATTTCCGCCGCCGTCAACTGTATTGCCGAAGGCGCCGCCCGTGCTTGCCCCCTGGTCCGCCGTGGCAATGTACTGATTGGCTCCGTCGTCGCCGCGGAAGCCCCACATCTTGGTAGGGGCCATCTCAAACACCAATTGGTACATGCTGGTCGTTCCGCTATTGATGCCCAAGCGTACGCGCCGGTTGGTAGCTCCCTGACGGGACGCCAGCATGTCGAACTCGATCAAGACGTCATTGGTGAGCACATCGACGCCGGAACCAAAGTCGAGAAACACGTTCCCTGCATTTCCCGCCAGCACGCTGTCGACCAGCAAAGCATTGTTGGTGCCGCCAGCGTTGCCGAATACCGCGCCAAATACGTCGGACGAGTCGCCTCCTTCCCAAGTCCCCACGGTGGTACCTGCGTTCGCGTTGGCCTCGCTTCCGACGCCGGCGCCTCCATCGTCGGGCATCACCGGATTTGTCACGTTCGGGGTCGAGCCTTCAAAGTCGGCAAGAAACAAAGTAGCCGCGCCGGCGTTGGCAGCTAGTACTGTAGACAAGACAGCCGTCGTTGCAACACGCAACATCAGATTGCACTTCATTAGTCTCTCCAGGTCCAAGGAATCAAGAGTTGTAAAGGTTCGCATCTTCAGTTCCTGCGCGGCGAGCGACCTGCGCTAACGTGGTGGCAAACAACACAAGGATGCCTGCGGTCGGCTCCGGCACCGCGGCGCTGGACGCCAGCTGGAGCGAAGCGGCGGACGTGTTGCCAAAATTGGCTTTCCAGCGCGTGTAGTCACCGACATCGACTCCATTCAAGCCGTCTCCATTGCCATTCAGGGCAGCCTCCGTTGGTGCGCCAAGATTGTCGCGCCATACCGTGTAGTCGGCGGTGTTCACGACTCCATCGCCGTTGTAGTCGCCGGGTAACGCCGATAATGCTGGGAGCGCCTGAAATAGCACCGCGCCATCTGCCAGCAACGATTCTCCGGCAAGCAGATACTGGAAGCTGAAGTCATCTGCCGTAAGGCCTCCAGGCAAGTTGCCGGCAATCAGATCGCCAATGTTGAACCCTCCGTCGGAAGCAAACTGCGTCGGCGTATCGACGTCAAGCTCAATGAGCGTGTCGTCCGCCTCGGTAGGCACGGCCTCAACCCAGCCACCTAGCCCTTGCTCCGTCAAGCTATTCCACCCGGTTTGGTCGAGGCTCACACCAGCCTCGTCGACTTCTATCACGTAGCCTTCAACTTCGACTGTGAAGCCCGAGGCGTTCCTGATTTGCGCGTCCCCGGTCGTCGGGTCAACGATCAATACCAGATTGTTCTGAATTGCCAGTTCGTCGGTGTACACAACATCGCCGATGACGTCGCCGTCAGGCGACGAGTAGGTGAACGTCAAGTCGTCCAACGATTGACCGAACTGCGTGGCGTTGGGCAGGAAGGGTGTGCCGAGCGACCGAGTTGTGCCACTCGATACCGCGGTCGTGTTAACTGCCTGCAACTCACTCAACGCTGTGTTTGCGGTCTCTACTTCAATCCAGTCACCAGGTAGGCTTGGGAATTGGTCGGATAGACTATTCCAAACGCCGTTCAGATGTCCGCCGGGCGACGCGATTCGATAACCGTCGATGGAGATTGGCGTGGAGTCGGAACTCTTAATCGCGACGGCACCCGTAGTCGGGTTCACTTCCAGGTACAGGTTGGCCTCGATGGCTAGCTGAACGAGCTCGGTAGCTCCTCCGTCATCGGGGTTGTCGATGGTGTTGGCCACCACGACGACGCCTGGCGCCAATGCGCCGCCGGTCGACGTCACGGATGCGAACGTGCCGGCAATGTTACCGGCCTTGAGCAAATTCCAAGTGGTCCCGACGACCGTCGTTGGAGCATTCGAAAGGTCGGCTTCGATCGATCCGTCAATGCTGGCCGTACCCGTGATGTCGATCAGCGAATGGGTGCCGGCCGAGATTACGGGCGCAATCACCGTGTTTTCGTTGGTAGTGAGCGTGGGTGCCGTGAATGTGACGTCAGGACCTGAGATTCGGAGGCGGCGATTGATCGCTGCGGCACCACTCGACATTATCGAAGCACTTCCGGAGAGGTCGATCAAGCTGCTATTGTTTCCAAAGAGTTGCAACTGACCAAAGGTGCTCACCGAACCACCCGACTCAACGATCAGTGATCCCGCGACACCGCCTTGACCGACTTGTAGCTCGCTCGCCGAGTCAAGCGATCCGCCCGATTCCACGACCACCGTTCCTACGCCACCACCATCGACTCCGATTTGAACGCCGGCGGTAACCAGTGCGTTGAAGTCGAACTGTGTGGCCAGGTTGCCACCATTTTGAATCTGCAGGGTGCTCCCACCGGCCACCGTGATCCCGCCGGGCGCTGCGGGCGTGTTGCTCACCTGGGCAGTGCCTCCGCTGTCGATGGTCGCAGTTTGGGCGAGCGATCCATTTGGCACTGCGACAGCCGCCCCACCGGTCTCGAGCCAGTTGCCAGCGACGTCCCAGTTCTGCGGGCCGTCGCCCGAATTCGGCACCCAGGAGAAGTCAGTTTGGCCGGCGGCCGTGCCCCAAATGGCGATGGTGATCGCAGTCGCCGCGGCCACGCGAAGATGCTTAGTTATATGAAGACTCATTGGATTCCTCAGACAAGCTGTGAGTTAAGAAGCAAGATCGATGAGGCTGCAGGTGTCGAGACGGCTAAGCGATCCAACGCCGCGCCTGTCGCTGGCCTAGGATCACCAACATGAGACCGGCTAATAGGAGTCCAGTTGAGGGTTCGGGTACTGTGATCGCGCCATTGAATATCGAGGCAATCTGCGCCTGCGTGAGCGGAGTCGGTGCGTTGTCCTTCCACTCGCGGAAATCGGCGAAGTCAACCAAACCGAACGGGGCGACAAGGTCGCCTTCCTCGCGACTAGTTACGTTGGTGAAGAAGTTGCTCACAATCGGCCCAAGATCGTCTCCAAGCTCAGAGACCGTACCGTCTGGATTTAAGGTGACGCCTTCGACAAACCCGTCGCCGTCCACGTCGCCGTCCACTAGAGGCATACCGACCTCTGACGAAATCGTCAGATTGTCCAACCAGACGCCCCGAGCGCCGCTACCGTTGTAAATGAACCTTACGCGATCCAGGTCGGCTAAGCCAAGTTTTCGAGCCTCGATGGCCAAGCCATTGATGTCGGTTACATCAGCAGTGTTGGTAGTGAAGTTACCGTCGCCATCCCAGTCGACAAACAACTTTCCAAGTCCGTCCGCCGCGAGCCCAGGAAAGATCTGGAACTTCACGTGGATCATCTCGTCGGGTGGCGTCGGCGCGTTACCACCGCCGTCAGTAGGGTTGATGAAGCTGTCGCCCGATCCAGCATTCGCGGAGCCCAGGAATTGATTCGCCCCGTCGTCGCCCCGAAACCCAAAACTCTTGGTATCGGCATGTTCGAATAGGAGTTGATAGGCATTACCGGTGTCTGCATCCGTACCGAGCGTTTCGTCGTCAAAGGCGATGCGAAAGCGTCGACCGGTGCCTTGACGCGATGCTAAAATGTCAAACTCGAATGTCGTGGTGTTCGTAGTCAGGTCAATCGAACTGGCGAAGTCTAAGTCCACAGTAGAGGCATTTCCGGCAAGGACGCTGTCGATCAACAGGGCGTTGTTCGTGCCGCCTGCATTGGCGAATACGCCGCCAAAAAGATTGTTGGCGTTGTTGCCAGTCCACGAGCCAATGGCCGTGCCGGCATTGGCATTCGTCTCGCTCCCTCCACCGAGACCATCGTCGTCCGGCACTACGGGAATCGAGATATTCGGCGTCGAGCCTTCAAAGTCGGCCTCGAACACCGTGATGGCTACTGCCGAATGTGACAAACCGAGAGTGATAGTGAGCAGGCAAATCAAACGGAACCTTGCGAAAGCTTGCATGACGAGAATCTCCTGTGATACCAGCCTATTGGGGCAACCGCCCCACGTCGGCGATGCGGGCAGCAGTGCCGGACCAAAGTCGCGAATATCGATGAATCGGCAACGGTCGCTTGCGATGAGCTGAGAAGCGAACTACAAGTAACCACCTGGTTTAGGCGAACGTCCATGTGGGCGAACGCACTCTTCAGGTCTTTATCGCGCTAGGTGCATTGAGAGTCTGGAAGAAAATCGCACGATTTGGTTTTTGACCAGCTTCTAACCGTGTGCCGAAGAAAACTGCTCGATTTGCCCAGAATTCGCCAGACATTCTCCCGGCAGCGCGCGATAACTGGTTGATCGAATTAGATTTGCTTCGCTTCGGTGCCCTGCACCGCCAATGGGCGATTCCATAGGCGGGCACGCATTCCGGCAATGCAATCAGAGTGTGGCAACAATGCACGACAAGAACTGTATTGACGCAGCGTCTGCCGAGAGGTTCGTTCGCACCTTTGCCAATGCCCAACCTAGTATATTTAGGTTCGTCCAAACCCTACTTCCGTCGGTTCAAGATGCCGAAGAGGTGGTTCAAGAAACCAGTGTCGTGCTTTGGAAGAAGTGGTCGGAGTACGACCCAGAGAAGAACTTCGTCACATGGGCATGTGGTGTCGCCCGCCTGGAAGTCTTTCGCTACCTGCGCGGGCAGCCCAAAGTGCTTCACCTGAGCGAAGACGTATTGACGCACATCGCCGATCTAGCCCTCGATGAAGCGCGGCAAGACAGCCGCCAATCCGATTCGATGGATGCCCTCAACGCATGTCTCGGCGAGCTGTCCTCGAAGGACTCGAACTTGCTAACGATGCGTTATCGTCGGGGAATCGCCGTGGTAGATATCGCCGAAGAAGTCGGACTGGCGAAGAGCACGGTTTTTGAGACCCTAAAGAAGATTCGTGCCAGGCTGATGCGTTGTGTGGAGCGGCGACTCAAGATCGCTGAGGGGGCATAGCTATGGATAAGAACCAACTCGACCGAATTCAAGAGCTGGCTTGGGCCTATTGCGACGGAGAACTCGATCGTCAGGGCCTTCAACAATTGGAGCAATTGCTGAGCCAAGGCGACCCTGCGATTCGCGAGTATCATCACTGCTTGTCGATGCACGCGAAGTTGACCCACAACTTTGGCGGGGTCAACCGTACGACCGGTAGACCGACGTCGGACAGGCTCGTGGGCACCGCAACGTCAAAGGCAGCCAAACATACGCGCTGGGCTGCGGGACTCCTTGCGTTGGCCGCCAGTCTGGTCGCCGTGGTCATGTGGATTCAACCACAGTCGCCCGAAGAAACTCCTCAGTTCACCGCCCGAGTGATCGATAAGATCGACTGCGATTGGGAATCGGAACGTTGGGGGATGGAAACGGCATCAGAGTTCGACTCTGGACAGGTGGTGAATATCGGGCGCGGGTTGATGGTTGTCGAGTTCGGCGACGGCGCCCTCGTCACGCTTGAGGGACCCGCCCAATTCGAGGTGGTTTCCGCCAGCCGGGGATTTCTTCACTCCGGAAAGCTCACCGCTCAGGTCCCTGAACGTGCGCATGGCTTTATAGTCGGTACGCCGTCGTACGAATCGGTCGATCTAGGGACCGAGTTTGGCTTGAAGGTTCTAGAAGACGGGACTGCGGAGACGCATGTATTCGAAGGCGAAGTCATCCTCAAGAAACATGAGTTTCAAGAGGGCGGATTTAGCGAAGACTTGCACCTCACCACCGACATGGCAGCCCTAGTGGACGGCGAATCCCTTGAACTCGCCGAGCGCCGTGCGCGCCCCAACGCATTCGTGCGCTTCGATCAAAACCAACCACCTCCACCCCTGAGCGAGCCGGCCAAGAACGGCATCCCCTCTGGCAAAGGCTTGGTATTGTGGCTCGATGCCAACCTCGGTGTTCAGACGGACGAGCAAGGCCGAGTCTCTTCATGGGACGATCTGCTGTACGACGACAATCGGCGGCGCGAAAACGCTTGGCAGGTCCGCCCACCTAGGCGCCCACGGTTGGTACAAGACGGCATCAACGGAAGACCGGCCATAAATTTTGACGGCAAGCAGTTTCTGGTAACGGCTCCACTCGCGACGGGCAACGATGTCACGTTCTTTTGCGTATTCGAATGCCACAGGCACGATATTGCAAAGCAGAAGGCGGCCATGCTGATCAATTTTAACGGTCCTCCGAATATCGTCGTCTCGCGGTCTTGGCGGGACGAGTTGATGGGGCGAATGTACTCCGGTCTTACCAACGAGCAGGTGATGCACGGGAGCTGGTTGAAGGCGCCAGGTCTAGAAGAGGAAAAGCCGACGCTTGTCACCTACGTCTACAATGCATCAGAGGACAAATCTAGATTGTATGGCAACGGCAGACTGTTGAGCGAAGGGGGCGCCGCCGCCTCGGCTGCCACTGACTCGCCAAAGTACATAGGGCGCCATCGAGAGTCGAAAGGTTATTTTGTGGGTAATATCGGTGAGATAGCGATATTCAATGCGGCTCTCACACCCCAAGAATGTCAACAAGTTGCTCAGTACCTTCTGGGAAAGTATAGCATCGACCCAGATGAATCGTTCGCCAATGAGGCCGCAGGCGAGTGAGTTTGAGATGGCGGAGCGTTCAGACCCGCCCGGATCGTCGGCAAGCCGTTCTTTGGCTACGTCTCCATAGCAAAGATATTATGATCTCTCCATTTACGCTGCGCTTTGCGCCGTTGGTCCTGCTCGTATCTTGCTGCCTCGCCACGGCTTGGGCCCAACCAGTACCACAAGCAGGTGGCCCACGCATTCGACGGTCCATTGACTTCGATTGGTTGTTTGAGCTCGGCGACACTGCCGACGCGAAGCAACCAAAGTACGACGACTCCAAGTGGCGAGAACTGAACCTTCCGCACGACTGGAGCATCGAAGGCACCTACGACAAAGATCATCCTGCCGGTCGATCGGGCGGCTACCTACCAACTGGGGTCGGGTGGTACCGCAAGCACCTAACGTGGGACGACTCGTGGGCCGGCCAACGAGTGCTGCTGCAGTTCGACGGAGTGTACATGAACAGCGACGTTTGGGTAAACGGTCAGCACGTTGGCAGGCGGCCCTATGGTTACGTCAGCTTCTGGTACGACATCACCGATTGCCTAGACTCCGGCGACAACATTATTGCGGTGCGAGTCGACAATAGCGGAGGCCGCACCGGGCGATGGTACACCGGTTCGGGGATTTACCGTCACGTATGGCTTACCACTGTCGATCCGATTCACGTTCCTACTTGGGGAACGCAGATTGTCGCTGAGCAGGTTTCACCGGAAAAGGCCCTGTTACGGGTCGCGACGGAAGTGGTCAACGAAAACGACGAGTCACGTGAGATCTCGCTCGAGACTCTTGTGGTCGACGGCCAGGGAAGTCAAGTGGCAACCGCCCTCGAACGGGTTGAAGTGGAGAGCGGGGCCGAAAACACAGTCACTTGCGAGTTGAATGTCAACAACCCACGCTTATGGACTCCGGAGACCCCACAACTCTACACACTTCGAAGTATTGTTCGACAAGGCGATGAGATTGTCGATGCCGTCGATACCCGTACCGGCATTCGCGAAGTCTGCGCAACTGTAGACAGGGGCTTCCTATTGAATGGTAAGGAAATCGAGCTTCAAGGCGTTTGTATGCACCACGACGCCGGACCAGTTGGCGCCGCTGTGCCCGCGGATGTACTGCGCCGACGCCTGCTGCTGCTGAAGGAAATGGGGGCCAATGCGATACGAACGTCGCACAACCCGTTTGCACCTGAGTTCTACGAAATGGCCGACGAAATTGGACTCATGGTCATGGACGAGGCGTTCGACGGTTGGCGAAAACCAAAGGTGCCTGCCGATTACGGGCTCTACTTCGATGATTGGTGGCGGCGCGATTTAGAAGACTTCGTACGTCGTGACCGCAATCACCCGTCGGTTGTAATATGGAGCATTGGCAACGAGGTGCCTGGGTGGACCAATGATGACCAGAAGCAATTAGTCGATTTCGTTCACGCTCTTGATCCCACTCGCCCGATAACTCAAGGCCGCGGTTATCGTGGTCCGCACATCGACGTCGCCGGATTCAATGGCCATGGCGAGTATCGCGGGGCGATCGAGAGATTTCACAAGAATAACCCGAACAGGCCAATCGTCGGTACGGAGATCACCCACTCATCCCAAACTCGTGGGGTGTATCGCACCAAGACGTCGTACCGCACGCGCGACAATCCCGCCCCTTGGGAGCAAGGGGGTAAAGGTCATCTTGCCAAGTGGCGCAAGCTTGAACCTAAGGTGAACAAGATTCCAGACCTCACCGAGCAAGAAATCTTCGCGGATGTTCATCCTAGGTATCATTCGTCGTACGACAATGCGTTCGTACGGATGTGCGTGCGGGACGAACTACGAATGGCGAAACAGCTTCCCTACTTCATTGGCACATTTCGCTGGACCGGGTTCGACTACCTTGGCGAATCGTTCGGCTGGCCCGCGCGGACGGACAACTTTGGTGTGATCGATCTTGCCGGGTTCCCCAAAGATCACTTCTATCTGTATCAAAGTCAGTGGTCGTCGACTCCCATGGTTCATCTGCTGCCACACTGGACTCACCCGGGCAAGGAAGACGTAGAAATCCCCGTCGTGGTCTACACGAATCAGGAATCTGCAGAACTCTTTCTCAACGGCCAGTCCCTTGGCGAGCAGCCGATGACCGATGAAATGCAGATCGTCTGGATGGTTCCCTACAAACAGGGCGAGCTACGCGTGGTTGCCAAATCGAACGGCCAGCCGGTCACCGACAAATCGGTTCGGACCGCAGGCCACGCCGCGGATGTCTACCTCGAATGCGACCGAGAAACGATGTCGGCGAATCAAACCGACGTCGCCCACGTCGAGGTTACTGTTGTCGACGAATCTGGCGAACCCGTCCCCGCCGCGGACAATCTGATTGGGTTCAGTGTTCAAGGTCCGGGGCAGCTGATCGGTGTCGAGAATGGAGACATACTCGATCTGTCATCATCCAAAGTCAATTATCGTAAGGCATTCATGGGCAAGTGCCTTCTGTTGATTCAAGCAACCCAAGACGCGGGTGAGGTGCTCGTCACGGCAACCTCTCCCGGCTTGCGACCCCAGAGCGTTGCAATCCAATCGGTTTCGGTCAATGATGCCAGATGATCGTTTCAGCCACTTACTCTACATCCTCCCAAGGCTCGCTATGATTCGTCAAGCCATAGTTGTCACTCTATGCGCCGCGACTTGCGTACTGCAGCCCGCGTCGGCCAATCCAAACCCGCCAAACATCGTCCTGATTTATGCGGACGACGTTGGCTATGGCGACGTATCTTGCAACGGCGCAACCGCGGTAAAGACGCCGAACATCGATCGGCTGGCGTCAGAGGGACTTCGATTCACGGATGCCCACTGTTCTGCAGCGACGTGCACGCCTTCGCGGTATGCAATGCTCACCGGTTCCTACGCATTTCGCAGGAAGAACTCGAGCGTTCGTTCTGGCGCTGCAAAGATGATTATCGACCCCGGCGCCGAGACACTCCCTGCTCGATTGAGGACCGCCGGCTTCGCCACCGGAGTGGTTGGCAAGTGGCATCTGGGATTGGGAGCCGGCAACATCGACTGGAATGGTCTGATATCACCGGGTCCGGGTGACGTGGGATTCGACTACCACTTCCTAATTCCGGCTACCGGCGACCGCGTACCCTGCGTGTACGTTGAGCAGGGCCGCGTGGTTGACCACGACCCCACCGATCCGATCGAGATTAGTTACGGCAAACGAATCGGCGACCAGCCCACCGGCAAGCAGCGTCCAGACCTGCTCAAGCAGATGTGGTCGCACGGTCACAACGCGACGATCGTCAACGGCATTTCAAGAATCGGCTACATGACTGGCGGGGAGAAAGCTCGTTGGGTCGACGAAGACATGGCAGACGTAATCACGGAGAAGGCAAAAACGTTCCTAGAAACACATCGAGATGGCCCCTTCTTCTTGTACTTCTCCACGCACGACATCCACGTCCCTCGTGTACCCCATTCCCGATTTGTCGGCGCGACCGATATGGGCCCTCGTGGCGACGCCATCGCGCAGCTCGATTGGTGTGTCGGTGAGGTCCTCGACACGTTGGATAGCCTAGGAATCTCGGACAATACGCTCGTTCTCTTCTCGTCGGACAATGGGCCTGTGCTGGATGATGGGTACCACGACCAAGCTGTCGAGCGTCTTGGCGAGCACCAACCGTCTGGCGATTCTCGCGCTGGAAAGTACTCAAAGTTCGAGGGCGGCACACGAGTGCCGCTGATCGTGCGTTGGCCCGGGGAGATCCGCCCTGGATCGACCAGTGACGCTCTGGTGGGCCAAGTCGACTTTCCCGCGAGCCTTAGTGCACTAGCAGGCGCGAAAGCACAGGTAGACGCCTTCATTGACAGCCGGGAGCAGAGTGAAGCGTTGCTTGGCAGGGACCCCGTTGGCCGCTCTCATTTAGTGCATGAGGCTAACGGGCTGGCGCTGCGACAAGGAAAGTGGAAGTACATTAGTCCAGGCAACACACGCGATGAGCTGGGCCCTTGGAAGAGTGCCACCATCGATGAACCGGGTGCCCTGTTCGACCTTGCTGCCGATCCACACGAGCAAAGCAACCTGGCCGCCGCACATCCAGACCGCGTCGAATCGATGCGACGCCTGCTGAACCAGATCAAACTGCAAGACGACGCGCGATAAGCCGTGGTCGGAGCAAGCCAGCGTTTGCTGGTCTGGGGCGAGCCAGCGTTTGCTGGTCTGGGGCGAGCCGAGCATTTCATCGGCGGCGCCAGGGAATTTCGCGCCGAGCTTCGGCACGCGGTTGCTCTCAGCGAGTCACCGCCAATCGCCCACCCGAAGGTAACACGCGATGAACTTCAGGTGGTGGCGGTCCGGTCGTTCCATGGATTTCTAGCCAGGCGGTCTGCCTCTTGGAACCCGGCGGCGAGCCCTCTTTGCCCTCCACCAACGCCTCTACAAGCTTAAAAGCCGATCGACCCAGCGCTGTCGAATCTTGGCACACGGAAGTCATCCTTGGAAATAACAGGTTCCGCATATCCGTATCGTCGAAACCAACGATCGACAAGTCGCCGGGAATTCTCACCCCCATGTGGTGCGCCTCGTTGATGGCGCCAGCCGCAATGAGTGGATCGGCAATGTACATCGCCGTCGGTCGGTCGGGCAGGCTCATGAGCTTTCTCACGATTGGCCCGCCATCGCGGCGCGACGGCGGCACGCGAAAGATCAGATCTTCATCCAAGAAACCCGCATCGCCAAGCACGTCGCGAAATGCTCTCAGCCGGTCCGCATGATCTCCATCCTCACGGTGACACGCGGCAAATGCGATTCGGTTGTGGCCAAGAGATAGCAGGTGCTCGATTGCTTCTCTGCTCGCGATTTCTGATTCGGTGTACGCGAAGGTTAGCGACGGGTGATCGAAATGGTCGCCAAGCACCACCATCGGAAGCCCCTCCGATGCCATTTCCTGTACCATCGGCCGCTCCTCGATCGTGCAACGCACGATGGCGCCCCGAATTCCCTTGCGAGCAAAGAACTGACGCATCGACTCGTTCTTCGTTCGGTCTCGCCGTATATCGATCACCGACAAATCGAAGCGGGTATCCCGCATCGCTGCAACCATACCTTCGACACACGCCGAGTCGTACGGTGAGCCAATGGTAAACACGCCCGTGTAGATAAGTGCAATCTCAGCGCTGTCACGCCGGCCCGTGCTTGGGGAGTAGCCACACGCTTCGACCGCCTTTAAGACGTCGCGACGTAGCTTGGGGGCCACCGTATCCGCACCGTTGATGACGCGGGATACCGTGGCAATCGAAACACCAGCCTCCTTGGCCACTTGTCGAATGGACGCCATTATCTATTTTTCCAATGAGTCGTTGAACGATCCCCGCAAATAATGTAACTGTTTCTCTCCAGTATAACCAACGGTTGCGTCGCGTCAAGAAAGCGGCCGAAATCACTCCTAATCGCTTCTCTTCCCCTGATTCGTGCGTCGCGACGCGACCCATTCTACGGATTTTTTCGATCGAATTGTTGACACGGACAGTTTATCTGGTAACACTAGTTGTTAACTGTTACTTTATGTTACTTTTTGTTTTGCATGAATGGCAGTAGGCGGCCTCTGCGATGCCGGATCGAACTTGATTGGTCGTGATGGATCAGACGACGCCCCTGATTTGCCAGCTGTTGTTGCTCATCTTGCGAGCTTGGCGAAGTTTTATCTGTTCCCCCTAACTCTGTGAGACTGGCGCCATCCGCTCATTTGGCGTTTGGCGTGGCGGATCGATTTAGTCCCGTCGCGATCGGCGGACGGCGTGTTTCGTCAGGAGAGACGTAAGACGCCCAAAGCTTTTTCATGTAATTGCTAGAGCGGTTGGTGCGGTCGCGGGCAAAAAAGCGGAATCGTTCTCAAAATAGTCAATGTGTGGAGCACTACCCATGTCGTGGAACGAACTACTTAGGGCATCGTATAGAGTAGCGGTGATTTTCATCATCGCTTGCTGCGGCCAGCAAGCGGCAGCGCAATTTGAGGTCACATTTAATGGCGACTTTGAGCGCGGCGACTTAGTTGGCTGGGAGGACTTCACCGTACCCATCGATGGCCAAACGTTTGAAGTCATTGACGAATCACCTTTCTCGGGCAATTTCCACGGCAAGCTTGACAATCAGAAGCTAGCCTCCGGGGCCGTCATCAAGCAAGCCAATGTTGGGATTGGGCTAGTCGAACCAGGGCAGGTCGCCGACATCAGCTTCTGGGCACGCGCCGAATGGGGCGTCGGCGGCGTCTTTTTCGCCCAGTTCTTCTCGGAGCAGGATGGGGGAGGTGTATCGAAAGAAGATACATACACTCTGTTTTCTCCAAACCCGGCCGATTCGCCTGCTGATTGGACATTCTTTAACTTCACTACGGGCCTGGGCCCCGACGTTGCCGAGGGAGTAACGCTGCAGTTCGTGTCCGCCACAGGAGGTGCCGCCGGTAGCTTCGCCACCTTGGAGATCGACGATGTCTCGGTTGTTATCAGTGATGGGCTACCGGGTGATTTCAATGCTGATGCCCAAGTAAACCTCGCCGACTACACGTTATGGCGGGACAACTTGGGCGGCGATTCGGACGTCTTGAACAACAACGGTACCGGAGCGCCAACCGTCGTCGTTGCGGACTACGATCTTTGGAAGTCCAACTTTGGGCTTGGGGGTTCCTCAAGCAGCCTGCTGACGGTAAGTACGGGCGTGCCCGAACCAAGTACGGCTTGGCTGCTCTTGTTGGCCGCTGTTAGTTCGCTCTTCAAATGCGGTCGCACGTTGCGACGAGTGCATTGTTTTGTCGGGGAATAGATTCACTGCTATTGGGAGTTACCACTAACTTGTGTTGTTTTGCTTGTGGCAGTGTAGCTACTTGCGATCAACGCAGAATTGTCGGGCAAGTCTGCCCAGGGAGTAGCAAATGTCTGGAGTGAAGAATCTACGTCTTGTCGTGCTTGGGGTGACAGCGTTGTCACTGCTGAGCCTAACGTCCATCGCCTCGGCGGCCACTGTGAATGCGTTCGCCAACGGCAGCTTTGAGATCGCGGGCACGACCACGCCCGCTGAGGCCTGGCTTGAAGGAGGAACTTCAGGTTACACACGCTCTACCGATGCGCTCACTGGCGATTTCTCGATGCAGTTAATGGCGCAAGAATTCGGTTCCGCCGTCGGGTTGCAGAACAACGTCGAAGATGGTGGGCAGCCGCCGCTGATCGTCGGAGACCAGCCAGAACTTAGCTTCTGGTCCAAAGGTTTTGCTGGCACCACTGGGAATGTACTTTTCGCCCTGCGTTACCTGGATGGCGTTGGCGGCATTCTTTATGACAGTGGCCCGCAGTTTTTCCAAGGTGCCATCAACCAGGCGACTTGGACTGAGATCACCTTCACTCCCGATCCAGTTCCGGTCGGCGCCGTTGCGGCGTTCATTGAGTTTAGTCAAGCAATTGGGCCAATCGACGGCGATCCCAATCTTCCGGGTACGGTGCTCATCGACGACGTCAACCTCGACGTCGCGATCCCCGAGCCCGCATCCATTGCATTGGTGGCCCTCGGAGGAGTGTCGCTGCTGTTCTTGCGACGTCGCAAGTAGTAACCAGGTTGGCTGGATGATTTCACGACTCAATCGCGTTGCCGCCCGATCGGGGAATGGGTGTCTCGCAGCAAGTCGGCAATCGATCCAGAAGAAGGGGGCCATGCACGGATGTGTGGCCTGCTTTTTGTTTGCGACAAAGTTGACCTCTTAGACCCATGCTAAATCATTGTCATTGATCCTCGAAAACATACGTGACTAGCAACTCCAGAGACGATCACCCATTTGAACCTGCTGTTTTCACCTTTTCTACACAACCAATTCAATAGCGAATCGAGAACATGGCGACTCCATCCAAGGTCCCCTATCATGGCTTTACTCTGGTGGAACTATTGGTGGTAATAGCCATCATTGGGATTCTAGTTGGGCTACTCTTGCCGGCGGTGCAGTCTGCCCGCGAGGCAGCTAGGCGGATGAGTTGTGCCAACAAGCTAAAGAACGTCGGACTGGCGGCGCTCAATCACCACAATACACAGCGCCACTTCCCAGTTAGCATGGGTTACACAGAAGGTCACGAGGCTCCCGGTAGGGAACAGCCGTGCGCTGGTTGGATTCTCAACACGCTGCCGCAACTCGAGCAGCAGGCCCTCTACGACCGATTCAAGGAGGGTGGCGCGTTCGAGGGATCGTACTTCAAGAGCTTTTGCCGAACTCCTCGCGAGGGCTTTGGGCTTGGCTCCACGAAGAATGGCATCGTGGTCCCTGAACTCATGCGCGAGCAATTGCCGGTGCTGCAATGTCCGTCCGACGACTCCGTTCAGAGGAACTCAGAAGAGCAGTTTCAATGGGTTGGATGTGAAGTTTCGCTCACCAGTTACAAAGGTGTTCTGGGAGACACTTGGCTCGGCAGAGTTGATGGCGGAATTTTTAGTAACGACGAATCTCAGTTTCCGACTGGCATCTACAACCGAGGGGGCGACCGCGACTGCCACCGCGACCCTCGCTGCCGAGGTATTTTCTACCGGCATACCTTCCAACGACCAGTGACAATCGCAAAGATCACCGATGGCACTAGCAACACCTTCATGATTGGTGAAGACGTGCCTGAGTTCAACAAACACTCCGCGGCGTTTTACTCCAACGGCGACTGGTGTAGTTGTAACATTCCGCTCAACTTTGGACTAAATGAACCCGACCCGGGAACTTTTGCCCTCGTGTGGTGGGAAGCACAGGGCTTTCGCAGTCGTCACCCAGGTGGAGCGAACTTCTGTCTCGCCGACGGCAGCGTCCGCTTTATTGTCGAGACGGTAGATAACACGCTCTACCGCACGTCGTGCACGCGAAATGGTGGAGAGGTCGTCGCTGCTGCTGAGGCGCTTTAAGTCGTGAAACAAAAACGATAGCTTCAAGACTTCGCAAGACCGACACCACCTAAATCGAACACAAGAGAGCGGTCAATCACGGAGACCGAATCATGACGAATGAACGATTACTTGCTCGACTTTCTCGTGCGTACTTTGCAATTGGCAGTCTCTGCGTTCTAGCGATCACGACGGGCTGCGGGAACTCCGCGGCGACAGTCTCCGGATTAGTGACCGTCAACGGCCAACCTCTGGCTGGTGGCGACAACGTTCGAGCCACCATCTACTTCAGTCCGGAAGGTGGAACCGGTGCTCCAGCCATTGGTTTGCTCGATAGTTCAGGAGCCTACGAAATGGCGACCGGATCCAAGTCGGGAATGCAACCCGGTGCTTACGTCGTCACCATCTCGGCGACGAAGATCATACCTCCGAAAGAGGCAGGCGAAGCGCCTTCTGGCAAACCACTGACTTCACGTAAGTATGCCGACCCAAGGAAGTCCGGGTTTCGGGTCGAAGTCGAACCAGGCAGCAATACCTTCGACTTCGATCTCGAATCTCCTCGTTCAGCAACCCGACTAACTAAATCTGGAGCCACGTATGCACGTCTTTAGGCAACACCGTGGAGTCTTACTATCGGTCGCGACGGCGGCTCTTTCCATAGTGTTCGCCATACCGATCGCATGGGGTGATCCTGTGGGGTGGAAGCTTGCCTGGAGCGATGACTTCGACGAACTGGATCGAGAGCGATGGGAACTCGTTGATACACAAGAACCAACCAACAACTCGCTACAAGCGTATCTTCCAGAGCAAGTCGCGGTGGAGAACGGCAAGCTGGTAATCACTTCGGAGAAGCGACCATCTGGCGAGTTGCCTTACCGATCGGGCCAGGTGGTTACCAAGGACGCTCGCAAGTACGGACGCTGGGAAGTGCGTGCCAAGCTGCCTACCACCAAAGGTATGTGGCCGGCGATTTGGCTGTTACCGGATGTCGATACGTACAAATGGCCAAGCGGAGGCGAGATCGACATCATGGAGAACCGCGGAAACCAACCCGCACTCACTAGCAGCGCTTTCCACTACGGAACCAACCCGCCATATTCACACCAGTTCGTCCTGCAGGAGTACCAAGCTCGAAAAGCAGGGGAACTTGTCGACTTCTCGAAGGGCTTCCATACGTACGCGGTCGATTGGACCGACAATCAATTGAAGTTCTACGTCGACGACGTCCACTACTACACGGTGTACGACGTCGATGTTGAAGGCTTCCTGTCGTCCAACGTCGCGCCTATGGAACTTGTGATCAATACGGCCGTTGGGGGAGAATTTTTGCCGAACCCCGACGCAACCACTGTCTGGCCGCAGCGATTGGAAGTCGATTGGGTACGAGTCTACGATGCCGATCCCACCACCAAGCGAACTGAAATCGTTAATCCCGGCTTCGATGCAAACGGGGGAACCTTGGCCGGGTGGTCGGTGTTTGGCAACGAGCTGTACGACAACCCTAATGTTTCGGTAACCAACGAAGTAGTCGCTGGTGGCTCGGGAGCACTCAAGCTGTTCGGCACCTTTGGATTAGGCGATCGTACGTGTGGCGTCGCGCAAGGAATAGCCGTCAACGGTGGGCAAGAAGTACGTGCTACGTTGGATAGCTACGTAAAGTCGGACGACAGTCTGGCGGAAACCGATAATAGTGCCGCGATGAAGATCGAGTTCTACAACGAGTTTGGCGCCAAGTTCAATAGCCCAGAAATGCTCTCGGTAGAAGAGGTCCTGGTCGCTGACGGCAGATCGAAAACCGATGTTTGGACACCACATCAACTTACCGCTACTGTCCCCAAAGGAGCTGTAGAAGCGCGGTTGTCGATTGTTTTCGATCAACCAGCATCCGGGACGGGTGCAGTACAGATCGACAACGTAACTTTTCAGGTAGTTGATTAGTCGGGTGACTACAACTGAGATGAAGCAACCGTGAAAACCACTTGGTCATCAAGAACGCGTCACCGAACGCTAGCGCCTGTTGGACTCGGCAGTTCGACTTTCGCACTTGCTCTGTTGCTGGTGTTGTTTCCGATTAGCGACGTTGTGTTGGGGCAAGCGACTGGCCCTGCGCAAGATGCGCCGCGACCGGGCGCGCGCGAGTCGACCAAGGCACCAGTCGCAGCAGCTCTGCAGTTTGACGTCGTCGCGGGAGACACGGAGTACAGAATCAATCGGCTGATCGAGCAAATGACATTGAGGGAGAAGATTGGCCAACTGGTTCAGATCTACCCGAATGACGATCCCCTAAACAAAAACCTCGCCGAGCAAATCCGCAATGGCGATGTCGGATCGATTTTCTATCCCGGCAATGCGGCAGTCGTGCAAGAGGCTCAACGGATTGCTGTAGACGAGTCGAGACTTGGCATTCCGTTGATTATCGCTCGCGATGTGGTGCACGGCTTTCGGACGATATTCCCTATACCCCTCGGCCAAGCGGCTTCGTGGAATCCAGAACTCATCGAGCAAGCGGCTATTGTCGCGGCGCGAGAAGCCAAGTCGGAGGGGATCGATTGGACCTTCGCCCCCATGCTAGACGTTTGCCGCGATCCTCGTTGGGGTCGTGTGGCTGAGACACTTGGCGAAGACCCGAAACTCACGGGCGACTTGGCCGCAGCGATGGTACGCGGTTTTCAACAAGAAGACGACAATGGTCTCCATGGTGTGGCAGCCTGCGCGAAACACTTCGTTGCCTACGGCCTCTCCGAAGGTGGACGCGACTACGCCCGCGCAAGCCTTTCTCAAGCAGACCTTCACAACATTCATCTGTCGCCGTTCAAGGCAAGTGTCCAGGCCGGATGCCGCACGCTGATGACGACATTCAGCGAGGTAAACGGGGTGCCCGGCACGGCGCACCGCGAGTTGCTTGAAGGCGTTCTCAAACGTGATTGGTGTTTCGGCGGTCTGGTGGTTAGCGACTGGGGCTCGATCGTCGAAATGGTCGCCCACGGCTTCTCGCCCGATAACGCGAGCGCGGCCCGAGCCGCGATGCTGGCTGGGGTCGATATGGACATGTGTAGCCCCGCCTATAGCGACCACCTATTGCAACACGTGAGGTCGGGCGTCGTCTCTGAAGAACGCCTCGACGATGCGGTGCGACGGGTATTGCGATTGAAGGTCGAGTTGCAATCCACTGCCGACGCAACTGCAAGCCAGCCGCTGCTCGCCCCGGCTTCGCTCGAGCTAGCTCGCGAGGTGGCTCGTCAGAGCTTGGTGCTGCTCAAGAACGACGACGTCTTGCCGTTACAGATGGGCGACGTCAACAAGATAGCTATCATTGGTCCCCTGTCGGATGAGCCACAACAACAGCTTGGTTGCTGGGCACTGGACGGCAAACCAACCGACAGCATTACCCCGCTTAAGGATCTGCAAAGCCGTCTGGCAGGCAACGCCCATGTTCTCTTTGCGCGCGGAGCAACCAGCAGCTTCAGTTCTGATGAGTCCGGCATTGAAAAGGCGGTTGAAGCTGCCCACGGTGCCGATGTCGCGTTACTGTTCGTCGGGGAAGACGCAGTTCTCAGCGGCGAGGCCCGCAGCCGGGCTCATTTGTCGATGCCGGGTGTGCAGTCGAAGCTCGTGGAGCAAGTAGCCGCCACCGGCACGCCTACCGTCGTCGTCGTGCTGTCCGGACGCCCGCTGGCAATTCAAGGCTGCGTCGCCGCGGCGGACGCCGTGCTCTATGCATGGCATCCAGGCACGATGGCAGGCCCGGCAATCACGGATGTCCTATTTGGCAAAGTCTCGCCTTCCGGCAAACTGCCAATCACTTTTCCACGAACGGTGGGGCAGATTCCGATTTACTACAGTCGGCACAATACAGGGCGGCCTGCTCCCGACAACTATTCGCCCTTGATAGGATCGGGGTTGGGTGATTTGCCGGAACAGTACCAGTACCGGTCGCACTACTTGGATGTGGATCCCCAACCACTGTTCCCCTTCGGCTACGGCCTGTCCTATGCCGACTTCGAATACACCGATCTCGAACTCTCGACATCGGCCATCAAGCTCGATCAGGTGCTCGGTATTCGTGTCACACTTGCGAACACCGGCAAAACAGCGGCGACAGAAATAAGTCAATTGTACATCCGCGATCGAGTCGCACGAGTGGTGCGCCCGATTCGTGAACTCAAAGCCTACCGCAGAACAACCCTTGATGCGGGCGAATCGACAGTGCTCGAGTTTGCGATTCCAGCCCAAGAGTTAGGCTATTACGACAACTGCCAGCAGTATGTACTCGAGCCCGGCCAGTATGACGTATGGGTTGGCACCGACTCGACCGCCACGCTTGGGGCAGAGTTTCGGCTGGTGGATGGGAATCGTTCGTCAATCCGCCAGGATCTCGCGTCCCCAAGATTCAAAGGTCCCCACGACAGTTCGCGGCAATGAGCCTACTCTCCGAACCAAGGACACAGTTTTCGCCTTAGCAGAATCAAGCCCCAATCAATTGCCAGCCCGGTGATGCCCAGCAGGATCAAGTAGATGTAGACAATGTTCATGTTCTGTAGGCGGGATTGCATTCGCAATGTGTAGCCGAAGCCTTGGTCGGCGAGAGCGAACTCTGCCGCTATCAGAAACACCATCGCCGGGCCTATTTGTAGGCGTGCGTTTTCGATGATTCTTGGCAGTATCTGCTGTAGCACGACTTCCCACACAACTTCAAACTGCGACGCGCCGAGCGTGTACGACTTGTAGAGTGTATGATCGTCGACGTCCTTTTGCGCAGCTTGTGCGATTGACTGGGCAAGCGTGGGAAAAATGCCAAAGGCAATTAGCGCAACGAAAATTTGCATTCCCGTAACGCCAAAGAACACAAAATACACCGCCAACATGGCCGTGGGCGGGATCTTCGCCAGGAAAGAGATTGGCGGCATCAAAACGGCTTCGACGACGGAAAAACAACCCATCGCAAGCCCCACCACGAACGCGAGCAGCACACCAGCGCCCACACCCACCGCCAACCGAGAAGCCGACGCGCGGACGTCGGCCCAAAAGTCGATCCCACCCTCGCCAGTGACGATCCTCGACCAGCCTTCTTGGAACTGACTCGCGTTTGGCAGGGTCTTGTTGCGCGGATTCTCCACATGTGCGCGATGCGACAACCATGCGTAGCCGATGATGATTACCACGAAACTCGCGATGCCAAGAAATACGCGACTTTGAGTGCTGATGGGCCGGCGGATCATGCGGCGTGCGGGGGAAGAGAGAGTTGATCGAACTATACACAGCGGCATGGGACATCGTCCCATGCCGCTGTGGAGTTCCCAATTGGGAAGTTGGGAGGATTCTAGGTTCCTGACTTAACCTTCTTCATGTACGACGGGTCGAAGTTGAGCTGCGCGTCGGCATCGCCAAATCCGATGCTCGGCTTCTCAGCCACGATGTCGTGCGACAAGCAGAAGTCGACCACCGTTGGCATGGTGGTGTCTTGAAACTCCGTCTTCTCGAACAGCCTAATCCCGTCATCTGCCGTGGGGTACATCTGAGTTTCTTCTACCACAATCTCCATATCGTCGACACCGAGGCTCGAGAACTTCTCACCGAGCGCCTTCAGCGTGTCGGCTCGTTGGGCGTCGTTGGCCAGCATTTCATTGACCCGATAAAACGCATCGATCAACGCGCAGGCGAACTTTTCGCCGCCGGGCTCGGCCAGTGTGGCTTTGCTGACCACCACCATATCGATGATCTCCTCAGGGATCTTACGAGAGTCTAACATTCGCTTTGCGCCTTCGCGGTCGCGAAGAGTTTGCAACACAAATGGATTCCAGACCATGATCGACTTCACGTTCTCATCGCCGCTTTGCATTGCCTGAGCCGCAACGCCGGGATCCATGTTCTTGAATTCGAAGTCCGCGGGATCCATGCCTTCCAACTCCAGACATCGCTCGAAAGCGTATTGCGACACCGACTTCTCCAGTCCATAGGTGGGCGTCCCTTCTAATCCTTCAACCGAATCGATGCCGACCGCTATGCAAGCGTCCGCGCCCACACTAGTGGACGTAGGTAGGACGGCAACCGAATCGCGACCGGTAGCCGGCGCCAAGCTATCCATGTTAGTCATGCACACCGCGTCGACCGTAGAGTTACCGTATTGGGCCAGGCAGGGATCGTAGTCGGCCTGCACCAGCACGACGTCGACGCCCCACTTCTTTTCGATCTCGCCCAGCTTGCCCTCGTCCTTGTCGAGCAGTCCCTTTTCGTGAGCCACTCCGAACACCGACCAACTTGGATACTCGCTCCAAGCCAAGCTAAACACGGGTGTGTCGCCGGACGATCCGGCTTGGCCACCACCAGTGGTCTTCTTATTGCATCCGACAATTGCGACAAGCAGGGTCAAACAACACACGGTTCGTAGCACCATGATTTCGATTCCTTCTTTGAAAAAGTAAGCGTAGGCGTTCCTGTTACTCGTTAGTTCTCCGGAATTCTTGTTGCTTCCGAATCAGTAATCTCCGAATCAGGCGACTCGGTCGCCAGACCGATCAACGCGTCGAATTCGTCATTCGCTTGGCTCGAGGCGGCATAGTCCATGAACTCCGCTTCCGCTTGCTTCGTATCTAGGCCAGCCAGTTCGCGACTTACCCGTGCGTTGGCCGACGCCTTCTGGCGTAGCTCACGCAACTCGCGAAGTTCTTCGCTCGTTCTGTCTTCTGACAGGCCGGTCATCAAGTCGGCGATCTGCTGTTCCTCGCGTGCCGACAGGATGGTCGCCACGGCATCGTGTTTTTCTTCGGCCAACTTCTCCAAGTCGCGCATTTGCGATTGGATCTGCAGTTTGTGGCGATTGATGTTCTCGAGCAATTGCTCCACATCGCCCTCCAGCTCGGCAACGCGGGCCTGTTTTTCGTTTAGTGTGCTGTTAAAGTCGCGAAAGGCAGTCTGGCATTTTTGGTACTCGGCGTCATCGCGCGTCGCTTCGACGTCTCCACGGTGCCGTTCGGCCACTTGGCGAGCCTTTGCAGCGGCTCCGGCCTTGAGTTTTTCGAGTCGCTCGATCTCTTCGGTCAAGCCTTTGAGCTTCTGCTTCTTCGACTCTTCTTGCGCGATCATCGCGCTAATCGCATCCTTGTACTGGTTAATGCGACCCCGCTTCTCGTCGATGATGCGGTCGTAATTCGCGGAGACGACGCCAGGGTTCATGCGTAGCGTCTCGCTCGCCTTGTCGATGCGGAACGTTACCAAGTACCATACGGCGCGAACGTATTTACTGATAGCTTTGAACATCGAATCCCTCGCTAGGAAAGCGGATATGGAGCATGGCGGATCAGCGATCGAGGAATCGTTGGTCGCCGGTTTATTGTGTTCACGTTTCGTATTCTGCAGCGTCGTACATGCTGGGTGAATCAATCGCGTCGATGTACTCATCGGCGCGTCTGGCTGCCTCGATTGTTTGGTCTAGTTCTTCACGAAGCTTCGCTAGCTCGTCGTCGCTGTCTTTCAACTGAAACGCGTGGTATTGTTCGACCGTTCGTGCGAGATGGTTCACTGTAATCACCACCTCATCAATTGCATTGGTCCTCTCGGCCAGCAGCGGACGCCCGGTGTTGCCGGGCAGCCGTTTGGCCCGGTCCCACAATTCGAGCGACCGCTCCAGTTGGCGAACTGCTGCACGAAACAACTTGTCGACCTTCTCACGAAACGAAATAGCCGTATGACCACTCGGTGGATACTCGTCGAGCGACGCGTACAACTTCCGAAGACGCCGTAAGCACTCTTCGCTCCGCAGGTCGTCATCTTGGCGAAGTCGCTCCGCTAACTGGTCGAGCCATGCATCGCGGTCGCGCTTCTCTTTTTCGGTGACATAGCTATAGGCTTTTTCCGTAAGTTCCTCGACGCCGAATATAAGCCGCGAGGCCTGAACTCCCAACCCGGCAAGCACGCCACCCAATCCAATGAGATCCAGAGCGGTGTTGCCGCCCATACCCCAAGACAACATCCAGGCGCTCAAACCACCCACGATGGGAACGATGGTCCATGGCGAAACGAACAGATCGAGAAGAACTTTTTTCTTGACGTCGTCCATAGGCCACAAAACCGGTGTCAGTAGGGAAGTTCGCCCAAAACAAACGAGACGGATGTGCTGCCGCTGGGCTCAACCCCAGTAGCACGAACCCGATCCGTGTCGACACCTTTTTCTATCAAGTATTGCTCGACCGCCCTGGCTCGCTGCTCGGCGAGCCGCTTGTTCGCCTCCAAATTTCCTCGCCGCGAAGCGTTTCCACGGACTATCACATAGTACCTTGTCGATTGCAGCATGCCAGCTAGTTCGTTGAGCAGCGAACGGCTTCGCTCGGTCAGTCGGGCCGTTCCTCGCGCAAACACCAGCGTAGGCGCTCGCGCGGCACCGACCTCGACCAGTGATTCCCACTGGCGATCGGTGAGCTTAGGCATCGCCGTACCGCGAATTTGCTCACGATCGGTGCCCGGATGGAAGTCAGACAAACTGGTCATGATGGCATCGTTGTAGAGGTAATTAGGATTGCCGCCGGTAGGGTCGGATTCGATCGAACCCGAATCGAGCAACACAGCCGTTACACCGGCGATCATGTCTTCAATGTGCGGCAGATGCGAGCCCGCACGCGCCCCAAAATGCGCCAGGTTCTCCTGTGTGTTCTTCCACCACAATCCATCAACGACGTTAGCAGCCTCCTCCTGCGAGAGTTCAGATCCTGATGCATTCGCGTCCTCGGTCACCAACGCAACCCGTGTTGATTCATCGCGATAGGCGTAGTTTGCGATGAGATAGGCTTTGACCACATCGATAACTCGTGCTTCGTTCTTCGCAATATAGTCGTCGCTTGCCACAAGCACGTCGACGATTGCTGAGGGAAATCGCGAGCTGTCCACTACAACATGCATTCGCTCATTCTGAAGCATCTGCGTAATGTATGGTTCCCAAGCGACATAAGCGAACTTGTCATTCGGTCGAGACGATTTGTAACGTTCGACAACTGTTTTGGCGTCGTCGACTTCTTCGAACGGACTGTCTGCCAAGCGGTCGAGCTGGAAACGTGACATGACGACGCGTGTGAGCGTTTCGCTGGGCGAGTCGGGCGTGAGGACGAACGTCGTCTCAGGATCATTCAGAGCATCGACGTTGGGGTACGTTTGCTGGTAGGCAACGATCGCGTCGGCACCGACTGTCTCATCAATGATTGCGACTATCGTCACCGGAAGACTTCCCGCGTCGGCGCAAACCTTCACCAAGGCGTCGATGGTGAACACGGCAAGGTCGGTCTCGCCTTTTTGCAGCGAAGCCAAGCGTGCGGAATAGTCGGCGCCATCGTCGATCAGCTTCAATTTGATGCCTTGCTTGCGCAGTTCGCTAGCGAACTCCGATGAACGAAAAACGGCATACCCGCTAAAGCCATCGAGCGCAAGGTTCACTTGCGCTCGATACCGACTAGTCGATCCACCGCGTTGGAGTTCCGCTTCGCGTTCGAGGCGTGCCTGCTCGGCTTGTTGCTGCTCGCGCTCGGCTTGGGTCAACTCGACTGCCGGTGCGAACACCGTCCTCCACACCACGACCCCGACCGCCAGAATCAGCAGCCAGACAATACTCACGGCAAGTAGCTTGCCCTTCGACACAGGGACCTCCTAGAGGAACGAACCAACTACCCACTGGCCGTCGTGCAGCGTGCACTTGGGCCAGTGGAACTAGAAGTCTATTGTGCCTCGACTAACGCGACTTGCCAATCGAGGAGAAGATACTGAAGGCGATGAACAGAATCACGCCCAGCGCCAACAGGGTGCCAAACGATACGCCACCGCGGCCTGGTGCTGCAGGTTTGGCAGGGACGTCGACTACCGCAACCGCGGGAGCGGGTGTGAAGTTCGAGGGAGGCTCAAAGGGAGACTCGCCAACCGGAGCATTCAGGGGACTCGTCAGGGCCTTCAACGAGGCGGACGCCACTTCGACCGGTATGGGGGAGATTAGATCGAAATCGCTTTGCCCCGTGTCGTCGGTCGTATCACTGGAACTTTCGCCGAGCACGACTTCGGCGATTGCCTGCTCCAGCGAGGCGGGATCGGCCGCGTTGCGGTAGGTGCTAGTCCGGGTCGCCAAGCTGTGCTGCTGGGCCATGTCTACGCCAATTACATCGACCAACAAGCCGCGAGCTTGAATCTCGGGCAGATATCGCTCGACTAGCTGGCGGTCGGTTGCCTCGCCATCGGACACGATTAGCAACTTGTAGGTGCCGTACCGCTGGGCGTCGCGGAGTGCTAGTAGAGCGTCCGACGCCGTCTTCATGCTCTGCCCAAGCGGAGTACCCCCGTTGGCACGAAGGCTTTGTACGGCCGGTTGGAGTGACGATTTATCGAGCGGCCCCAAAGGAATCAGCCACCTCCCCTGCGGCCCCGGATTGAGCAGCAGTACGCCAACCTCGGCGTCGGAGGGTGTTTGATCGAGCACTCGAAGCAGAGCGTCCTTAGCGGCGTTGATGCGGGTGCCTCCGCCCGGCATGCGGTCGGCCATCGACCCAGAGTTGTCGAGAATTACCACGACCCTTAGGCCACTGTCGTTAGCAGAGGCATTCAGCGGCATCGCCATTGCCAAACCGACCAACGCTAAAATCGTGCATCGCAGCATGGCCCTCTCCTCTGATACATTGGTTCTCGTTGTCTGCACACTAGCGGCAATCAGAAATCGAAATCCGACTCCGAAAGGTCTTCGGGATTTACCTTGACAATACGGAACTCGACTCGCATGTTCTGCCTAGCCTCCGCCATGTTCGATGGCTTCGCGATCACAGGATCAGAAATGCCGGCCCCGACAGGCTGCAACTGAGCCAGGTTCACGTTCACGCCTCGCTGCTTAGCATAATCGACGATCGTCTGCTTGACCTTTTCGGCGCGAGCATGTGACAGGTTCAACGCGGCCTGCATGGTTTGGCGCGGACTGTCGGCGGCTCCCTCGAACGCGCCCGAGTCGATCAACTTGACCATTTGGCTGGTCTGGCTTAGGTCGAGTTCCTTGCTGCCATTGGGCGTATTCAAGAAGTACTTGTAGTTGCCCTGCTGGCCGGTACGGCGAATGACACCTTTCTTCAGTCCTGCTTTAATGAGCTGCACCAATGTCTTGGTTGGATCGGAATGCCCGCGGATGACGACGGCCGCCCCACCGAACGTGCTAGCCGACTGCAGAGCGCGGTCGAACTCGCTTCCATAACGATCGACCGAGAAGTCGGTTTGGTTCGGCTCGAACGATATCGTGAAGCTCACAATGGTACCCGCATCCAGGTCGTCGCCGGGAAACTCGGCCAGACCTTCTCCTTCGACGATTCGATTGGGCTCGATGTACTCGACTTCCGCCAGATTGGCGATCTTCTTGTAGTCGAGGCCAGGTGGCTCAAATCCTTTACGGGTATTGGCGTAGCCCCACTTGGTTGCCATGTCGAGCGCCGCGGTAGTCTTGGGCGCAAAGCCGCTCAGGTTGCCCGATTGCTCGAAGAACGCGACTTGCCCCGGCAATCCCACGAATCGGCAGTCGAGTAGCAACCCATGCGCATCGACTTCCAGAGTGGGCACCACGTCTTCGCCGAAAATCTGTTGGCACAAGGTGAGCAAATCGCGGTACTCGCTCGACAGGCGTTGCGACTGCTCAAATTCATCGCGGAGCTTCAGCACTTGAGACGTGCCACCAAGGTATCCAGCAACGAACTTGTCGACCTTCTCTCGATTCGCCTTGTACCAGTCGCTTCGTACGGCATAGACGTCGGCAATCGATCGCGACATATTCTGCGTCGAGACCAACACATGTGCGCCCTCGACGGTTCCTTCCGCGCCAGTGCCGGTTGCGTCAAGCCCGCCACTCAGTCCAATCATGTCGGGTGTGATCACGCAACAAGCGTCGATGGAGGGATCTTTGCGGAACTTCTCCGCAGCGCCGTTGGGTCCCGTTAGGTCGTTGACAAATACGATCTCCACATCCTTGTTCGTCAACTGTGCGGCAGCTAACGCGTCGTAGAGTAATCCGACATGTGGGCCACCCTGCTGGCAAGCGATCCGCACCTTCTTTCCAGGCCGCTTGAGGTCGTTGAGTGTTCGCAGGTCTGTGCGTGCGACGATGTGATCGCCACCACTCCAAGAGAGCTGCAGGATCACGACGGGCTTGGTCCGAGGATCGTTGCCAATGACTTCGCTAGCTTGACCCAGCATGCGAAACGTACCGCGAAGGAAGGGAGACTTGCCTCCCATGTAGTCCTTCACTTGCTGCACAAAGTCGTCGCCAGGGGTCAAGTTTAGTTTTAACCCCAAGTTGTCATAGATCGATCCACTCTTGGTCTTGAGACCGCCGTTGGCCAAGAAGGTCGCCGCGTCGCCACCCCAAGTGATGAATGGCACGTTGATCTCGTCGCCGCCTTGTACAGGCTGCACGTCGAGCGGGCCAGTAATGCTGGAAAACAGTTGCTGCGCGGTGGCCGATGTCGCAATACTGAGCGCCACGCACAAGGTAGTTGCGAGATTTTTCGTATGCATGAAATCCTCCAAGGAGACAGGTTTGTGCCGGTAATTCGCTGCCAAACACGAAATATTGGTAACCTCAGTCAGGGCGACGCGCCCCAGTCGCGCGCTCGGAGAAACCGCAATCCTCCCCAATGCGCCAGTAGATCGCGCGATGGCATTGCAACACCTCCAATGTACCGCGCTGTGCGCGTGCGCCCACCTAATGCACGCCTTCAACCTCTAGCTCTCGCACACGGCGTTCCCAAACCTTGCGATCCTCGAGCGTGAATTCCGGATTCGGAAGCAGGGAGCGGCGGGTACAATTCAGCAATGCTTGCAAGGTTTGGTACTCCCGCGTGGCGCCAATTGCGGGCGGGATTTGATCGTGAACGGCGGCTCGCACTTCGTCCCAGGTTTTCGGCTCAAGAGCCAAGAGTAGCGACCGCAGCGAAGCAAATCCTGCTGCAGAGTAGTTTTGGGGCAGTACTTCCTCGTTCAGCTCGCGCGTCATCTCCTCGTTGGGCACTTGCGGGTCGTCGAGGCTTGCCGCTTCGAGTACCCATCTCACGAATGCCAGACGGTCGTCGCCCGTAGGATCGAGTACCGGAATGATGAGGTCGCCAACCCGCCCGGGCCGGCGAATGTCGGGCGACAGCAAGTGTATGCGGGCTGTCATTAACAACCACAGTACGCGGCCGCGCAACAACGGGTCGCTCATCATGGCTTGGATCTTGCCAGTCAGCCGCCGCTCAGTAGCGTGCGCCGTGGCGTCGACGCGACCGAATTGCGTATCTGCCTCGTCCACGAAAATCACAACTTTGTCGAGCGCGTCGAGCACGCGCCGCAGCCGCTCAAAGATGACATCTGTTTGACCGAACCACTGGCTGCGAATGTTCTTAAGCACCAGCACGGGGAGATCGAGCTCTGCAGCGACGGCCTCAAAGATAAACGTCTTTCCGCTCCCAATAGCACCGGCCACCGCAGCGCCTGGCAGGGCTTTGTGGCCTTTCGCCTTGAATCGCGGGATTAGTTCGTCGCGGAGAAAACCCTTGAGCCGAGAAAATCCGACGACATCTTCGAGCGTGTGGCCTGGTTTCTTGAAATCAACAACATCGTCGCCAAGTTGCGTCTGGATGAAGTCTTCCACTTTGTCGAACACTCCGTCCGCTGTGAGTGGATCGCCGGTATACGCAGAGCCAGCCAACAACTGGCGCAGCGCTTGAATCGATAGACCTGCGGTACACTCTGCGACGGCCTGAGTCGATGACCATAGCTTTGGTTTAGGCGAAGTGTTTTCGACAAACTGATCGATGAAATGCTTGCGCCCGTCGAGCGAGGGAGCGGGCACCTCAACACTTAGCACTTGAGGCATCCGCGAGATGCGGCTGTGCACAAGGCTGCGCGACTCAGCCAACAGACAGACCGAGTCGGCCCCTGCTGCGAATTCGGGGTCACTAAACCAGTCGTGGACAATGCTAACCCGGTGCAATTGCCGGTCATTGAGCGAGGCGAGACTACCTGCTTCCGGCAGCAGCATGTCGGCGGCCTCAACAATAACCAACAGATTCTCTCGCAACGCGGAGCGCGAGCAGATGGTTAGTTGCCGGAGAAACTCCAAAGCCATGGTGGGATTGCCAGTCGCAAGCCGAAGATTGCGATCGAATTCATCCTGGTACTGCTCGAGCTGCGAGCCCGATTGTTGCAATTCGCGTATGGCAAGCGTGTTCGCGTCGACTCCCGTCTTCCACTCGACCCAGGCTCCGCGCAGTCGGTCGCAGGCCGTGTCGTCCATTCTCACTGGGCCATTGAGCTCGTACGTCAGTTGAAACAACCCGTTGGTGTGCGTTTTCTCCAGTAGAAATGAGTTGAGTGGCACAAAATCGTTGCCTTCCCAAAAGAGGTCATAGATATTCCCGCTCAGAACGACGCTGCGAGCCTGCCCTGAATTGAGCAACCGGGCCAGGTCGGTGAAGAAGTTGTAGGAATACGCCATGCTCATGACCTTTGTTTCGACAGATAGTCGGCGATGTCGTTCCCAAGCATCGTTTTTGACTGATAATGTTGGAGGTTGAGTGTAGTCTATGCCGGATTATACCGCTGCAGCCTCTGGTGCTAGAGAGCGCAACGGTCGATAATTTGTTCGGAGACGTTTCCGTAAGCGGACCATAATCCAATCTTTTTGTCTTCTCACACCATGGCTAACCTCGAAGTTATCAACCTATCGCATTCGTATGGCCCCAAGCAGGTGCTCCAAGGCGTCAACCTGCGTGTCGAGGCTGGACAAGTGGTCGCTTTGGTCGGCCCGAGTGGGTGTGGAAAGTCAACGTTGTTGCGTGCCATTTTGGGAACTCACCCACCAACTTCGGGTAAGGTCCTGGTGGGAGACAAGTTCGTCGACCAACCGACCCGTGACGTTGGTATCGTCTACCAACACTACAGTCTGTACGAGTTTCTCACCGCAAAGCAAAATGTTGCGTTCGGATTGATGCTCGATCAAACCAGCACGCCATTCCGCTGGTTCAACTATCCCGCGTGGCACAAGCTGCGGCGTGAGCACCTGCAGCAAGCGGAGCAATTCTTGGACAAGGTCGGTTTGCTATCAGCACGCGATCTCTACCCCAGCGAAATGTCGGGCGGGATGCGACAACGCGTCGCGATTGCTCAGGCACTCATCATGGAACCAAGCGTCCTGCTGCTAGACGAGCCCTTTGGAGCGCTCGACGAGGCAACGCGTGAGGAGTTGCAACTCATGTTGCTGCGGCTCTATGAGGAAAACGTTCGCGCTCGCGAAGAGGGCCACGTGCCGCCCTACACGGTGATCATCGTGACCCACGAACTGAACGAGGCGTTATTCGTAAGCGACCGCGTTGTCGGCTTGTCGCAATACCACAAGGACGGAGCCAACGGGGCGACGATCGTGTACGACCGGGCCGCGCCCGTCTTTCGCCCCGACGAACCGAAAGACCTGAGCCGTTTCGTTGAGCAGAAAGAAGAGCTCGTTCGTTGCATCTTTAGCCCGAACCAACAGAAGGATCACCGGGCCTTCATCACGTTCTGGACCGATCACGAAAAGGCCGGTATAGCTCAGCCAAGCGCCTGAACGTCCGGGGAATTGGTCGTACAACGATCCCGTCTGGCGTGAAGCTCACGCAGCCAATCGGTCTTGTTGTGGGCTCTCCTCCCGGTCGACATCGGGCAACTGGTCCTCCGCTGCCGGCATCTGAAGGATCATGGGCTGCGCAACTTCCGATGTTGTGGCACGACGCCGTGGCACAAATCGCCGTAGTCCCATGGCGACGTAATGCCGCAAGATCGACCCAAGGCATGCAACGCGACGCATGATTGGCACACGCGCGCCCAGACTAATGCGGGCATAGCCAAGCAGGTCGTCGAACGTTGGTTCTTCGATGGTTTCGAACTCACGGTGTGGAAAGCTCCCCAGTTGCTCGACGTTGTAGCACTGCGAGCGCTGGAGGTACTCAAACACGCGATTCAAAGCTAGTCGTCGACGGTACACCGCTCCTGTATCGGCCCTCTTGCCACAGTAGTGGTTCGCATCATGCACGCGGTAACGCACCAGCGGTTGGGCGAGGAACCGTTTGCGGGCGCCAACCAGCGACGCGCCAAACACCAGGCAATCGTCTGCTCGGGTTCGCCAGTCGTCGACAAACGGAAGTGGCAGAACCTTCTCTAGAACTTGTCGCCGCATCGACAAACATGAGGTGGCGCCACCAATCCACGCCCGCGAGAAGCTAGTCCGAATGACTGAGTAACCCAAGTCGCGGTCTTCGGGGTAGGCCAACGAGATCCCGTCGCGGTTCCCAATGTAGCGCCGGCCGCAGAACAGGAAGTCGCACGTGCGGCCACGGCCGTACTCTTCGAGAGCGCGCTCGACATAAGTGGTCTCGTAAACGTCGTCCGCATCTAGAAAGAAAAGCACGTCGCCAGTGGCCCGCGCAAATCCCTCGTTGAAGCAGGAGAGCTGGCCCTCGTTGTGCTTGGCAACAATTTGCACCGTCGGATCGGCGCCAAACTCGGACTTCAACAGGTCGACCGAACCGTCGATGGAACCATCGTCTACGATGATGATCTCGGCGAACGGTCTAGTCTGCCGCAGAGCACTCTCCACCGCTTCGCCCACGTACTGCGCGTAGTTGTAGGAGTTGATTAGACAGGTGGTGGTCATGATTCGGATCTACGCGATGAGTTTCTGCCGAGCATCCTGGGACCTGCCAAGCGAAACGCAGCGCGCACCCCGACGTTGCCCCCCGGCTAACGTCATATCAATCGGCAAGCTTTGCGTACGCTCTGCAACCGTTGCACAAACCACTGAGAGTTTTCTCCGCAAACAGCCGCGTGAATGCAATGCTGTCGCCTGTTTGAGTGGCTACCAATGGCCTGGTAGCGACTAAAGTCGACGCGAAGCACAGGACGAAGAGTTCTAGGACCAGAGTAGCCTCACTAACCGCTATCATTTTCCACGGATTGCGGCAAGGATCGGCGTTGCCACGCCGGATGGAAGTGTTGCGCATGAGCCGATCATCTTCTGAGGTCGATTACTTCGACAGCCCCGATCCGGTGGTTGTGCTTGCGGCGGACGAAAAATTCGCGATGCCGCTCGCGGTTACAGTACGCTCGGCGATCGACAACCTGGCGTCCGATAGAGTGCTCAATGTGGTGGTGCTAGGGTGCGGCCTTCTGGACGAAACCAAGCAACGACTGGAGGGCTCGTGGCCGGAGTCGAAGCGCAAGGTGCGTTGGATCGACGTCGAGCCCAACGCCCTTGCGGACGTTCCGATCTCCGGACACGTGAACCAAGTGGCCTACTACCGGATCTTGATGCCAAGGTTGCTACCTAACAAATTGCGCCGCGTCATCTACTTGGATTCCGACCTTGTCATACGCGGCGACCTGAGCGCGCTGTGGAAAACTTGCATGGATGGTTCGTCGTGCCTAGCGGTGCAAGACGTCGCATCACCGTTCCTGGATGCATCACTCGGACTGCCAAACTTCGACAAGTGCGGCCCGCATCTCGGTGCGACGACACCGGTTGCCAACTACAGAGAGCTGGGCTTGGATGGGCGGTTGCCGTATCTCAATTCCGGCGTACTGGTCGTCGATCTAGAGACTTGGCGCGAAGCGGATCTATCGAATCAGATGCTCGAATGCCTTAGCTGCCACCGACAGCACGTTCGCTGGTGGGACCAATACGCTCTGAATGTCGTGCTGGCGGGCAAATGGCGACCAATCAACCCACGGTGGAACCAGGGATCGCACATCTACGTCTATCGCGGCTGGGACGAAAGCCCTTATGACCGCGATACGCACGACAACGTTCGGAACGATCCCCACATTGTCCACTTCACCACGCGACACAAGCCTTGGAAGATATCGTGCCTACACCCACGTCGTGGCGAGTTCTTCAAATATCTCGATCGTACCGAGTGGGCGGGATGGCGCCCCGGATGGTACCGTAGCGCAGGCAACCTGCTGGAGGCATTCAAAACGCAGCAGCGGCGAGCCAGGTTTGCGCGGCGGCAATTGCAATATGCGATCAAGCAACGGTTGATGCCGCGCTCAAGTTATGAGCTTGAGAGGGCCGCGTAACGCTCACTGTCGTGCGAGCAAACCGTCGACTACGAAGTCGCGTAGGTGAATAGCACATCGACCCAGTAGTTGCTGTCGGCGAACGAGTTCGTTGGGAAGCCACTCGAATTGCCGTAGCGGAACACGCCGCCGCTGGACGCTACGCGGAGCGGGCCGTTGTTGTAGGCGCTATCGAAATAGA
>JANQOF010000049.1 GCA_028279215.1 Pirellulales bacterium
TAACCTAGCAAAGTGAGTGGCCTACTTTCTACAAAAATCGCCTAAGAATTCACCCTCCCATTCGTGGGAGGGTCAGACGTGCCAGCGTCTGGGGAGGGCCGACGGAGGTGAGGGCGCAGGTCGGTCCGAGCGATGGAAATCCAGGCTTTGCACGTAAATCGGGGAATGATGAACGAGCCCAGGTCGATGAAGCGAATGGCACGTAGATTTACCTAACTCGTTTGCTCATCTCGCGTTTGATTTCGCGCCTCGGTTTCCTTAGGAATGCGAAGTGCTTGGGTCTGCGTTTCAAGAGTCGGGGCTCGAAACGGTTGGGTCGATCGCCTACATGTTGAGTGGCGATGCTGCCGAGCAGTTCTGTGTAGAGCATCATTCGACGTACGGAACCTCGACATTCTTGGTAGTCGACTAGTCGCTGAAATTCACCAAGGAATTGTAGCGATCCTTCAAAGCTAATCGTGCGTGGTAGAAGATCATGCTTTGTAGCGGCTTGCGCCATAATCGTCCGAATAAGATTGCAGGCGAGAATGTGCGTCCAGATTTCTGGCGGATACAAGCTTCAAATGCGACAACGTTGATGCTTGAAATCAAGGGAATTCTGAGCGCCGCTAGCACGCTTACGCTGCCATACAAGTGCGAAGTACGGCGAACGAGCGAAAATGCCTATAAATGCTGATTCAAGTTGTGTCGCATTTAGACTTTGGATCCGCCATTGGAAAAAATGCAGAAAATCAAGTTGAGAAAAGGCGTTACACATAACCTGGAAATCGGCCCATGCTAATATGGGATGTGATAGGTATGAACACTAGCCGAAGAAACTCTTAAATGAAAAACCTTAATCCGAGTAACAAGTGGGTATCACAAAACTCACCAATTTCTTGCTTGTTGACATTCCTTATTATTGGATCAGCCGTTGTTTCAGACGCAAAAGCCCAGCTCACTGCTGCCATTGAGACAAGCCAATCGTCGTATGTCCTGGGGCAACGAGTCGAACTGACGCTAACAGCATTTAATGACTCAAACCAGGATATTACACTGAGTTTTCCCAGTACGTTTCAAGCAACTTACATACTCGATGATGTGCTATCTCCTATCGTGGGGGGGGCATTTTTTTCCAAGGCTCTTGTGCCTGCACGTGGTTCACACAGTTGGGACTTTGCCGTTACAGGAATTGACGTAGGTCATCACCAAGTCGCCGGCTACATAGCACCGCATACTATCATGAATCCGTCTGCCGAGATCGAACCTGCCACCGGCAACGTTGCACTTCATGCTGACTCTGGGACGGGTAATGGGCTTGAAACCGATCCCATTTTCTTTGAAGTAACGACACCAGAACCAATTGTCGATGATGTATTCATCGATTTTGAATCTTACCCTGATGGTACTCCTACACGCGGTCCGAACGGCACTAGAGGTATCTGGGAAGATGCGTATGCACAGTGGGGAGTCCGCCTAAACACATCTGGCGATTCTACATCGTCACTTGGCATAAATTTGGACGACAACTTCTCATCCGACAATACGATTCTTGAAACCTTCTTAAGCCAAAGAGCAATCAAGGCGGAATTCGATATGCCTGTCTTCGAGGTTTCTGCAACTGTCGGATCGGCTCAGGGACGGTCAGTAACCATGACGTTGTTTGACAACGAGGGAAACACAATTGACTTCATTGAATCCGCTGGCGTAGAGAATTATCCCGAATTAGTTGGCACTTTGAAATTAGCATCGAGTGTGCCTATTGCGGCAGTAGAATGGGCTGCTTCAGACCCGCTAGCAGGCGTCCGAATAGACGACATCTTTCTTGATGTGCGACCTATCCCGGAGCCAACTTCCCTTTGCTTAATAATTAGCGGAGTTCTTTTTGGCTTAGGTCGTCGTATTAAGAACTGATTCTAGCAGCTGCTGTATTTCTCCGGTTTGATAGTGCTATTAAACTCACTTTTTCTAGAAGAGTTCTTTCGGCAGTTCACCTAGCCCATTGGATGCAACAATGGTTGCCAACCTGCACAAGCGTGAAACGCCGATCGCACCACCACTACCTTACGCGCCTTCGGCGCGAATGGTCAAAGCTGCCACAGGCCACATTCGATTCCGCCAAGAATGTAAATGGCGCAAGTGCCGTGCCCCGCGAGTTTCGTAGGCGGAAGGGCAACTTTGGCTCCGGATTCTGCCGCGGCGGCGAGCGAAGATTCTATGTCGTTTACCAGCACATAGGGGCGCACGACTGGCTCTTCTGTCTCGCGTAGCGGACCGCGAACTCCCAGCATTCCGCCGCCCGCCAGCTTGGCGGTGCGAGCGCCGCCCAAGTTGGGTTCGGCCTCGCCAAAAGTCACGTCGAGCAACTCGGAATACGCCGCGCAAACAGCCTCGACATCCGGCGTTACGACTTCGAGGTACTGAATACTCATGGCGTTCGATTCACCGTTCCCGATGTCGTGGCCAACAACCTTCAGAGGTGAATCGTCCGCACCACTTTCCGCTTTCTCGTCTGCGCGCCCGCACCCAGGATACAGCAACACGGAACCTGGAACGGCCGCGAGAGCCAGGCTCTTTTGCAGCATACGTCGCCGGTCATCGAGTTGCGTATGGTTCATCGCGCAGCATTCGAACGCTTGAGGCTCAGGTGGGTGGGATGCCTTGGGTTAAGCCTTCTCAGCCAACCGAATCTGCGCCCTAGCTTGCAGCAGCAGGCGTTCGCGGATGGCCATTTCTTCGGGATTCGAAGTGGTGCGGGTGAGGGCTTCGTCGAGTTGCTCCTTGGCAGCGGCGGCATCGAGTTGGTCGATGTCGAGGGCTCGGTTCGTAAGTACCGAGATCTCGTTATCCTGCACCTGAACGAATCCGCCATCGACATAGTACTTGGCCGTTTCGTCATTGACGCGGTAGCGTAATTCGCCAAACCCCATTCGTCCAATCATCGGGGCGTGCCCACGAGCGACGCCCTTCTCGCCATCGTACAGCGGCAGCGCGACAAAATCGGCCGTTACGTCCAGCACCGTAGCTTCTGGCGTGACGACGACTAGTTTGAGATCGGCGGTTGAGGTAACGGTCTCAGCCATGATGGTAACTGCGGCTTTTCGGGCGCGGCTCTGCTTGATTGGCGACGTGGGTCAACGGTTTCCCTGAATCCTGTCCCCTCAACTACGTCTGCGATCTCTTCCATTGCTCTTCAGCTTGCTCGATCGCACCAACGTACATGAACGATTCTTCGCTCAAGTGATCCCATTTGCCGTCGCAGATTTCGTTGAAGCTGCGAATGGTGTCGGCCAGCGGGGTTACTTCGCCCGCCTTGCCGGTAAACACTTCGGCGACGATGAAAGGCTGCGACAAGAATCGCTCGATGCGGCGAGCGCGATGCACGATTTGCTTGTCTTCTTCCGATAGCTCATCGACGCCGAGAATCGCGATGATGTCTTGCAGTTCGCGGTAGCGTTGCAGCGTGGTTTGCACGCGGCGGGCGCAATCAAAGTGCTCCTGGCCCACGTACTGTGGGTCGAGGATTCGACTGGATGACGCCAGCGGGTCGACCGCGGGGTAGATACCCTTCTCTGAAATCGAACGCTCCAGATAAATGAACGCGTCGAGTTGACCGAACGCGGTCGCCGGGGCAGGGTCGGTGGGATCGTCGGCCGGTACGTAAACCGCCTGCACCGAGGTGATCGCCCCTTTGCTAGTCGAGGCGATTCGTTCCTGCAGGGCGCCCATCTCGCTGGCCAACGTCGGTTGGTATCCCACCGCCGAAGGCATACGGCCCAGCAACGCGGATACCTCGCTACCCGCTTGCGAGAAGCGGAAGATGTTGTCGACAAATAGTAGTGTGTCGGCGCCGGTTTGATCGCGGAAGTACTCCGCCATGGTGAGCGCCGAAAGGGCGACCCGCAGACGCGATCCCGGGGGTTCGTTCATCTGGCCGAAAACCATGCAGGTTTGGTCGATGACGCTTTTGCCCTCGCCCATCATGGTTTCTTGCATTTCGAGCCACAAGTCGGTTCCTTCACGTGTTCGCTCGCCCACGCCGGCGAACACCGAGTAACCGCCATGCTCCTTCGCAATACGTGCAATCAACTCGGTGAGAATCACGGTCTTGCCCAACCCGGCACCACCGAACAGCCCGGCTTTACCACCGCGGACGAACGGCGTGAGCAGATCGATCACCTTGATGCCGGTTTCGAAAACCTCGGTCTTGGTGGCGAGGTCCTTCAGGTCGGGCGCTTCGCGGTGAATGGGCCAGTGCTCCACGGCGTCGACCGGGCCGCGCCCGTCGACTGTTTCGCCGAGCACGTTGAATACGCGGCCCAGCGTGGCTTCGCCCACCGGAACACTGACCGGCCCGCCAGTGTCGACGCATTCTTGTCCGCGGACCAGCCCGTCGGTGCTACCCAGCGCGATACAACGCACACGGCCGCCACCCAAGTGCTGTTGGACTTCGCCCGTGAGGTTGATGGTCACGCCTTTGTACTCGGCAGTGATCTTCACCGCATTATAAATCGGCGGCAGCTTGTCTTCGTCGAACTCCACGTCGAACGTTGAGCCGATGACCTGGGTGATGCGACCGATACTTCCAGCTACAGTTGCCATGGTGTTGGAGGTTGGGAGTTGGAGGTTGGGAGTTGGAGGTTGGGAGTTGGAGGTTGGGAGTGGATGTACGGTTGGGCGTTCGCGATTAGCTAATCGCTTCGACGCCGCCGATAAGGTCCATGAGTTCTGAGGTGATTTGGCCCTGCCGAGCGCGGTTGTATTGCATGCTGAGTTGCTTGATCAGGTCGCCGGCATTCTCCGTGGCGCCCTTCATGGCAACCATGCGAGCGATTTGCTCGCTGACGGCCGTGTCTAAGAAGCACTTGAACAGCTTCACGCGGAAGCTCGTAGGCACGACCTCTTCCAAAATGCTTTCGGGCGAGGGCAGAAATTCATACACGGTCGAGCTGCGCTGCTCGTCCTGCTCTTGTTCGTTGACATCGAGCCCACCAAGTGGAAGCAGTGTTTCGACCGTTGCGTGCTGTTTCGATACCGACTCGAATCGCGTGTAAACAACGTCCAAGCGATCGAGCCGACCGGCCGCGTAGTCTTCGAGGTAGCGGTTGGCGATCACCTCGACTTCATCGTACGCTGGCTTGTCTTCGAACTGTGTGAACGTCTCGTCGGCCGCGACACGTCCTTGCTTGAAGCCGCTAATGCCGCGCTTGCCGCTAACCTCGACGCGCACTTCACCGGCCTCTTCCCGTAGCGTCTTTAGATGACTCAAGCCTGCTCGTGTGACGTTGCCATTGAATCCGCCGCAGAACCCGCGATTGGCCGCCAGTACAAGCAGCGTAGCGTTCGCCGTATCGGAGCGCTGTTCAAGCAGCGGGTGCTCGACCGCGACACCTGCGTTCGTGAGGTCGCGAACCAACTTCATGATCTGGTTGGTATAAGCGGTCGCCGCATTCGCGCGATCCATCGCCTTGCGAAACCGCGCAGTCGCGATCAACTCCATAGTCCGCGTGATCTTGCGGATGTTGCGAATCGACTTGCGTCGCTTATCAAGTTCGCGGGGATTGGCCATGAGTGCAAAGACGTAGGACGATTGACGGAGTGACGAATGCTAAACGGCGGCAGGCTCATCGGTTTGAGCGGCGCCCTTACTTTCCCATTGGCCCTTGAACTCGGCGATAGAAGTCTCGATCATCTCGACGATATCGTCACTCATCGCCTGGCTTTCAATCAGTGCGTTGCGCACCTCCGGCTTTTGGTCGTGCATGAACGTGATGAACTCTTGCTCCCATTGAGCGACATCGGTCGTTGGCACTTGGTCCAAGTGGCCCTTGGTGCCGGCATAGATGATGAGCACTTCGTCCACTACATGCATTGGCTGATATTGGCCCTGCTTGAGCAGTTCGACCATGCGGTAGCCGCGGTCGAGCCGCGCCTGTGTCGCCGGATCGAGTTCGGTGCCCAGCTGGGCAAACGCTTCTAGTTCGCGGAAGGCAGCCAGGTCGAGACGCAAACCACCGGCGACCTTCTTCATCGCTTTAATCTGGGCGGCACCACCCACACGCGAAACCGAGATACCCGCGTTCATCGCTGGCTTCACACCCGCGAAGAACAAGTCGGGCTGCAAGTAAATCTGTCCGTCGGTAATCGAAATCACGTTCGTGGGAATGTACGCCGAAACCTCGCCCTCGAGCGTTTCGATAATCGGTAGCGAGGTGAGTGAACCGCCACCCAACTCGTCGGACAGCTTTGCCGAACGTTCGAGCAACCGGCTGTGGCAGTAAAACACGTCGCCCGGGAACGCCTCGCGACCTGGCGGACGCCGCATCAAGAGCGACAACTGCCGATAGGCGACCGCTTGCTTGCTCAAGTCGTCGTATACGATTAACGCGTGCTGCCCGTTGAACATGTACTCTTCGGCCATCGCCGTGCCCGAGTAGGGCGCCACATACTGTACCGGGGCAGGGTCGCTAGCGCCTGCCACGATCACGGTGGTGTAATCCATTGCCCCTGTATCGCGGAGCTTCTCAATTACACCGGCAACGGTTGATTCCTTCTGGCCCACCGCGACGTAAAAGCACTTCACGCCGCTGTCGCGTTGATTGATGATCGCGTCGATCGCCACGGCCGTCTTGCCGGTTTTTCGGTCTCCGATAATCAATTCTCGCTGCCCGCGGCCAATAGGCGTCATTGCGTCGATCGCTTTGATGCCCGTTTGCAGTGGCTCGCACACTGGTTGGCGCTCGGCCACACCGGCCGCGATTACTTCCACCGGACGGCGCTTGTTGGTGTTAATGGGGCCTTTGCCGTCAAGCGGGTTGCCCAGCGGATCAACCACCCGGCCCAGCAGTTCATCGCCCACTGGCACGCTCAGCAGTTGGCCCGTGCTGCGGACTTCTTCGCCCTCGGCAATGGTCAGGTAGTCGCCAAGAATGATCACACCGACCGAGTTTTCTTCGAGGTTGAACGCCAGACCGTTCACGCCGTTTTCGAACTCCACCATCTCGCCTGCCATCACGCCGCTGAGTCCGTAGATTTGGGCAATACCGTCGCCCACTTCCAACACTCGGCCGACTTCGCGGACATCGAGCTGCGAGTTGTAGTTGGAAATCTGCGCCTGAATGACTGAGGCGATTTCGTCGCTATTGAACTTCATATATACGTGCTCCGAACAACGTGCGAACCGTAGCTCACGGTTACGCGTTTTCGTTACTCACCTTGGATTACAAACTTCTCAGGTTGACTCTCGATGGCGTCCACCGCCTTTACGACCATTTGCTGACGAGTTCGTTCGAGCGTTGAGCGGACCGAACCGTCGAATACCGTGTCGCCCACCTGGACGACCATGCCGCCGATCAACTCGGGCTTCACCTGCAGACGAAAATCGGATTCAACCCCCAGTCGCGCATGCAATGCGTCGCGCAGGCCTTGCTGAAGGTCCGCGCTCAACGGCTGTGGCACGAAGACTCGGACCTCATGCCGACCTTGCAACTCGCCGTACATCTTGCGGGCGGCTCGTGCTACAACCGCCAACATGCCCATGCGACGATTTTGCGACAGCACCTTCAGCAGGTTCATCACCGGCTCGGAAGCTCGCCCACCAAACACACCGTCGATCAAGGTAACTCGCTCGTCGTGCGAGAGAAAGTCGGTCGTAAGGTAGTACCGAAAGTCCGCAAATTTCTCAAGCACGTCGGTCACCAACGAGTCCAACTCCTCCAACAACGATTGTTGGTCGAGTGACTCGGTGGCCGCCAGAAAAGCCTTGGCGTACACCCGCGCGAGCTGCTCTTCGCCAACGTCGACGATGGACTCGCCGTTGCTTAGCTCGGTGGAATTGGAGTCGTTCATCATGGTTTCACTCGCTCGGCGAACGACACTCCCTAGTTGTTGCTAGGTGTGCTGTTCGCCAATTTGGTGGTCGCCTCGCGGACCAAGTCCGCTTGCTGGTCGGAAGTCAGATTCTGCTGCACGACTTTGCCAGCCAAATCGACTGCCAAGTTAGCGCTGGTTTCGGCCAACTGACGGACCGAAGCGTCGCGTGCTTGCTCGATGTCGCGAACGGCGCGATCGCGGTGCGCTTTGGCGGCCGCCTCGGCATCCGCCACGATCTGCGCTTTGGTGGCCTCCGCGTCGCGTCGCGCTTCCTCGAGCATCTCGCGGACTTCGTCCTTGGCCGTAGCCAGCCGCGCCTCGTGCGCCGCCAACAACCCTTTAGCCTCCTCGTGCTTTGCCTCGGCTGATGACAAGTAATCGTGAACCGTCTGCTCCCGGGCGTCGAGCGCTTCGACGATTGGACCCCAGGCGTACTTCTTCAGGATGAACAGCAACAAACCGAACACGACAACCGTGTAGATCGCCAGATCTGGATCGATGATCAGCGGATTTCCACCACCGCCACCGGAGCCTGCGTGCGAATCATCTGATCCATGCGAATCCGCTCCCGCATGCGCGGCCGAACCTTCATGGGGTGACGACTCGGCCCACACAGGGCCGAGTGACACTGCCCACAACAGACTCGCGACCAACGTCCATCGTGCAACTTGCTTAGAGACCATTTAGCACCTCGTTAACTAGCGTTCCAGCAGCAGCCGTGGCGACCGTTGCTAGTTAAGGCCCAGCAAACAGATCACTAATGCGAAGAAGCCGGCACCTTCGATAAGAGCGGCCGCGATGATCATGGCGGTTTGGATGCTTCCAGCGGCTTCTGGCTGACGCGACATGCCTTCAACCGCTTGACCGCCAATGCGACCGATACCCAGGCCAACACCCAACAGCGCAATACCAGCGCCTAGGCCGGCACCAAGTTTGTTGATGCCTAAGCCCGCAGCCGCTGTTGCTCCAGCCCCCGTCGTCGCCGCCGGAGTGGCGTCGTCGCCACCCTCTTCTTGAGCGAAACTTGGTGTTGCGATGACTGCCAACACCGTTAGCAATAACACTATGCGAAGCTTGTTAACCACGACTGATATCTCCTGTGAGTGGAAACGAGCGCCCTACGCGGCGATCTCAATGTAACTAATGCGGATGAACAGCGGTGCCGATGAACAACGACGCCAAGAAAACGAAAACGTATGCCTGCAAGAACGCTACGAACAGTTCAAGCAAGCTCAGCGCGGTCGCGCCCAGGATGCTAACCGGCATCACTCCCCAAAACACGAACGTTTGCTGAGTCACGAATATGAATGCGATGATCACAGCCAATACGATGTGGCCAGCAACCATGTTTGCCAAGAGCCGAATTGCCAGCACGGTGTGTTTGATAAACAGTCCGAGCAACTCGATAAGAAAGATCATTGGGATAAGCAGCACCGCTAGCGGCTTGGGCAAGTCCATGTGGGGTACTTGCGCCTTCAAGAAGCCCACGAAACCCAACTCTTGAATGCCTGCGCCCACGACGACGCCGAACGTAATCAGCGCGAGGGCTCCCGTCACTGCCAATGCACCAGTCGGAGAGCCAAGCCAAGGAACCATCCCCAGCAGATTGCAGCCTAAAACGAAGAAGAACATCGTTAACAGGAACGGCAGGAACCTCTTTGCCGCTTCTGCACCCATCGCCGGCGTGGCAACGTCGTCGCGAATGAACAAGAACATCACTTCTAGAAGGTTCCAGAAGCGTCCCTTCGGCAGCCCGCCGTAGCGAATCTTGGTCGCCAGGCCAATGAAGAACACAGCAATGATCACTGCGGCCACGAGTTCCAACAGCATGAACTTGGTGAACTCTAACTCGAATGGCTTGAACATGCCATTGAGCATCGCATTGTCGGATTTCATCTCCCAGATGGGAGTATCCAGGTTGAATGGCTGAGGGATGTATACATGTCCATCGCTGCCCTCGGGCGCCAAGCCTCTAGGGATGTGCAGGAACTTTTGATCCTGCACGTGCTCGAACAAGGCTTCGGAACTTAGCGGGTCTTTTGTCGCCATCTAGGTTCGCGTCGAAAGTACTAGTTATTAGTCACCGACTCAATCAAGCATCCAAACTCGAACGGTGGCTAGGAGACACCTCAATTTCCCCAACCGCAGCCATCACCATCACAAAGAGGTTCACGAACTGAAATGGGAGAAAATACAGCAAAAATGTGTCTGTTTGTAGGCCCGGCCGGGTGATGACCAACGCCAATAGAAATCCAAGCGGGATTGCCATTCGAACGCATGTTTCGATCAACATCCGATGTAGCGGACTCGCGGCCAGGCCGCTTACTGCGACGGTCGCATACGCCCCCAGTACGGTCACGAGTGAGACGACGAAGCCCATCTTTGCGAACTCCGACGCATTCGCGTGACCGCAGCACCAACCTACCGCAGCCAGGATCGCAAAAGTCGCTGCCGTGTAGACAAGCCATAGTCGTGCAATCCGCCCCATTACAACACCGTTATCTGCGCTCGTCCGGTCTAACCATGGCGAGAAGGTGCCAAACTCCCAGCACCAACCCGATAGCGAAACCCGAGACCGTTAGTACAGGCGACCATCCGAGGATGGCGTCGAGCCATACTCCCGTGAGCCCTGGTAGAACCATCTCAAGCGAGACAGTAGTGATCCGCGACACCCATAGGTAGGCGATGCGAAATCCAGAGTCGGGCGGCTTTGGAATGCCAACATTCTCTCTGGCCGGGCGCCTTTTGGACGTAAGTCACCTCTGCAAAAACACTTAGGTTCGCCTAGGGCAGATTGGAGACAAGCGCCGATCGACCCCAAGTCTTTATGTGACAAGAGTTTATTTCAGCCGAAATGGAGCGTCAACGGCCCAAGGGCCCAATTTGTGAAAAAATTCACAAATTGCTTTGTTTGCTGTAACCTTTTTGCCAAAAAAGGGTTACGACGCGACACAGTTGGCTCTGGAGCAATGAACCAGGCGCCATGGCTGGCAACCCAGCTATGAGGCTACGCCAAATCGACCGGATTCGGTAGTTCACGCGATACTTCAGCCTGAATAGCTTTCGTAATCTGCAAAATCTCGCAAGCTGTTACGTGGCAAGTAGTTGCATCGCAGTCGACGGTGTGTTTTTGGGGGCGAAATGGTTGCAATTTGCGGGTTTTTCGGTTATGATCGGGAGATCGAGGCGGATGGATTCTTACCGCATGGTCATGTTGGAAATGGACCGCGCTGGGCAACGCGGTGGTGCTTGGCGAATCGGCCTTTTTCACATTAGCGGCGTAGTCCGTCTGGCCTGCCCACCTCCCGACGCCACCGTCCTGCCCCAATAACCAGCGTCCGTTGGGCGAACCTAACTTCAACGGACCGTCAGCGAAGCTGAACCGAGCAAGGTACATATGACCGCAGCGACACTCCGCACTTACACGTGCAAGGACCTCGCCAAAATGGCGAAGAAAGAGGGAGTTGCCGGCTGGCACTCTATGCGTAAAGAGGAATTGATCGACGCGCTTGCCAAGGCGGCACGCAGACGAAAGCGGCGAGGCGGAAGTGCTACCGCCGGCGCAGTTCGAAACGGGAACGGATCGGCCTCCAATGGCGAACGACTAACATCGGCCCAACGCCGTGCGAAGTCGAGGATTGAAGCGCTTCGTACACGGTTGTCAGAACTGAAGAACATCTCGGCCGATGGCGACTCCACGGACTGCCAAGACCCGACCTCCGACCGTTTGGTATTAATGGTCCGTGACCCTTACTGGTTGCAGGCCTTCTGGGAGGTTCGTCCATCGAGTGTCGATCGAGCGCGAACGGCACTAGGGCAAAACTGGCACGCAGCCAAGCCAACCCTAAGGGTGTACCGAGTGCTGGAGGACGGAAGTTCAGCCATCTACCGCGAGATTACGATCCACGGCGGCGTGAATCACTGGTACGTGGATGTTGGTGAGCCGCCTAGCCAGTTCCGGGCCGAGCTTGGGTATCTGGGCGCCAAGGATGCATTTTACTGCCTTTGCCGTAGTAGCACCGTGGCGACGCCAACTCCAGGTTCTACCGACGCGGTAAACGGCAACTGGAAAGACGTTGCCGCCAACGCCGACCGCATCTTTGCCATGAGTGGCGGATACTCCGCACAAGGCACCAGTATGGAGCTACAGCAGTTGCTCGAGGAGCGGCTGCAGCGGCGGTTGGGCCGACCCACCGATACCCGGTTTGGCGGGGGCGCGAGCACACTGGTCGACGATCGGGAGGAGCTCAGCTTCGCAATCGATGCTGAGTTGGTTATCTACGGAGCCACCGCACCCAACGCCCACGTGACGGTCGAAGGTGAGCCGGTAGCGCTGAGGCCCGATGGGACGTTTGCAGTTCGCATGCATCTGCCTGATCGGCGGCAGGTGGTGCCCGTGGTTGCCTCGGCGCCGGACGGAGTGGAACAAAAGACTATCATCTTAGGCATCGAGCGCAATACCAAGGAACTGGAACCCGTGATACGGGACGCGGTCTCCTCTCACTAAGGCCTGGGGGGAGTTGTCAGCCTAGCGATACTCGCGCTAACACAGCATACTCCGGGCCCTCGCGACGCAGTCGGCTAGCGTAGATGGTCGCTTCGTCGACCCACTGCGACTGGCCGTCGTAATCGACGAGCTTCTCCAGTTCCTCGGCCAATGCTGCTGTTTCAGCCGCCCGGATACCGCGACCGGCGCGGCCCAGAGTCAAATGGGGTACGAATTGGCGCGATTCGCCTCGAAAGCCGAGAGGCTTTAGCTGCTTGTCGAGCACGCCGTAAAGTTCGGTGAATTGCTCGACGCCTTGGGCGGCGCCGAGCCACAGGGTGCGAGGCCGCGCAATGGAGGGAAAGGCGCCAACGCCGCTCGCAGTCAATCCAAACGGCTCTACTTCCGATGCCGACCGCACAGCCGCCTGGCACACGTCGTAAACTTCCTGGTCGCTGATTTCGCCGAGGAAGTGCAAAGTCCAATGCAGATTCCGCGGTTCCACCCACTTCACGTTGTCGGCGAACCGTCGCAGTCTTGTGATGGCCCGCGTAGCCCGTTCGACCACTTCCGAGTTCGGAGCGATACCGATGAAAGTGCGCGTTTTGGACACAAGACTAAACCCATCAAAGACGGTGTGGATCCCATATGCACGCTGATGGCGATTCAGAAGCTAAGCATCTTTTCGTAGTCGTGCATGCGGCGTTCGATCTGGTCGCGGTCGATTTGTTGCATCCGTTCTAAACCAAACCCCTCGACGTTGAAGCTTGCGGTGAGAATGCCGTAGGCCATGGCCTTTTTGAGCGTACCGGGCGTAAAGTCGTCTTGCTCGGCCAGGAACCCCATCATTCCTCCGGCAAAGCTATCGCCGGCGCCAGTCGGATCGATAACGTCGGCCGTGGGGAATGCCGGCAAGACGTACGTTTCGTGCTCGCTAAAGAACATGGCGCCATGCTCGCCCTTCTTAATCACCACAAACCGGGGCCCCATGTCACGAACTGCATGGCCCGCTTCGACAAGGTTCTCGGTATCGGTAATCAGTTTGGCTTCGCTATCGTTGAGCACCAACCCGTCAAGTTGCCGCATCAACTCTTCCAAATCGTCGCGCTGTGTTTGGATCCATAGGTCCATCGTATCCGCCACTGCGAGCCGACGCCCCGGCACCTGTTCGAGTACCTTCATTTGCACGCTGGGCACTCCATTGGCCAGAAACACGTATTTCGCTCGGCGATAATCGTCGGGAAGAACGGGATCGAATTCACCAAACACGTTCAACTCGACCTCAAGCGTCTCTCGGTCGTTCATGTTCGGTTCGTATCGGCCCGTCCAAGTAAAAGTCTTGCCGCCAGCCACCTGCGTGAGTCCGCTCACATCAATTCCGCGTCCGGCCAGCAAATCGGTATGCTCGCCCGGCCAATCCTCACCGACGACTCCGACCAGGCGGACGCTGGTGAAGAAACTCGCGGCATAAGAAAAGTGAGTAGCAGAACCGCCAAGACAATTGTCTCGACGAGCAGTGGGCGTTTCGATGTTGTCAATGGCAACCGAACCGACGACGACTAGTGGCATGTCTTGCCTATGTTGATCTGGGCGATGGGAAACGAATGAGCAAATCGGCCCATGAGTATGCCGCATCTCGTCCCAAATCTAAAGAGGCATGCCTTCCAACATGTAAGGCCCTACTCCAACCTGGTTGATTCACCGCCAGACTTGGTTAGCAGCGAGAGGAACACCTGAGCATCAATGGTGGGGGCAATGCTAGTAACATGGCCATCGCAGAATGCGGCGAGAAAGACTCCCGCATGTTGTCCTCCAAGACCCACCAAAGGCGTATCCGGGGCAACTTCCAGGTCGCTCGGTTGTGTCCAGACAGGTGCCACGTCGTCGTTCACCTCCAGCATGCAAATGGTGTTTGAAGTACCGTCGGTAATGGACCTCAACGGACTACCCTTGATCGTACCGTCAAAGACGAACCCAGCGCCAATAGGTACGACGTAATTGGTTTTGCCGAGAGAGCGATCGAGCGTGGACGTTGGCGACGCAAAGACCTCTGGCATGAGTGGAATCAACTGCTTGTTGTGTGGGCTGTTCCAGGGTTCGTCTAGGTCAAACTGGCGATACAGCTCTTGGTGGCCCATGTAGGGGAGCAACAGCACACGCCAACTCAACAAAGGCTTGCCATCGTCGCTGTACAGCGCGTGAGCCGGAAGAGAGTTCTTTGCAGCTTCATAGTTGAGTTGTGCAAGCACCAACTGTCTCAGGTTGTTTATTCCCACATTTCGTCTCGCCGCCGCTCGAGCCGCTTGCACCGCAGGAAGCAGTAGTGCCACTAGAACCCCAACGACGGCCACCCACGCCATTTGATCGTTGCCACCATCGGCTGTGTCGAACAGCACAAAGGAACCGCCGCGGCGTTGTGGTACGAACATGTTCAGGTACACGCCTAGAGCGCGGTCTGCATAGGCGGCCGTAGCTTGCTGGATCGGATCGTCGCTCGAACGCATGGCTGACAGTTGTTGCTCCATCTCGGAACTCATTTGTACTTTCGCCAGTTCGACGGCATCTTGTAGCAAGCCCTCCACTTGGCCGGCATTCGATTCACTACCGCAGTGAATGTAGAGGCTCGAAGGGTGTGCCGCTCTGAGGTTGAGCTTCAACTCGGCCGATTCCAGCAAGTTTGGAATCTGGAGGAATCTTTGGTACTTAGCAGGAAACTGCTGCGCCGCTTGCATCAAGCCCAAGCTGATTAGCGGGCGTAAACCTTCCAGATCAACCGCCACGTAGAGGTCATCGGTTGGCGGTTCCGTGGCCACAAGTGATGCGATCACGCTGTCAGTCGGTTTCGAATTGCCACTAGCCAGCTTCTCGAGCATGCCTTGAGAGCCAATCACGATCAGATTGTCCTTTAGCTGCATGAAGCTAGGCGCCATAGGTTGTTGGCTTAGCAAACACGCTCGCCCCCGGATTTCGCCAGGCTGCGTATGCTGCGTGAGCTCTGGCGCCAGTTGGTCGAGCTTCCACGGTTGGTCTGCTTCGAAGAACGCTGAGTAGAATAGGTTGGTGCCGAGTGGAGGTTCCACGGCGACCGTCACCTTTGTAAGGTGTGCCAGGTCGATGCCGAGGTACTTCTGGCCAACCGCCTTGGCGATCTCCACCGGCACGAGTTCATGTGCCGGCGGCGATAGAATCTGCTTCGGTTGCAGTCTCCCCGCGACCACGGTTTCTTGGGTAATGTACGATTTGCCAATCGCTTGGGCGTGAGCGCGGAGCGACGCCATTGGCGAAAGCAACAAGGCTGCGGAGAGGAGCAGACGGAGCGATTTCGACGGACGGCAAACCCTCGAACGTTGGCATTGCATCACGATTCCCCCTTTTGGTATCCGTTGTTTTTCGCGTACAGGTGGCCCTTGGGCGACCCCATCAGAGTGGTCATGTAAAATCGCCACTGGCGGTCATGGTATGTTGTCGTGCCTGCAGCGTCAAACAACCCGCATCGGGTGGCGAACACCATAGGGAATCGAGCACCCTAACCCTTCCTCTGCTCCTTACCCCAAGTATCTCGCAGTGTCACGGTGCGGTTGAAAATGGGCTTGCCGGGCTTCGAGTCGACTGCATCGGCCACGAAATAGCCAACCCGTTCGAATTGGAACGTTTCGCCAGGCTCGACGTTTGTCAGTGAGGGTTCCAGTTTCGCCGTCACGACTTCAAGCGAGCGCGGGTTGAGGTTGTCGAGGAACGTTCCGCTCTCGGGCACATCTTCCGGGCTTTCGATGTCGAATAGGTGATCGTACAGCCGAACCTCCGCGTCGGCGGCCATATTGGCGTCGACCCAGTGTATGGTGCCCTTCACCTTCTTACCGTCCACCAAGGCTGTGGTGTCGGGATTGAACGAGCACTTCAGTTCGATCACCGTGCCGGACGCGTCCTTTACCACTTCGTCGCAAGTAGCTATTCCCGCGCCGCGGAGCCGCACGCTGCCGCCAGGCTTGAGTCGGAAGAACTTCTTGGGAGCATCCTCCATGAAATCGTTGCGTTCGATGAATATCTCACGGCCCATGGTCACATCGCGTTTGCCTGCTTCGACATTCTTCGGATGATTCGGGACTTGCAGTTCCATCGGCTTACCCGATTCGACATTGCTAAGGACGACGCGCAAGGGATCGAGTACCACCATTCGTCTTTCGGCGCGCTCGTTCAGATCTTCCCGCACCGCGTCCTCCAGCCAAGCCATGTCGATGGTGCTGTTGAATTTGGCCACGCCAATCCGGTCACAGAATGCCCGCAGTGCCTCGGGGGTGTAACCGCGACGGCGCAGCCCGCGAATGGTCAGCATCCGCGGATCATCCCATCCGGCAACATGCCCCTCCTGCACAAGTTGCAGCAGCTTGCGTTTGCTCATCACGGAGTATGTCAGATTGAGCCTCGCGAACTCGATCTGGCGGGGGTGGTGCACGTCGAGCTCCTCCAGAAACCAATCGTAGAGCGGGCGATGGTTTTCGAACTCCAGAGTGCAGATCGAATAGGTAATGCCCTCGATCGAGTCGCTTTGGCCATGCGTAAAATCGTACGAAGGATAAATGCACCACTTATCTCCAGTCCGATGGTGGTGCGCGTGCTTCACGCGATACATCACCGGATCGCGCAAGTTGAGATTGGGCGAAGCCATGTCGATTTTGGCCCGCAACGTACGGGAGCCATCGGCGAAGTCGCCCGCTTTCATCTGGGCGAACAACTTCAGGTTCTCTTCAATCGGTCGGTCGCGGAACGGACTGTTCTTTCCTGGTTCGGTAAGCGTGCCGCGATACTTGCGCATTTCGTCCGCCGAGAGGTCGCAGATGTACGCCTTTCCTTGCTTGATTAAGTCAATCGCCCATTCGTGGAGTTGGTCGAAGTAGTCGGAAGCGAAGAACAGTCGGTCTTCCCAATCTCCACCTAGCCAACTTACGTCGTCGATGATCGAGTCGACGTACTCTTGTTCCTCTTTGGTCGGGTTGGTGTCGTCGAAGCGTAGATTGAAATTCCCGCCATACTCTCTAGCAAGACCAAAGTTAAGGCAGATGCTCTTGGCGTGACCGATGTGGAGATATCCGTTCGGCTCGGGTGGAAAACGGGTGTGCACGACCACGGTCGAGTCGTTTGCGCGATCGGCGTCGATGATCTGCTGGATGAAGTTGCGCGAAGGGCGCGAGGTTCCTTCGCCTGGATTTTCGGAGTCCATGCTGCGGGTCCTGGTCTGGTGGTGCTAGCGGCCACCTCGGCCAACCAGCGTAAGTAATTTAGCAGAAACATCTTGCGCAGAGTACGGCACTTGCCCCCGCCGAACGCAATCAAACGCATTCACCTACGCAGGCCGTTGCGGCTGTCGAACAGCTAACCGATAATGGAGCCTGTTTAGGTGCGTTTGCCGGGTTGGCGCCGTGCTGAGATTACCACCAACGTGGGAGAGAGTCATGCGTACTGGGTTGTTTGTTCTTGCGATCGTCGTGACGAGCGTGTGCAATATGTCGGTAGAGGCCCAGGTGGTTCCCTACGGCGTGTACTACCAGCCCGCTCCCACGACTTTCGTGCAACCTGCACCAGTGGTCCAAACGACTTATGTGCAGTCTGCCACGGTGTATCGCCCTCTGTTGCGCCCGTTTACGCGAGTAATTGCACCGGCCACCACGGTTTACGCAACTTCCCAGCCGGTTGTGGTGGCTCGACCAACCGTTCCCGTCGCCGTGGTGCAGCCCGCTCCCGTCGTCACCACGCGATATCGGCCGATTCTAGGTGGCACGGTGACTCGCACGTGGTACCCATAAGCAGCACGCCGACTTAGGCGGGCTTACGACGACTTCCGACTTGGCTCGGCCTACGCCAACGGCAAGAGGAAGCATTAAGCATCTCTATAAACGCCCAGAAATCGGGAGCAAATCCGGTTTTTGAGTGTGGGCCCGCTTTGTGGTATCTTTAGGGTTCCTCATGGAATCGCAACTTCTAGACTATTCGCTCATCTTGTAGATTTGTCCTTGTTTGCCGGTAAGGAGTGCCAAGATGGATCTTGTCCGTGTCGTACAGGGCGACATCACCCGACTTGAAGTGGATGCCATCGTCAATGCGGCTAACGAGCAAATGCTCGGTGGCGGCGGTGTGGACGGCGCCATCCACCGTGCTGCTGGGCCGGACTTGCGCGAAGCCTGCGAACACGTCGAACAGTGGCGGCCCGGCGTGCGCTGCCCGACAGGCGAAGCGCGTATCACCCCCGGATTCAACCTTCCCGCGAAGTGGGTAATCCATACGGTCGGGCCCGTTTGGCACGGCGGCGGGTATGGCGAGTCGAACTATCTGGCCAGTTGCTATCGCAACTGTCTCCAACTGGCCGCCGATCACAACGTGCGCTCCCTAGCCTTCCCGGCTGTCAGTTGCGGAGTGTATGGCTATCCACCCGACCGCGCCACTGCCGTGGCGCATCGTGAGATTGCTTGTTTCTCGATGGTCGGCGACTTATTCGACGAAATTCTGCTAGTCGCTTACGACGAGGAAATGTTTCGCTTGATCGAGTCGTTAGTTTCGCACGTCGAAGCCTGACCTGCGGTGTCCCTCGGCAACAAATGCAGGCGGTCCCAGATCATCGAGATAATTGCGATCCCGTACTGCGCGCGTTAGGTTGAGTTGGAGTTCCCTATTCGCCCCTGGTCGTAATCATGGAGCTGAAGATGATCCAAGCCACATTCCGGTCGGTGCTGATTGGGCACTTCTGTGTCGCGGGATCTGTTGCATTCTCCGCCAACGAGGAACGCTTGTCGCTTGTGATCGCTGTTGTTGACGAAGCTGGCATGCCGGCCGCTAGTGTTACGGTTAGGAGTCAGGCGAACCTGCGGTTCCCGAGCAAGACAGCGACTACCGACAACGGAGGGCGAGCCACGTTGCAACTTGCTCCCGAAGAGGCGTCTGGGCTCGCACTCGTGGCCGACGATGGCACAAACATGGGCTACGCCCAACTACCCTGGAGTCAAACGCCCTCGAACGAACTCGAAACAGTTACGTTAACGCTGTCGCCCGCGCGTCAAATGAAGGTGCGCGTAGTCGACGAATCGGGCGAACCAGTTACTGGCGCGAAGATTGTGGTCCAGAGTACCTATCGTGAGGCAGCGCGCGCCGCAAGCGACGACAACGGCGTGGCAACGATTCGCCTTCCTTCTGATGCCCCGCGAATGGCGATCATGGGCCTGAAGAAGAGTGTTGGGTTTGACTACCATTCGTTCGTTCCCGCAGGTGCGCCACAAACGAAACCGAGTCTGCTCCCGCAAGATTACGATGAACCCATCGAGTTGGTGCTCAACGGCGCTCGAGCCGTGGTGGTGGAGGTCGTCGACCAAGACGGCGAGCCACTGTCGGGTGTACGAGTCTACCCGTGGCTGTTCCGTAAGCCGAACAAAGGCGAAGACATCAATCTAAGCGGACTCACGGACTTCAAGTTCGAAACCGACGACAATGGCCAATGCACTTTTGACGTGCCAATCGACCTCGACCGCGCGACCACGGTGTGGACAAACTTGGACGGCTACGCCGCACCCGACCGCGCGAACTTCGACCCAAAGTCCGTCGATTCAACGGTTCGAGCAACGATGGAAAAAATGGTCAAGCTGTCGGGCACCGTTGAGTTGCCAACTGGAGTTTTCGCCGACGACATCCGTGTTGCGGTGGTAGGCGAGGGGCACTCATTTGACGGGTTTCGGCGAACGGAGGTAGCGTTGGAGAACGATGGATCGTTTGAACTGCTCGTAAATCGCAACATGTACTATCAACTGGTCGCCAGCGATAACCAGCAGTGGGCATCGCCGCCTGTCAATGCGATTGTGCTGAATGAGGACGTTGACGACGTTGAGCTTTCGTTGGGCCCGGCGACACGGGTGTACGGAAGGATGACCGTCGAAGAGACTGATGATCCGGTGCCCGACAAATACCTGTATCTCTACCAGCGGACTGCCGCCAGCTACTACGACTTGCCCGACGAAGAGAAGATTCCCAATCCTCAAGACTCAAACCGTGCCATTTCCCCGGTCGTGGTGAAGTCGGATCAAACCGATGCGGATGGGCAGTTTGAGTTCTTCGTGGGCCCGGGATCGTACTATATGCATGGGCCACGCACTGCGGAGATGCCGAGATTCGAAATCGGTAACGAGTCGGAAAAGGAGCTAACAATCCAGGTGAAGTCAGTGGAGATGCGAAAGAACAACATTGTTCCCGGCCGCGTCGTCGTCGCCGATGGCCCAAGCCAAACGATAGCCAACGCACGCGTTTTCAGCTATCCGCTAGAATCGTTCAGTGGGCAGCATATCGACGCCACGACCAACCACGCCGGAGAATTCGAGGCGAGGCAGATTCTCTCCCGGCATCTCATCCACGCGACGGCAATCGTCGACGGTCAATCGTACGCCGGAGTAGTGGAGATTGGTCCCGATGATGAAGAGTACGTGGTGCCGATTGGCCCCAGTGGTTCGTTGCGCGGTGTCCTAAAGGCTGAAGAGCTGGACCTCCCCCTCGAAAACAGACGGGTTAGGTGCAGTATCAGGATCGAGTATCCCGATGGAACCTCCACCGCTGCTTTCGGAGGTTCGGCAACGACCGACGAGAATGGTGCATTCGTGATTGACCACCTAATACCTGGAAGGTCGTACACAGTAACGGTGGTGACCGAAATCGGCAGCGATGGATTTGGTCGAAGCTGGGGCACCGCTGGCGAAGTGACGCTCGATCAGCCGAGTGAGCTCGTTAGAGTATTCTCTGTGTCGGCACTCGATTTTCCGCCAACTTTCGCGCCGATTACTGAGTAGAGACCTACGCGGCGTGGCGAACGGGACTAGCCTGCTCGCTCGGCGATATCGATTCCACTTGCCGCGATTGCCAATAGGCGAGCCGCTTTTCGGTTTGGCGTCGGCGACCAAGTTGCAGCGCGAAATCTAGAAGCCCAGGGACAAAACGCTTCGCCGCGTAGGTGACTCGCGCTACGGGTTCCATCACCACCATTCCACGGTTGCGGCGAATGGCCTTCACGGCGGCTCGTGCCACCCGCTGGGGCGTGGTGGTCGCCCACCGCGGTGGATCCTTCCGCCGCTCGTGGCCATTGGAAATTGCCGCGTTGAATAGATTCGTTCGCACCAAGCCCGGGCAAAGCGCGGTGACTCCGACACCCTGCGGCCCGTACTCGCTACGGAGCGATTCGGTAAAGCCGACGAGGCCGAATTTAGCCGTGTTGTAGGCGCAAACCTTGGGCAAACCAACAAGTCCTAACACACTGCACACGTTCAGTAGGTGAACGTCGCGGTGATTGAGCAACGTGGGCAGCAATTCGTGCGTCAGGCGCACTGGCGCGTAGAGATTGACATCGAGCATCCGTTCCCAGTGCTCCGCGTCCATCCGATCGGTTGGACCTCGGTAGGTGATGCCGGCATTGTTGATCAGTATGTCAATGCCGCCCGGAAGCCGCTCAGCGAATCGAGCCAGCGCGACAACCTCGTCCGGGCGCAACGCGTCGTACTCAAACGTCTCCACCTCGACGTCGCACGCGCGGAGTAGATCAACGGTTTGGGCTAAGCCCACCGGATCGCGATCGGCGAGCGCCAGGTGCGTGCCGCAACCGGCCAATTCGAGCGCTATCGCTCGACCAATTCCTGAGGCCGAGCCGGTGACTAACGCTCGTTTGCCTTGGAGATTCTTCATTTGTGCGCGGCAAGTAGAAAGCAGCCCCGACCTAGTTGGTCGGGGCTACGGAACCAGACCAGTCTTAAGCCGCAGGGCGTAGCACTTCGGTGGCCACGCCGTCGCGTTCCAACTCGTGGGCCGGAATTGTGCGGCTCAGCTTGTAGTTGTCTTCGCCTCGTAGTACGGCCACGCCCCACTTGTCCAAGTGATACTTGCCGCCGTTGTAGACGCTGCGGTAGTACTTCTTGTCGGTGTATACGGGCACGCTCGTCGGAATGACCCGCATGTTGAACGCCAACCGATGGCGGTCGGTCGTGTTGGGGCCGGATCCATGGATGCACCTCTCGGCAAAGATCATGAATTGCCCGCTCTTTACCGGCACTTCTACCGCCGAAGCTTCTTCCTCTTCGCTGAATTCGAGCGTGAAGTCGGCTTCATAGAAGCCCTCCTCGCCGCCGAAACGAATCGGGCGAATGGCGTTGTGCGTTCCTGGCAGGAAGCGGAGGCAGCCATTGTCGTGGTGAGTGTCGTCAACTGCGACCCAGACCGTGAGTTGGAACATCTCACTCAGGTTGGGTGGGAAGATGGCCGGATCTTGGTAGTCCTCGACCATGAACGTGCTCGCTTGGTGCCACTGAATCGAGGGCGAGCCGGGCCCCTTGTAGAAGATCTGAGACCGCCACGTAAGCAAGTCCGGTCCCAGTATTTGCGCTATGCGTTCGGTAATTGCGGGCGACTTCAGATAGTTCCAAAGCCGCGGCATTTCAAAATGCCTATCGCGCGGAGTCACGAAATCGTAAGTCTCGCTCGTGGTGTTCTCCACCGCTAGCAACTCGTCGCGGAAGCTCCGCATTTGCTCACGCGAGAAAGCGTCGAACGGTCCAATGAATCCGTTAGTATAAAACGACTTGAGCTGGTCGTGGCTTAGCCGATACTCGGGCGCAACCTCGGCCTTTGCTTCAATTCGCTTGGGCATTTGGAAGTAGCATGGCTGGTCGATGTATGCGCGCAACACGCGCGACTTGAGCACCATCTGGAACATCTCGTAGTCCCAGTTGGTCACGATGCTCTTGAGATCGCGGGGCAGGATGTTGCGAGGCAGGCCAAGCGCCTTCCAGGCGGCAAGTCCAGCCAGGCCACCCACAATCGGCAAACGCTGCCACAGCGGACGAAGTTTGGGCTTCATGTTCATCGCGAGAGACTCCGGAAAATTCGGTGGGCAAAGTGCGATGCCAGCAGGTGTTTGTAGCGGCGCTTGGCAGTCGCGTTGGAAGCACTAGGGTTCGTACCCAATTTATCGGTTTTGAGGAAGAGCGGAATCAGCTTTGCTGGCGAGGAAGCGAGCGATAGCACTGCCTGCATGCTCTCGTCAATTGCGATCTGCCAACGAGTAGAGCCCGCGGCGAACCACGGGCTCTACGAAGGATTTGCTTGTCGCCGAGTGGACTGCTTTACTTGGTGAGCAACAGCTCGGGGAGATCGGCCTGACTCGTACGGCTGTCGTCCGCAGGTGTCGCGTCGGCGGTCGCATCGTAGACTTGGCGGTTGGCGAGCTTACCCAACTCGTCCCACCAGCGCCATTCGCCGATGTTCTTACCGTGCTCATAACGCCCGACAATCGCCTTTTGGCCGTTCTCGTGCCACCAGACCCATAGGCCGGTGTAGTTGTCGTCGGCAAAGTTGCCTTCCGACGAAATTTGGCCGTTCGGGTGCCAGAATCGGAAGTGGCCAACCCGCTTGTGGTGTTCGTACTGGCCTTCGGACTGGAGTTGGCCGTTGGAGTACCAGGATTTGGCAGTTCCGTGACGAAGTGGCTCACCCTGTTGTTCGTACGTGGCGAACTTGCACGCCCAGAATTCGTCTGGCGAGTTCTGCACGGTCTTCGGAGCCAGGAACAGCTCCTCGGTCTTCTTTTGACGCTTTGCCCGACTGTAGTAATCGACATTTGAGGTGACGCGGCGACCGTTCAAGTAGGTGGCGGCGCGATCGAGTTTGCCCGTGGAGCTATTGGTTTGTAGCACATCGCCTACGGGAACTCCGTGGTCAAACTGTTCCTGACGCATCACTTCGCCGTTAGGCATCCAGAAGATCGTCAAGCCGTTGCGGACGCCATTCTCCAGTCCGATTTGACAGCACTTTTTCTGCTCCATGTCGACAATCAGCCAGTCGCCGTCCATCTTGTCGTTGGTGAAATTTACGTTCGAGGTGAACGGGGCCTTAAATCGGTTGAATGGGGCCTTCTGAATGATGTCCGCGTCCTTCCGGCCCAGAATTCGGGTCCAGCTACCAACCCGCTTGCCCATGTTGAACTGCCCGTCGGCGATCAAAAGACCGGTGGGATCCCACATCTTCCAGGTTCCATGATTGACGTAGTTGCCGTCTGAATCGAGCGTGACCTCGCGTTCGACTCGCACTTCGCCGTTTGGGTATCGCTCACGAAACACTTCAGTGCTCCCCCTCTGAGACGAGTTAGAGACTTCGTCGGTTGAGACAGGCTCGGCAATCGCTGGTGCAATTTCCGAGATGCCCTTTAGAACCGTGAGGTAGTTCTGGGCGGTGGCGCTTCCAGTATCGAAGCTGGAAACAACCGCAAGTGCAACCATCAGCTTCGTGCTTTTGGTAACCAATTGAGGGGCGTTCATCCTTGAGATCCTCGCGTGTGTCAGAATGTGGTGCCGCGTTAGCAGAGCGGAAGGTACCGCGTTTTTGTGTGTAGCCCTCCACCAGGTAGCGAGGGCGCAAACCGGGTAGGCGTTGCTGCTTACGCAGCAGACTCCCTTCTGAGCCTTACCCTAGGACAATCCGATCGGTTCGTTCCGTAAGGAAACTGCGGACATTTCGGATTTCCCGGTGCTTTCGATGCGTCCCTGATTGGCGACCTGGCAGTTAGAGTTTTGCCAAGCGGCAGAGTTTACCAACAGGCATTCGCCGATGTGCGTGCGACAGCGGCCTATTGGGGAAGTCGGTCTTGGCTGGCCCACAGGCCTAGCGCCGGCTTCGGAACGAAGTAGATATCTTCGCCATTCACGCTGTTCTTGCCCGGCTGCAACCTATCAGGCGAATACTCATTGAGCATATCGTCGAGCTTACCATAGCGGTAGCCGACCGTTTCGATTTCTGCCCGGCTTAAATGGCCAGGGCAGTAGGTGACGGTGAAGCGGCCTTCTGGAGAGCCGTGAATCAGGTGCGCAGCCGCCCCCAAGTTCTGGCGCAGGTCCTCGTTCTCTTTCACTGCTCGCATGATGTCCGGCGTCGTCCGGTAGCCATACTTGTAGATTAGTCGGTCGATCGCTCGGTCTTCACCAAAAGTCTCTACGCCCGGCGCTAGCACAACGAGTTCGCCGCCGTCGGCGATCGCCATTCGTGTGCGGTAGATTGCCTTGTTGCCAAGCCAAGTGCTGTGAAACTTCTTCTCGTCTAAGTAGACCACGAACTTCTTGGGTGGCGTATCGAGTGCCGTGAAGTTCACTTGTACCGAGAGTTCGCTAGCTTGCATGAAGCACTCGACATCATCGCCGATAAACAGGCCACGAATCGCCAGGCCGCCGTCCGACTTGCCACCCACGACCGTTAGCACATAGAGTAGAGGCCAATCGGTGCAGAATGTATCTTGAGCGTAGTTCAGTATCCGACGGAGTGGCGTGTCGGCCATCCCCATTATCCGTTCCATGCCGTACGCCGCGCCAATGAAGTGGCTCTCGTTAATGCCGTTCTTTCCTCCAGTGCCTACGAACAGGTTCTTGTTGTAGTTGGCCATGCCAATTACTTCGTGCGGCACAACCTGTCCAATGGAAAGTATGAGATCATGCTCGCGGGCGGCGATCCGCTTGTTGACTTCCACTGGCCAGGGCTTGTCGTACGCACCCTCAGTTGCCTCCGTTACGAAATCGGCAGGCACGGTGCCAATCTGCTGTACGTCGGTCCGCCAGTGATGTTGCTGGATAAGGTGCTTGGGTATCGATGGAAACATGCCAGCGAGTTGTTCGTTGGTCATGGGGTCGTGCGTACCGAGCGCAGGGAGCACGCAATTGAGCCGATCGCCGAGCAACTCGTGTAGCAGACAAGTCAGCATGCCTGCTTGGCTGTCGAAACGTGTATAGTCCGGCGGCAGCGCAATTGCCCTGCGACGATCGCCAAACTCTGCCAGCACGCTCACGAGCGCCGCACGACAGTCGTCGTCGGTGAGTTCTGTGGTGGCGCCGCCTTGGGCGTAGTAGAGCGTCATCGATCGATACGGAAAGGTTCGAGATCCACGAACGGCCTTTGGTCCGCCATCAGATCGGCCAGCGCAACCGCGGTGCCGGACGCGAACTGCAGGCCAGCGCGAAAGTGCCCCGTTGCCACGTACGCATTCTCTACGTCCGGAACCGCTCCAATATAGGGTAGGCCATCGCCCGACGCCGGTCGCAATCCCGCCCACGCATCAGTCACCGGCTCACTCTCAAGACTGGGCAACATCCGCCTTGCAAATGCTTCGAGTTCCGCAAGTCGTTGGGGAGTGGGTTGTTTGTCGAAACCCACATCTTCGACCGTCGACCCTACGATCAATCGGCCGTTGGGTCGCAGGACCATGTAATGGTCGCCACAATGCACATGACCGTTGAGTAAACGCTCCGCGTGCGGCCGAAATTCGAGCATTTGCCCACGGATAGGTCTGACAATCATTCGAATGCCCAACAACTCTCCCAATCCGCCGCTCCACGACCCGACGGCGAGAATCACCTGACCTGGCGAAGTCGAACCACCCGTAGTGTGTACTTCTCCGATGCGACGCCCAACGAGATGCAGCTTGGTGACCTCGGCCGGCTCGACAATCATCACTTGTCTGCCGAGACATGCTGCAACAAGTGCGTCGACATGCTGCCGATTGTCGATTTGCACCTCGCCTGGGATGTGGAAGGTCGGGCCAGCTTCGCCCACACACAAATGTGGCTCAAACCGTTCGATCTCCTCGGGTGAGACTTCATGGGTGGGAATTCCCAGTTGCGCCCACCGTCCGAATGTTCGACGAATACACTCAAGATCATCGGCATCAGCCGCCAGATGAAGCCCGCCAACCTGGCGCAGATGATTGTCGATATCCGTTTCAGCCAGCAACTCGGATGACCATCCGACATCCAGGCGACGACTGACGGCGGCTAGCGTTTCCAGGGCAGGGTGATCGTTGAACCATGAGCCTGGCGGCAGAATGCCTGCCCCGGCCCAAGAAGCTTCGCGGCCAGGTGCCTGGCGATCGACAACCACGGCCTTAACGCCACGTCGGCTGAGTTCGTAAGCAATCGAAAGGCCGACGACCCCACCGCCAACGATCAACGTGTCGCAGGTTGTTGGTAGCGTTGAATGCACGAAATTGCCTCGGTTCGTGGGTCACTCACTCTGGATCAGTCTTGCGAGCAGCATCCGATCAATCCTGCCACGAAACCGCACCTTCCCGTCGATTGCGACCACGGGAATGCACGTGTTGTAGTCAGCAAGTAAATCGGGTCGCCTATCGATATCCACGAGTTCCGGTTCCAGATTGCAGGACCTCAAAATGTCTAATGCCTCCTCACAAAGGTGACAACCGTCGCGGGTGTAAAGCTCGACATGCACGTTGGAACCCCTCTCGAAGCGGCCACCCACGTGGGGGGTGTCTGGGCGGAAATGGCAGGAGGACCGTCAGGTTGTCCAACTCGTAAGGTGCGGCCAGTGGCAGACTTGGAGAATCCGTTTGCCGGCCTTTTGGCCGCCAGCCTACGATGGAAGTGAGGGGCCAACCAGCCCCCGCCCCACCTGGCAGCCGGATGCCGGTCGCCAGCTCGCCCTCCTCCGGCCGCGTGGCCGAGACCGCTCGAACGGAAACCTGCGGGACTGATCAAGCAAGCTGAAAGTGTGTCGCCAACTCACGTTTGGGAGATGACGATGTCTCGCCGCCGATCGCAGAATGCAAAGACGCAAGTCCGTTTCGTCAAACGACATAACACAGCGTGTGTCGGCCGCGATGCGAAGCGCAATCAGCCCAAGTCACGGCGCACCAACGTCGGACATAGCACGCTGCGCGAGCCGTTCTCGCCGCCAGAGGATTGGCACGAACCACACGGCGAAGGGGGCGACTATCAAGTCGTTGTTCAACAACCGGGGAATGGTTATCGGCACGTAGTGACCCCCGCCGAGATTCGCGATAGGCTCGCCGAATTGCCGCGCGACTTTCTGGCCGACCTCGAGGTCGTGCAGCTCAGTAGGATGACGCGGAAAAAGCAGAGTTTTCCTTGCTATGGGATGCAGTGGGGCAGTTCGCTGTACTTGTACCCGCTAGAAGACTCGCTGGTCGAGAATTTTCCCAAGGCACCGCAGCCGACCTTCTTCAACGAGGCCAAAATGTATGGCGGCGTCTGGAAGCAGTGCGGTACGTCTTGGACGCTCACCTGGAGCGAAGCAACTATTCGAGACTTCTACCTCAATAACATTCTGATCCACGAACTGGGGCACTTGCTCGACGACCGCAACTCAACGTACGTCGATCGCGAGCGTTACGCAGAGTGGTTTGCCGTAAGGTATGGTTATCGCGCCAGTGGAGGAATTGACGCCCGGCGCCCCAATCGCCGCATGCGACGGCGGCATCACACGCGATAAAATCGATTTGCGGAAGAGTCGACCGGCGGCCTACAATGGGACTTGCTGTACGCTCATCGTGGCCGACAGGCGCCTTCATCTACCAGGGACGAACAATCATGCCACGCTGGTCGCACTATCTGTCCATAGCTTACTGTGCATTGTGGGTAGCTGCCACTGCATTGGGGGCCTCGCCCACCGAGCAGCGACGCGAATTATCCCGCGTGGCTACTTCCCTTCGTGTCGCCGAGCGGATGGCGAAAGCAAATCGAAACGACGAGGCGGTCGCTGCGTTCACCGAAGCACAGGCAGCGCTCAACAAGGTTGCTAATGGGCTGAGCGATCGACTCGAACGAACATTCAACCGCGCGTCCGACCAACTTGCGAAGACGCACGCTACTCTTACCAACGCGGGAATCAAGTTGCCACCGTTGGAGAAAATCTCGCCAACAAGTCTGGGGGCGACCACCTCGGACAGTTGGGAGGGCGGCGTGAGTTTCGTCGATCACATCGTGCCGCTGCTTTCGGCCAAGTGCGGCGGATGCCATGTTCAAGACAACAAGGGCAACGTCAGCTTCGCGTCGTACAATCACATCATCGAAGGTGTGCCCTCCGGACGCTACATCGAGGTTGGCTCTGGCATGGAGAGTGTGCTGGTAGACGTCATTGCAAGCGGGCAAATGCCACCCGAACGAACAGGGCAGCGCGTCACGCCTGCCGAAACGAGAATGCTGTTGACGTGGATCAACCAGGGGGCCAAGTTCGATGGCGACGATCCCGATAAGCCTCTGTCCGAGCTCAACAAAGTAGCCATGGCAAGCCGGGCGAGTGACGATGCGGAAATCGAAACGACCGAATCGCGCCCGATCCCGCAACCGAAAGGCAACGAGACAGTAAGTTTCGCGGTGGACGTCGCACCATTGTTGGTGGAGAGTTGTAGGGACTGCCATAGTGCCGACCGCCCTCGCGCTGGGTTCAGCATTGCCAACTTCGAGCAGTTGTGGGCGGGCGGTAATAGTGGTTCGGCCATCGAGATTGGGCGCGCCGACGACAGCTTGCTTGTCCAGAAACTGCACGGTACCGCTGCGAGTGGCGCTCGAATGCCACAGAATCGACCGGCGTGGAGTGACGAAAAGATCGCGCTGGTCGAGACGTGGATTGCCGAGGGGGCCAAATTCGACGGGGTGAGTACCACTGAGCCGCTGGCTCGAGTGGTGGCACTGGCGAAGGCCGGCCGAATGACGCCCGAGCAACTGTCGGCGGAACGAGAGCAGCAAGCGGCAAGCACCTGGCGATTGGCGATTCCCGACGAGTCGGCAAGCTCGGCGGTAAGCGACCACTTCTATGTTGTTGGAAACTTGCCCGACTCGCGCTTGGAGAGCTTGGCCGCGACCGCGGAAAATCAGGCGGCTCGTGTGCTCGACTTCTTCAAACAAGCAGACGAGCCACTCGATAAGGGTCGCATCACTATCTATGCTTTCGACTCGCGTATCGATTACAGCGAATTTGGCACCATGGTCGAGCGTAGGAGCCTGGCACAGAAGGTTCGTGGTCATGTTCAGTTTGATATTGTTCACCCGTACATCGCGCTGGTTGCCGAGGATGAGTCGCAGGAAACGCTCGACCGTTCTGTCGCAACCTATGTGGCATCGCTGCATGTCGCTGGCCAAGCCAAGGGGCGACTACCCAATTGGTTCGCTACGGGCGCTGGCATGGCGGTGGCCGCAAGGTTGCACGGCAAGGACGCTGAGATTCGTCGTTGGCGCGATGAACTACCCACCGCACTCGCCTCGCTGAACGAGCCTAATGACTTCATGGCCGGCAAGCTTCCCCCAAGGTCTGGCGATCTACTGGCATTCGGGTTTGTCGACGCTCTGCTAAGGAAACCGGCCAATTTTGGCCGGCTCGTAACCGCAGTCGCGGAAAGCGACGACTTCGATGCCGCATGCCAGAAGGTATTTGGGAAGTCGGCAAAGGACGTGGCGGCGTTGTGGGTGGCGTCGCAGCGGCGAAGGTAAGCGCCGTAGTGCCTCTTCAATCGGGATTCCCAATTTTGCTCTTGGAATTGGTGTATGGCAGTTTCATTTTCCCGTCGCTGGCGTAGCGGGAATGACCACATGTCGCTAAGCTTCAGAACTGATGATTCTAGTGAGGCCATGCACTCTCCCCCCGAGTCACGATGAGCGACCTGCCGACCACCGCCGCTTCGGTTGACGACGATTCGCCGCCGTCTCCTCAGCGCCGGTCGTACAGTTTCCTGCAATGGTGTTTTTACTACATCAACCAGTTTCTTGTTCGCGTCGTCTGGTGGGCGAAGGTCCCAGATGGCTTGCCGCTGGCCGATGACCAAGGCGGGGTGTTGATTTGTAACCACCGCAGCAGCATCGATCCATGTGTGGTGCAAGTTGTCGCGCGGCGACGACTGGTCCATTGGCTGGTTGCACAGTTGTACAAACCCGGTACGATGATTGCGCGAATGCTCGATCTGTTCGAGGTGATTTCTGTCCGCAAAGATGGTACCGATGTCTCGCCGCTCCGCACCGCCATTCGTACGGCAAAGCAAGGCGATCTGGTGGGCATGTTTCCCGAAGGCACAATCAATACCACCGATGATTTCATGTTGCCGGTGCGCCCTGGTGCCGTTGTGGTCGCGCTTCGTGCTCAAGTGCCGATACTGCCTTGTTATCTCGAAGGGACGCCCTACCATCAGCTTCCGTGGATGCCAGTGTTCATTCCTGCTCGCGTCAAGCTCAAGTTTGGCGAACCAATCGACCTCAGCGAGTATTACGGACAGGACCGCGACAGCCAACTGGTGGCCCGCATCGCGCTGGATTGTGTCAAGCAAATAGCCAAGTTAGCCGGTCGCGACGAATTTGAGCCACAGATTGCAGGCAAGGGTTGGAAGACTTGGCAGTGAGCGTACGGAGTATCAGCGGGCACCGGCCAGGTGTGTGCGTCGACTGTTAGGTGTTATCTGTAGACGTGTTGTCATCGCTCAATAGAATCCGCTTCCCGCGCCGGTGCGTCAGCAGATTCCATCCCCAATCGACAAATACGCTGGTTTTCTCTTCGGCGCTGCTGAGCAAGCTTAGGTGAACGCCCAACCATGCCAGCCAAGCGATGTGGCCGGTAAGCGTACCGCCGGTAGGCAACTCTACGACTGCAGCTCCACGACCCACTTGGGCCATGGTTCCCTTGTCGACATAGTGGAACGGCGTGGCCGCTTTTCCAGCAACGAGTTGGGCGATTGATTTCCCAACATGGTGTCCAGCCTGCAGGGCAACGGCCCCAAGCCCTGGCAGGGGCTGGCCTGTTTTGGCGTCGGTCATCGACGCCATGTCGCCAACCACGAACACCCCCGGGAAATTGGGAAGCTGAAGGTCGGGGCCGACCGGCACACGTCCGCCGTGCACGAGTTCGACCTCCAACTTGTCGGCAATCGGATTAGCGCCGATGCCGGCCGCCCACACCAACGTGTGCGTCTTGATCTTCTCGCCATTCGAGAGTTTGATTTCGCTCGCGTCGACTTCCATTACTCCTATGCCTGTGTGTACTTCGACGCCTCGCTCTTCCAGTGCTTGCTTTGCATAGTCTCGCAGTTTGGGTTTGAAGTGTGCCAACAAATGTGGCGAGTGCTCGTAGAGTATCACACGGGCCTGGTCGATTGGCAGATTAGGGTAGTCGGCATTCAACTCGGTGTGCAATAGCTCTGTTAGCGCCCCGGCCAACTCAGTTCCTGTCGGTCCGCCGCCAATCACACAGAAGTTGAGCGCGCCGTCGTTCACGAGCAGTGGATCCTTGTCGACCGTCTCTAAGGTCCGCAAGATGTGATCGTGTAGCCGCATTGCGTCTTTCATCGTGTACAACGGAAAGGCGTGCTGCTCGGCGCCAGGTGTGCCGTGAAAGTTGACTACCGAGCCGAGGGCGATCACAAGATAGTCGTAATCAATCGGTGGCATTCCTTGCACTACCACACGCTTGTTGGCCAAGTCGACTCGGTCAACCGAACACTTGTGAAACGTGACGTTGTCGTGGCGATGCAGTAGGTCGCGTATGGGCGAGCCGACGGCCGTTGGCTCCAACTCGTCGGTTGCCACCTGATACAGAAGTGGCTGAAACGTGTGATAGTCGTTGCGGTCTACGATTGTCAGCCGCACCGGCGCGTCGCGCAGCTTCTGTGCTACTCCCACTCCGGCAAATCCGGCACCCAAGACGACGACATGAGGCGTATCGGCCACGATGAGGATACCCTTTCGTTGGAAAACAAATCTGGAGGCCTACAGGAATCGTGGCGGGCGGCCATTGTTCTTGGCCACATGGCTGCCCCACTCCAGCAAATTGCTGCTGCAATCATCTCGGTCGATCTGGCACTCAATCAGCGACAGACCGGCGTGCGACTTTGCCTTCGCGATTGCCTTTGTGAGTTCCGCTTCATTGGTTACCCGGCAACCCCAACCATTGGCGCCGCTTCCGTTGAAGACCTCGACTAGCCTCGAATACTGCCAATTGTTGATCGTGTTGTAAGGGCCGTCATGGATTTCGACCTCAATCGTGTATCCGCCGTTATTGATTAGGAAGATAATGGGCTTGGCATCGTAGCGGAGCATCGTCGAAACTTCCTGCGCAGTGAGTTGGAACGACCCGTCGCCGATGCAGGCGATCACTTTGCGCTCGACGTCGCCAAGACAGTATCCAAGCGTGGCGCCCACCGACCAACCAATCGAACCATACTGCATCTGAATCTCGAATCGACAGTCCTTCGGCAGCGACAAATTAATGCCGTTGAACCACGAATCGCCTGTTTCGGCGACGATGGCCGACTCGCTTGTCAACAACTGTTGGATGTGTGCGAATAGCTGGCGAGTGGTGAGCGGCTCAATCGACGAGCCGACACTCGTGGGGGGGCGATCTTCCCGAATGCGCTCAAAAGTCTGCAGAGCGGTTCCATTGCGGTTCAGCCCGCCGGCTAACTCCCTAAGGAAGTCGGCCATCGACACGTTGTTGTAGCACTCGCCGGCAACAATTACTTGATCCGTGCGAACGTCGATCGACTTGCGTCGGTCTACCAGCGTGGTGTGGCCCGTGGTTGTATAATCCGTCGGGTTTAGGCCAACGAGCAGGCACTGGTCGGCCGACTCGATAACCGAACTGCAGCCGAGCGTGCCAACTGGTCCCCAGTAGATTCCGATGTAGCTTGGGTTGGTCTCGTCGAAGAAGCTCTTTGCGTCGGGGGTCGTGGCCGTGGCGTAGTTGGTGGCATCGGCCAATTGGCCAAGCTCCACTTCGGCCGACGCAGCCCGAATCTTTGGGCCAGCCACGACAACGGGTTTCTGCGCCTTGTTGAGTAGCGTGGTTGCATGCTCCGCGGCCTTGCGGAGCGAACGCGAATCGCTCGGCGCGCGGTGAGGGAACTCGCGCGGGTTGGGCGTGGAGATAGGTGCTGCGGCGATGTTGCACGCGATTTCGATGTAAACCGGCTTGCGTTCAACGAGCGCAGTCGCGAGCGCGTCGTCGATTTGGGCTGCGGCTTCAGTGGGGTGCTGGATGGTCACGGCGTGCGCGGTGACGCGGGCGAAAATCTCGCGGACGTACTCGTAGTCGATCTTGCCGAGCGTATGATGCAACTGTTCGTACTCGGCGGTCGAGTTGGTGTTGGGGGCTCCTGAAATCGCGACCACGGGTAAGTCCTCGGCGTACGCGCCCGCAACGGCGTTTAGCGCGCTCAATCCGCCAACGCTGTACGTTACCACCAGCGCGGCGAGCCCGCCTGTGGACCGTGCGTATCCATCGGCCGCGTATCCAGCGTTGAGTTCGTTGCAACAGGAGACCATCCGCAAGCGGTCGACCTTGAGGAACTCGTCGAGCAGGATAAGATTGTAATCGCCGGGGACGGTGAAGAAGTGCGCGACGTCTAGTTCAGCAAGCCGTGTGGCGAGGTAGTTGCCAACAGTCCAAGTGTGTCCTGCCATGACGGTCGATTCCTTCACGTAGAGTGTTCAGCTACGGTCACGGTTTAGTAGTCGGGGGTCCACATCGTTTGGGCGATGCAATCCTCCAGTTCCTTATCGCTGCGCGCATCTGCAACGCCGTCGAGCTGCGCTTGCTTTGCTACGGCGGCGCCAATGCGTCGCGCCGCATCACGGATCGTATGCAGCGGCGGCAGCAACGACGCACAGCGATCGCTGAGCGCTGGCGAGCATTCTTTGAGCGCCTTGGCGGCTGCCATGAACATGTTGTCGGTCACTCGCTCGGCGCTTACAGCAAGGATTCCGAGTCCCATGGCGGGGAAGATATACGAATTGTTGCATTGCGCGATGGTGTGCGTTTGTCCCTTGAACTCAACGGGTTCGAAGGGGCTGCCGGTAGCGATAAGCGCCCGGCCGTCCGTCCAAGCGAGCAAGTCGGCCGGCGTTGCCTCGGCTCGCGACGTCGGATTCGATAGCGGAAAGATGACGGGCCGTTCGACGTGGCTAGCCATGTCGCGAATGACCGACTCGGGAAACGCTCCGGGCTGGCCGGTCGCGCCTACGAGCACGGTCGGCTTGGCATTGCGAACTACATCCGCCAACGTGATTGGGCGCGACAGGTCGCAGTCCCAATTGCCTAGCTTGGCCGATGGTTGCGCCAGCGGCACGTGGACCTCATCGAGGTCTTGGCGTTCGTCGTGCAGTAGCCCGTCGCGGTCGATTACGTAGAACCTGCTCCGCGCGTCCGGTTCGCTTACGCCGGCGGCTACGACCGCCCTCACCAGTTGCTCCGTGATTCCGACGCCGGCCGAGCCCGCACCGAGCATCACGAATCTCTGGTCTGCAAGCTGCCCGCCGGTCGCTTCAATGGCGGCCCAAATCGTACCCGACGTGACTGCAGCGGTGCCCTGAATATCATCGTTGAACGTGCAGAGCCGATCACGATACTTCGCGAGGATACGCTCGGCGTCGACCGAAGCGAAGTCTTCCCATTGCAACAAGACATTCGGAAACCGCCGAATGATCGCTTCGACAAACAACTCGATGAAATCGTCGTATTCTTTGCCACGAATGCGTTCGTGTCGCCAGCCAATGTAGCGTGGGTCGTTGATTCGGTCGGCATTATTGGTGCCCAAGTCCAGCAGCATCGGCAGCGTGCGTGCGGGGTGAATGCCGCCGCACAGTGAATAAAGCGAGAGCTTGCCGATCGGAATCCCCATGCCGCCAGCGCCTTGGTCGCCCAGGCCCAATATCCGTTCACCGTCGGTAACGACAATCACGTCAATGTCGCGATCGACGTGGGCGAAAATCTCGTCCATCGAGTCGCGATTCGGATACGCGACGAATACACCTCGCGGACGGCGGTAGATGTGGCTGAACTGCTGGCAAGCAAGCCCAACAACCGGGGTGTAGACCAGCGGCATCATCTCTTCCACATGCTCCAGCAGCAGCCGATAGAAGAGCGTTTCGTTTTCGTCCTGCACGTCACGCAGGAAGATATGCTTGGCGAGGTCGGTCGGCTCGCTGCTGAAGGCCTCGTATGCACGGTCGAGTTGATCGGGCAGCGAGTCGACGTGTGGTGGCAAGAGGCCGGTGAGTCGATACTCTCGCCGCTCCTCCTCCGTAAAGCCGGTGCCTTTGTTCAACAGCGGGTCTTCAATACGGGCGCTGCCCATCTTATCGCTGCTTGTCGCTGCTCGGTTGTTCATTCGTTGTCACCTACCGAGGTATCACCTCCGCCGCGCGATTCGGTTCCCAGCATAGTGCGTTTGCTGAGCGATGTTAAGCATCCTTGCTACCTACCGCTCGCCACCCGTTGCCCACCGCAAATGTCCATTTTGTCCCACCTACAGAAAAACGATTATAGGCGACTCTATTCACCTCCCATTGTTCCTGCCGATTTCTGTTTCCCTCTGCTTTTCTAGGATATTTTTCATATAGTATGGGACGGTGCGGTGCCTAAAAAGTCCTTTTTTGAGCGCCCAAAGGGACAATTGAAATCGAAATATCCACGACCGAAGGATCCAACGCGCAACCACAACGCCGAACCTCTAACATTCAACTCGCGACGCCTACACAAGCTCCGGTTGGTCCAACAAAAAATACGCGCAGCATGCCGGTGGATGCGTGCAAACTAACATACTTGGTGGCTCATATTCCACAAAAATCGCCCTAGAATTTTGCACTACTTGGACGCCCGCCACGGCCGCCAAATCCCGCGACAACCACGCGAATGAGGGCTACCCGCCTTCGCCGGTAGGCGCGTCGTCGTCACTCCTTGTGAGTAAGAAATCGACGATGTTGGATAGCTGATCGGTATCGAGACTGCTAGCGAATGCCGGCATATTGTAGCCGCCGTTGTTGATGCGGATAACTAGATCGTCCCTCGTAAGTTGCTGCCCGATATTCGAAAGATCCGGGCCGCGATGCCCACCGTGGCCATCGATTGTATGACAGAAGAGGCATCCCTTTTCGTGTGCCAGTTTGGCCCCTTCGAACACGGGCCCTTGGTCGACTCCGACGACCGACGCAGGTAGTTCGCTTACGCCAAAATCGGGAGACCAGGGTTCCAAGTAGCCGTAAATGGTCAGCACCAAGAAACCGGCGACCGCGGCGATGACAATGCCAACTGCCCATGGGCGTTTGCTCGGTGCACGGTGCCCTTTGTTCGAAACGAGCGGAAGGCAGAACATGACCAGAAACCCAAGCACTGGCACGCCCAAGATAAACCAAATCTCAAGATTCGGTGGCAGCAGCGAGAGGACGGCGAAGTACCACAAGAAGTACCAATCGGGTACGGGATTGGCATCGATACTCGCCGGGTCGGGGGCGTGATCGAGCGCAGGTGGACCGAACACAAGCGCACACCCAACAATCACTGCGATTACAAATGTTGAGAAAACGACGTCGCGCCACATGGCATACGGCCAAAACGCGACGCCCGTCTTTTTCAGCCGCGCTTCGTATTCCTGCTTGTAGGTCGCCGGATCGACCGGCCGATTGGGATCGGGCATCTCCGAAACGCCGTGGCGCATCAGCAGGAACAGGTGGAGTCCGACGCCCGCAAAGATGATCGCTGGCATGACGAAGACATGGTAAACGAAGAAACGCGTGAGCGTAGAGCCGCCGACGGTTTGGCCTCCCATCAAGAAGTCGGCGAGCGATTGTCCTATGAATGGAGTTCGGGCAACCATTTCGGTGGCGACAAACACCGACCACACTCCGTTCGCGTCCCAACGCAGAAGCTGCCCGGTGAACGCCATGCCCAGCACAACAAAGAACAACACCACGCCGGTCATCCAGTTGAGTTCGCGCGGGTACTTGTAGGTTGCATGCAAGTAAACCTGCATCAAGTGAATCACAACCAGAGCGACCATGGCCGATGCGCCATAGGCATGCATGCCACGCAGCAACGAACCAAACGGGGCTTGGTTGGTAATGAATTGCAGGCTCTCGTAGGCTTGGTCGCCGGCAGGCACGTATGCCATGGCCAAAGCGACGCCCGAGATCACTTGCACAATAAAAGCGGTAAGCGTGGCACTGCCGAACACGTACCACCATCGCGCGTCGCGAGGTACGATATGCGTCAACAGCGGCCAAACACAATCGGAGAAGCCAATCCGGCTGTCGATCCACTCTCCAACATTCTGAAATCGTTGATTCATGATGCTTGCAAGGCCGCACGATTCGAAACTAAGCGTCCGCACTCAGCGGAGTGGTTGTTAGCGGCACAGGCGCGGTGTGGATTTCGACCTCGTCGCCGCGCACGCGGACGTGGTATCTATCGAGTGGCTCGGGTGGCGGCCCGGCGGCGACCGTCCCATCCTTGTAGTAAACACCGCCGTGACAAGGACACATGAACAGATCGGCATCGGCGACCCAGCGAACAGGGCAGCCCAGATGCCGACAGTTGATCGAAAAAGCGATAAACTCCGTGTCGTCGACTCGGCGAAGCCAGGCAGCCGTTTCCGCCGTGACGCCAGCCCACGGTTCAGGCGAGGGATCTTCAAAGTTGACTAGCACAGTCTCACCCGTCTTGAACTTGGCGACTTTTCCCACCGGTCGCCAGTCGGCAGGTCGCTTCTTGAATAGCGGGGAGAGCACGAAGGCCAAGGGAGGTAACACCATTAACGCGCCAATGATGCCCGTGAGCCACATCGTCAGGCGCGCCAAAAACGAGCGTCGGTCGGAAGCGTCGCCCTTTTGGCAATTTGTCTCGTTGGATTCGCTCATCGCTTTGCATCCCACTGGAGAACAATTTCGTCAATCCAATGCTTTAGCGCCCACGCCGCTAGTCCAACGCCCGCAGCCGACATGCACCACATCGCCGCGATGTTCAAAGTAAGCGCCATCAGTCCCCAGGCTGTCATCGCGATACCCATTGCCATGGCAATGGGAGCGTAGGTTGGCCGAGGAACCGAATCGGTTGGCTTTTCTGGATGATCGGCTGGCATGCTTACGCCCCACTTGGTGTACTTGAACCGGTTGCGTAGGTAGGGGCCGCGTCGATCGACGAATACCAGCGGCCTAGCAAACTAATGATTGCGCAGGTGTACAAGATGCAAGGGGGAACCCACATGATCAACCCGCCCACATGTTGATCGATGCCGGGCGTGAAGCCCGCAGAATACAGCGACGTCAGAATGCCTAGCCGATCGACTGGGTTGGCAAAGACGGGGCATACCGAAAGAGGTGCAAATGTGATGTAGATGCCGAGCAAAGTGCAACCCAGACAAGCGGAAAACAGATAAGTCATACCACTTAACGGTGGCAGGCGATAGCGATCGCAGGGCGCGTAAATGGGCCACCAGAACGCCAGGCCAGCGGCAACGAGCGACACATCTCGCACTACACCTAATCCTGTGTGCTGCGTCGCCGCGCTACAAAGCCACGGCACATGCCAAAACCACATGGCTCCGACCCCACCCGTCCAACCGAGCATCGGCACCGCCAGCCATTTGCCAAGTTGATTGACGGGGCCCTTTTGAAACCATCGTTCGGCGGTTTCCCTCGGTAGGCTTAGCACGATGCACGCCGGAACCACCAGTAGCAATAGTAGGTGTTGCACCATGTGGGCGCTGAACAAGTAGCCACCGGCAAGCACTCCTATGGGGGAGACGAAAGCCATGGCCAGCACAAACAAGCCGACCAGGCAAGCGACCCACTGTAGGTGGCTGCCTCCTCGCACAAAGCGCACGTATAGCAGCAACAGTATTGTGACTAGCACCCAAACGGGCGACATCCAGGACCAGAGATTACTATCAATCACGACTGGTAGACCCTCAGGTAGATAGTGGCAAAAACGACAATCCACACAACATCGACGAAGTGCCAGTAGATGCCGATTGCTCCAAATGGTTTTGACTGGGCTTGGGTGACACGTTGCTTTCGGCCAAGCGCGAACATGATCGCCAAGGCAACGAGTCCGCCGGTTACGTGCAGCCCGTGGAACCCGGTCACCGTGAAGAACGTAGATGCGAACAAGTTGGTATCAATCGCCACGCCGCTGGTGAGCAAGTCGGTGTACTCCCAAGCCTGTCCAGCAAGAAACACGACGCCGAACAGAATCGTGATTCCCAACCAAGTGACAAAGCTCGCCTGTCGTCCAAGTCTCAGGCTTCGTTCAGCCACCATAAACGTGAGGCTGCTGCTTAGAAGAAATAAAGTGAAGATCCCAGTTCGCTCCACATTCAGCGAATTCACCGCTGACGGGCCGTCGCCGGTTTGATCGAAATTAAATACGACGTACGCAATGATTAAGAGCGCGAAAAAGATGGCCTCGGAAATCACGAACGCCCAAGCACAAACCCTGGCCCGATCGGGCCGCCGACCGCGGTCTTCGGGAGTCTTGCTGTGCTTCCAGTCCGCGTGATCGGGATGGGTTTGGTCCCAGACGGGTCGCCGACTCTTGATTTCGGGCAGGCTCGTGAAGTTCTCCGTCGGCGGCGGAGAAGTCGTCGCCCACTCCAAGGTGAAGGCGTCCCACGGATTGTTTCCGGCCTTCTCGCCATCGATAAGGCTCTTCACCACATTCCACACCAGTACCAAGGTGCCAAGCACCATGAAGATGACCGAATACGACGAGATGGCGTTGAGTGTCGCCCACCCGGGATTGTCGGCGTAGGTGAACACCCGCCGAGGCATCCCCATCGCGCCGAGGAAGTGCTGCACCATGAACGTTCCGTTGAAGCCGATCACCCACAACCAGAACTGCCATTTGCCGAGCCGTTCGTCGAGCATGTGCCCCGTGATTTTGGGAAACCAGTAGTAGATCGCCGCAAACACGGCGAACAGAATTCCACCGATTAGCACGTAGTGAAAATGAGCAACCACGAAGTAGGTGTCGGTCATTTGCCAGTCGATCGGCACCGCGGCGAACATAATTCCTGTGAGCCCGCCAATGACGAATTGGATCAAAAAGGCGATGGCAAAGAGCATCGCGGTGGTGAGTTGAATGGCTCCTCCCCACATGGTTGCGGTCCAGTTGAATATCTTCACACCAGTGGGAAGCGCGATGAGCATCGTCATTGCCGAAAAGAAGATGTTGGCACTCGTCCCCAATCCAACCGCGAACATATGGTGTGCCCACACGCCGTAGCTCAACAACAAAATGACGGTCGACGAACCGGCCACAAACGCATAGCCGTAGATCGGCTTCCGCGAGAACACGGGAATCACCTCCGAGATCATCGCGAACGCGGGCAACGCGAAGACATAAACCTCGGGGTGGCCGAATATCCAGAAGAAATGCTGCCACAACAGTGCGGAGCCGCCGCGCACAGGTTCGAAGAACGCCGCTTCGAGCCACCGATCGATACACAACAACGCAATTGCCGAGTTGAGCGGAGGAATCGTGATGAGGATCAGCATCGCCTGCATCAACATGATCCACACGAACAGCGGCACGCGTTGTAGGCTCATGCCAGGAGCGCGCAGGCACAGCACGGTGGCCACGATGTTGATCGCTCCGGCGATTGATCCAATTCCCGCGACTACCAGACCCAAAATCCAATAATCGATCCCCGTGTCCAGATTGTACGGTTTGGTCGAAAGCGGTGCGTAGGAAAACCAGCCCGCATCGGGCGCCGAGCCAGTTAGGAAACTGAAGTACAGCAGGAACGCACCAAACGGAAGCATCCAGAAGCTCATGGCGTTGAGCCGAGGGAACGCGACGTCCTTGGCGCCAATCATCAGCGGCACCAGAAAATTGGAGAAGCCGGTGAAGATTGGCATGCCCACCAAGAACACCATGGTTGTCCCGTGCATGGTGAACAACTGATTGAAGAACTCGGGCGACAAGAAGGTATTGTTCGGCACCGCGAGCTGAATCCGCATGAGTACCGCTTCGAGGCCGCCAACCACCAGAAAAAAGATGGCGAAGAGAATATACAGGAGGCCTACACGTTTGTGGTCGACCGTGGTTACCCAGGAAAGCAGCCCCCAGGAACTCTGGGCGATTGGTGCATCCAGTTGATCGACGGTTTGCGTGCTCACTCGAGAGACTCCAGGTAAGCGACCAGTTGGTCCACCTGTCGATCGTTGAAATTGAAGTCGGGCATTTTACTGCCCGGCTTGATCGCTTGTGGGTTCTTCATCCACAGCTTCAAGTTGGCGGTCGAATTCTCGAGCACCCCGCCGCCAATTTCCTTGCGGGAGGCGATGTGTGTGAGGTCGGGGCCGATGGTCGCCTCGGCTTCAGTGCCCTCGATGGTGTGGCAGTTGACGCACGTGTGGGCAAAGAACAACTGTTTGCCAGCCAACGCGTCGGCCCGCACGGGGTCGGCAGCGGCCTTCTTGGCGTTGGTTTCCCATTTGCTGTACTCGTCGCTCTCTAGAGCGTAAACCTTGAAGTTCATCCAAGCGTGTTGCGTTCCGCAAAACTCCGCGCACCGCCCTTGGTACGTGCCCGGCTTGTTGGCCTCGAGCCAGATGTAGTTGTCGTGGCCCGGTATCACGTCCATCTTCCTGGCCAATTGCGGAACCCAGAAGCAATGGATGACGTCGGCCGACTGAAGCTTAACCCGTAGCCGTTTGCCGACTGGGATGTAGATTTCGTTGGCCGCCACGATGCCGGAGTCGTCGTGCTGTACCTCCCACCACCACTGATGTCCGGTGACGGTGATGTTGGGTTCACCCGCTTCGGCTTCCGACAGGTGCACCTTAGGTACGGCGTTAATGGTTAGCACAAGCTTCGCGCTGATGGCGGTGATCCAGATGACGACAATCGTCGGACCGACCAGCCAGAATATCTCGGACTTGTGGCTGCCGAAATCTTGTTCCGGCAGCGTTGCTTTCGCTCTCCCTCGCCATATGGCGATGATGACTAGCAAAGATACGATTGCAAGAATTACCCCGCTGATGACCAGCACGATCACGAAAAGATCGTAGATTGCCTGGGCTTGTGGTGATTCTGGTTGGAACACCGGAAACATGGCTAACCACGCAATTCAATTCTACCGAAAACCGCCCGGCTTACCGCCCCGACTGCATCATCCGCATTACAAACGTGAGTACCAACGTTAACAGCAAGCTGCCAATGATTGAGATGTGAAGGTGAAAGAAAAAATTCAGCGCTACAAGCAGCGCGACGAACACACCTAGTTGAACCAATAGACTGTTGCTCATTCGCCTAAAACACCGTACCGCGGCCTAATCAAACACATGCCCATGCACGTAGCGTTCGTCTTTTCCTGCTGCTTCGGTTAACGAGGCGACGTTCTGCTTCGTGAAAAAGCCCTTGAATTTGTGGCATCGCTCGACGTACTCCGTGATCAGCAGGGAGTACTTCGAGTGCTTGGAAAAAATCTGCTTAAGATCGGGGTCGTCTTTGCACTCGCCGACGATGTGGGCCAAGAATGGCACGCCCATCGTTGCAAGTTTACCAACGACGTAGTCGACGTTCTTCACGCCACTCGGATGATCGCCGTCGATCACCTCGTAAGCCATGTGGTGCATTCGGCGCCCGTAGTTTCTTACAAAGTTCTCCGTCGGCATCGGCAGCTTCTCAAACGAGTTAACAAACGACGGTGTGTTGTTGGCGGTGAAAACTTTTGCCGGCGACTCTTTGTCGTCGTCAACCGTGTGGTTTCTGTTCACGTTTGTCGACGAGTTCATCGCTTGAATGTTGTAGGCGCCCCAAAAGTAGTAGTTTGATAGTGTCAAGAATTCGAGAATGGCGTCTTCACGCTCGCCGGCGAGAATTCTCGTTGCCATATGGTCGATGCCGGTCAACAAGTCATGAATGCCGGCTTCTTGTCCAGCCTCCGCCTGCGTGTCGAGTTTGGCGAGCTGTTCGTCGCTAAGAGTGAATGAAGTGCCAAGCTGTAGCGACTCGTACTCGTCGAGATCCGACTCCGTGTAGCCAACCCGGTTGTAGGTGAAGTCCGATGGCGTCGTGAACTTGAACGCATCCAGCGTGTAAAGCGGGTTTTCGGTGTCGCCCGGATACTCGAACCGTATGTTGTGCGACTCAAGCGTCTTGCAGGTTTCTGTCAAATCACTCGTGCGGTAAATCTCGCCGATGTAGCGGGCGTTGGGTTTTGGCCGCGCCAGCGGGTACATCATATTCAGTCGGCGAACATCGTCCTCGAAGTTCTCGTCCAACGGCTCAATGACAAACAGCCGGGGGAATCGGGCTTCCGACATCAATACGTAGATGTTGTGCGTTGGGCTGCGAAACGCCGCGGCAAAGCGATACGGCGACATGAGATAGAGCTCTTCCAGGTACACCAAGGCGTCACCTGTATCGACCTGAATAACGACTCCGCGCATTTTTCCTAGCAACTCGGCCAGCCCGCTGCTTAGGCGACGCTCGTAGACCTTAACCCGGTACTCTTCAAAGAACTCAGAGTTCTTCTTGTCGCCAACGTGCTGGTAAGTCAGGAGATCGAAGCCCATGGGAGTGACTCACTATGAGATGGTTGACGTAAATACAGCAACAAAGCGGGCGGGCGGCGCTACGGCGATAGATGCATCCCCCGACTAGGCCTTCCGCCGCTGGTTGAAGATAAGCTTATGAAGATGAGAGGTCAACACTTTGCCGGTGAGTAAACGACTTGTTGGAACTCGTGAATCGGCGAGGCTACTTGGTTAGATCAATCTGGGCGACGAATGTGTCGGGCGACGCCGCGTCCCAGCAGCGGCGATAGATCGGATTGTCAGTTCCGTTCAACAATTCGCCTTCGTCCAAGAAATCGTAGGCTTGTTCGTAGGTCACAATCTTCGATGGGCCCACACGTTTACAAATGTGAGCGGGTAGGAATTCTTGTGGGTGGTCGAGGCCGGCTGCGGCAACGATCTCGGCCAAGGTTTCCATCAGGTTCGCGTGGAAGTGGAAAGCGCGTTGGCTCTTGTCGCCGACGTCCAGCGCCCGCTGCAGAAGGTGATCCTGTGTGGCCACGCCGACGGGGCACTTGTTTGTATGGCACGACTGCGCCTGAATGCATCCGACCGCCATCATGAATCCACGTGCCACGTTGCACCAGTCGGCTCCCAAGGCCATATTTCGCGCAATGTGAAACGCGGACGATACCTTCCCGGAGCAAGCGATGCGTATCCGATCGCGTAGTCCACATCCAACCAGCGCGTTGTGGACGAAAATAAGCCCCTCGCGTAACGGCGTGCCCAATCGATCAGAGAACTCAGGGGGGGCGGCGCCGGTGCCTCCTTCGGCCCCGTCGACGGTCACAAAGTCGGCCAGGATTCCCGTCGACTTCATTGCTTTGCAGATGGCCAAGAACTCGTGCGGCCGTCCGACGCACAACTTGAATCCTACTGGTTTGCCACCTGATAGTTTCCGAAGCGTCTCGATGTATTGGCACATCTCGGTGGGTGTATGGAACGCACTATGTCCGGGGGGCGAAATGCAATCCCGGCCAACCGGCACCCGACGGGTGTTGGCTATTTCTCGCGTTACCTTGGCGGCCGGCAGTACTCCGCCATGTCCCGGCTTGGCGCCCTGGGAGACTTTGATTTCGATCATTCGTACCGAGTCAATTTGTGCCTGCTCGGCGAACATCTCTTCATTGAACGTGCCATCGTCGTTTCGGCAGCCAAAGTAGCCAGTGCCAATCTGCCACACCAAATCGCCGCCGAACTCTTTGTGGTAGGAGCTTAGCCCACCCTCACCAGTTGTGTGGTAGAATCGGCCCAGCTTCGCGCCCTTGTTCAGCGCCCGTATTGCATTGGGGCTGATCGCTCCGAAGCTCATGGCGGAAATGTTGATTAGCGAGCAAGAGTAGGGATGGGTACAGTCGGGGCCACCTACGTCGACTCGGAAGCCATCCTCGTTCTTGGGGTGGGGAGAGATAGAATGTGTCAGCCATTCGTAGTCGTCGGAGTAAACGTCGAATTCTGTGCCAAAGGGCTGCAATCCGGAGATGTCTTTTGCCCGTTCGTAAATCAACGTACGTTGAACACGGCTGTAGGGCCGGCCATCGGTGTCGCTCTCGATGAAGTACTGATGCCACTCGGGGCGAATTGCCTCCTGCAAGAATCGGAGCCGTCCCAATATCGGAAAATTGCGACAGATGCTGTGTCGCTCCTGCACCAGATCCCACACGGCAAGCACCAGCAATGGCCCAAACAGCAGCAGTCCCCAAAAGAAGTAGCCAGATATCCAAACACCGAGCGCTGCGAAGAGTATGGTCAATAGCAGCACCAAAAAGCAGATGAAGAACGCGGCAACTTGCATCGGATTCTGGTACCTTCTCGATTGGGGCGGACAAGGGTAAACAAGTTATAGGCTCGTTTCAAACAAGGTTCCAGCCTAGCGGAGGACACTCGATGGCAATTGCAGGACCACCCTTAGATCAGCCGATTCAACTGTCAGAAGTCTTGAAGCCCGGGCTCGACTCGAATCCAGACTCCGCAGCGCTGGTGTCTCCGACCGAGACTCTCTCCTGGGGCGAACTCGATGAGCTCAGTTCGCGATTGGCCGCCAACCTGCTTGAGTTGGGGCTAAGCCCGGGCGATAGGGCTGCCACACTTATGCCAAATCGTTCGGCCTTGGTCGTATTCTACTTGGCGTGTATTAAATCGGGCCTAGTTGCTACTCCGCTGAACTACCGCTACCAGGCACCAGAAATCGATCACGCCCTGGAAGTTACCGAGGCTTCTATCTTGCTGGCGCACGTCGAACGAGATGCGGACCTTGCGAAGAGCGTCTTTGCCAAGCAACTCCCACTCGGGCAGATCAGCTACGGCGCCGAGTCGGGTGGCAGCACAAGCTATGAGGAGCTTGTCCGCAAGACTCCCAAATCGTTAGACCTTCCGGACGTTCCACCAACAGCCCCGGTGTTCATTTACTTCACGTCAGGCAGCACAGGCAAACCCAAAGGGGTCACGCACACGCGTGAGACTTATGGGTATATTCTCTCGAGCCTGATTTTTGGGATGGAATTGAACGCCGACGATGTTCTCCTACCTGGCTCATCGCTATCGCACATTGGCGCGTCGCACATGGCGCTTGGCGGATTCGCTGCTGGGCTTCGAGTCGACCTAGCTCGGACGTTCGATGGGCATGAGTTGTTGCCAATTCTACAAAATGCGAAACCGACCGTGCTGACCATGCTGCCTGCCGCACTGTTTAGCCTGGTTCGCGACCACGATGCGAAGCTGGAGCACTTTCAGTCGCTTCGTGTCTGCTTTGCTGGTGGCGACAAGGTATCGGCTGAACTAGAGAAGGAGTTCACCGACCTAGCAGGGATAGAGATTGATGAGGTGTACGGCATGTCTGAAATTGGCTTGGCGACGGTCAATCCGCGCTCAGGCATGAACAGAGTCGGATCGATGGGGCGGATCTCGCCAGGCTTTCAGGCGTCCATTCGCGACGACGACGGAAACGAAGTTCCTACTGGTACCACCGGGAGGCTATGGATCAAATCGCCAACGAACATGATCGGTTATTGGAACCGCCCCGACGCGACTGCCGAGACACTCGTCGACGGGTGGCTAGACACAGGCGACATCGTCCACGCCGATGAGGACGGCTACTTGTGGTTCGAGGGCCGAAAAAAGCAGATCATTGTGCACGATGGGTCCAACATCTGCCCGCAGGAAGTCGAGGGATCGTTGGAAGCACACTCGGCAGTTTCCGCGGCCGGAGTGATTGGCATCCACGATCTAGTCCACGGTGAAAACGTCCGTGCCTACGTCACGTTGGAAGCAGGCACCCCTCGACCGACCATGGCCGAGTTGATCCAATTCTCTAGAGATCGCGTCGGCTACAAGGCGCCTGAAGAAATCGTTGTACTCGAAGAGATGCCGCTCAATGCTACGGGAAAGATCGATCGGGTGACTCTCAAACGGATGGCCGAAGCGGTGCACTAGCTCTATTCCATTTTTGTTGATAACCTCATCCATTCAAACCGAATACAGCAAGAGATCGTTTCGCAATGACCCACGGCCACAAGCATTCCACGCACCACGACCACCAAGAACACGGTCATTCGCATCGCCGTCGAGGGCCACACAAAGACTGGCGCGTAGTGACGGCGGTTGTGCTGATGCTTGGCGCCATGGTGATTTATCTGATGACCATGGACGAATCCGAGGTGCCCGGCGAGCCTGTTCAGCCACCGATCGACGCGGTCGAAGCGGAGTGACGCGCCGCTAGTCTTCGAATGTCTGTAAAGTGTCGTCGGGCAATACCGGCGGCAATACCTCGATTGCCCCAACTGGCTCGGTGGCAACTGCCAATTCTGGTAGTGGGCGACAGCGGAGCTGCCATCCGCCTCCAAGTGCCTTGTAGATTTGGATAAGTGAGAGGGCGACGTTTGCCTTGGCCGCCGCAAGATTGTCTTGATTGGTTACCAACTCCGACTGCACGGTGGCAACTCGGTTGTAGTCCACTTTCCCATTGCGATACTGGATGACCGCCACGTCCGAGGCCTTCTCCAGAGCATCGACGGCAACCTGTAGGGTTGCGACCAGTTGCTGGGACTGCAGGTACGACACGATAGCATCCTCAGCTTCTTGATTCGCGCGCAGGACGGTCTGTTGGTACAGCGCGACCTGTTCGGAGAACTCGGAGTTCTGCACGCGAACATTGTTGGCAATGCGGCCATAGTTCAAGATGTTCCAGTGGAACGACGGGCCGACGGTGCCATAATTGGCAGCCGACGAGAACATGTCGCCGAAATCGTTGGCATGCCAGCCTAAGGTTCCTCGAATGTCGAATGCAGGGTAGAGTTCCGCAGTGGCGACGCCAATCATGGCACTCTCAGCGGCAACGCGACGCTCGGCCGCTCGAACGTCCGGCCTGCGCCGGATGAGTTCGGCCGGAATGCCCACAACAACGTCCGAGGGTGCTGTGGGAATGGGCGCCGGCGAGATTTGTTCCGCCAGGTTACTCGGCGGCATACCCATTAGCACACAGAGTTGGTTATTTGCCATGCGTTGTTGAATGCGTAGTCCGGGCAGCAAGGCCTTGGTGTTTGCAAGCGTTGCCGTGGCTTGATCGACATCGAGTTCGGTGACGGCCCCTTGATCGAATCGCGCCTTGGCAATGCCGTAGCTCTGCTCCTGAAGTTTCACGTTCCGCTGGGCAAGGCGGATCCGTTCCTGGTACTCACGCACTTGGACGTAGGCCGAAGCGGTGTCGGCAATCAAGCTGACGAGTATCGCGTCGTAGTCTTGCACCGACTCCTCAAGGCGGGCGTCGCTGGCTTCGATCGCGCGGCGAAATCGGCCCCACACGTCGAGTTCCCATCCCAAACTGAATCCGTGCTGCCACGACTCAAAACTTCGCGGAATCTGAATCGGTCTCGGGAGGCGGTTGTTGAGTTGATTCAGCCCCGTCAAGTCACCACGCTTCGACCTCTGCACGTGCGTATATCGCCCATTGTAGGCTTGGTGCTGCGGGAACAGGCCGCTGACGGCGATCGCAACCTGATAGCGCGCTTGCAGCACCCGCTGGCCCGCAGCGCGTAGCGTCAGGTTTTGTGCGTAGGTTGACTGCACCAAACCGTCGAGTACGGGATCGCCGAGCGTTTGCCACCAGGCAAAGTCTTCCACGCCGGGGGAAGCCGAGATCAGTTTTGGATCGTCGTAGTCGATCCACTCATCGGCCACCGGCGCGGCAGGTCGCTGATAGTTTGGACCCACCAAAAAGCCGTTCCGCCACCAGTCAATCGGTCGGGCATCGCGCAGCCCAGCGCAGCCAGTCAATGCGACGGCCGCGACCAGCAGCACAAGCACGCGCAGTAATGTGGGACTGCGTGCAGAAAACAAGTTCGGCTGATCCTCCATGCGATGCGTGCCAAGCGCGTAGACGTCGCGCACCTTGCCCGTTGTTTGTTGTGAAGAACTGTCTCAATGCATGAAATCGGAATAATCGGCACGCTGAGCATACCAGCTACGATTGCGCCAAAACGACCGTTGCAACCGGCAAACTTCCACATCCGTTGGCGTTTACAGCTGTGGACGGATGGCACCCAGAAATCTGGGCAAACGGGGGCTATAATCGCTGTGTTCTGCTAGTGCTGGTGCGGCCTTACGGAGTGCCGGCGCGACGATCCTGTAGGTGGCGAGTACTCAGTATGCAAAGGCGATTGGCCCAATGTGTGCCTGCACTGGTGTCACTGACGGTTGCAACAATTGGCTGCCGACCAGCCGCGTTGGAGTTGCCTGCTAGCGAACCCGTGACGCTCACGGTCAGCCGTCCCATCGTTCGCGAGGTAACTGAGTATCGCGTGTTTACCGGCACCACAGCCGCGGTGGAGTCAGTGGATATCCAATCGCGGGTGACCGGTTATCTCGACAAGTTGCCATTTGCCGAAGGGTCACGAGTAAAAGCCGGCCAACTTCTCGCCGAGATCGATCCTCGGCCCTATCAAGCCAAGCTCGACGCCGCCCAAGGTGAGGTTGCGCTCAACGAAGCACAGCTCAACCTGGCACAAAAAGAAAACGATCGAGCCAAGGCCATCCGGGCCGAAAACGCAGGCGCCATCAGCCAGCAGGAACTCGACACGCGCGAAGCAAAAGTCGAGGAGGCATTAGCGGCGGTTCAGTCGTCGAAAGCCAACCTCGAGCAGTACCAGCTCGACTTGGCGTTTACGAAGGTTCGTTCCCCAATCGACGGTCGGGTCAGCCGCTACTATCTGACGGTTGGCAATCTGGTAACACAGAATCAAACGTTGATTACGACGGTTGTGTCGCAGGCTCCCATTTACATTTACTTTGACGTGGACGAGCCAACAATGCTGCAAGTCATGCGATCGATGTACGCGGGAGAAATGCCGCCAGCGAGGTCGGGCGAGCTTCCGGTTATGGCGGGCTTGCAGGACGATCAGGCGTTTCCGCTCGAGGGCACCATCGATTTCGCGAACAACGTGGTCGACTCGTCTACCGGAACCATCATCGTACGTGGGCAGTTCGCCAATCCGGCGAACGATGCAGGCGTTCGGATGTTAATTCCCGGAATGTTCGCCCGTGTGAAGCTCCCAATCGGGCAGCCGAGGAAACTGCCGCTGGTTGCGGAAAAGGCCGTGATGAATGACCAGGGGCAGACCTTCCTGTATCTCGTCGGACAAGACGACAAGGTGGAGTATCGTCGCGTCGAGCTTGGCCGTATGACTGGCGACGGATTGTGGGTAGTGAAGAAAGGACTTGCGCCAGACGACCGAGTCGTCGTGAGCGGAATCCAATTCGCAAAGCCGGGAGCAAATGCAACAGTTCAGGAAGCGCCGATGCCAACGGCTGCAACTGCGAAGTCACCAAATGGGCCAACATCTGGCGGCCAGCAGGGCGCCACCAACGCGCAAAGTACGTCCGACTCGTCGCCGGCGAAGACACCGTGATTTCGCGCTATTTCATCGATCGTCCTGTGTTTGCGTCGGTGATCTCTATATTGATCACGTTGGCCGGTGCGTTGGCAGTCACCACGCTGCCGATCTCGCAGTACCCGGAAATTACGCCGCCCACGATACAGGTGATTGCCCGTTACCCGGGCGCAAGCGCTCGCGTGATGGCCGATACCATCGCATCGCCGATTGAGCAGCAGGTAAACGGCGTCGAGGGCATGCTCTACATGTCGTCGCAATCGGCGAACGACGGAACCTACATGCTGACGGTGACGTTCGATTTAGGGACGAATACCGACGAGGCGATGGTGCAGGTGCAGAACCGCGTGTCGCTGGCAATGCCTCAACTGCCGGAAATCGTCCAGATGCAGGGCGTGGTGGTTCAAAAGAAATCGCCCGATATTCTGCTTGTCGTCAATCTGGTGTCACCAGACGAGACGTACGACACGCTCTACATGAGCAACTACGCTACGCTGCACGTGATCGACGAACTCGCTCGGCTAGACGGTGTGGGCGATATCACCTTCCTCGGCCAGCGCGACTACAGCATTCGCGTTTGGCTGCAGCCCGACCAGCTTGCGTATCGCGGCATGACACCGACCGACGTGATGGCGGCCCTCAAAGATCAGAACATTCAGGCTGTCGTCGGGCAAATCGGCGACTCGCCTTCGAGCTTCGCGCAACAGATACAGCTCACGCTTAGTGCCAAAGGGCGACTTAGCACCGTCGAGGACTTTGAGAATATCGTCGTCAAAACCGTCGGCAACGATAACATGCGATACGGTCCGACAACTAGATCGGTGCACCTGCGGGATGTAGCGCGCGTCGAGCTAGGCGCTCAAGCCATTCGAATGTCGTCCACGCTCGACGGAATGCCTACCGTAGGGCTAGCTCTCTACCAGCTTCCAGGTGCCAATGCTCTGTCGGTAGGAAATGCGATTCGCGCCAAGATGGAGGAACTGAAGAACGAGTTTCCCTCAGGCCTCGAATACGCGATTGTTTACGACACTACGCCGTTCACCGCCGAATCGATTCGCGACGTACTGCAAACGCTCGGGGAGGCGACGGTACTGGTTGCCTTCGTGGTCTTGCTGTTCCTGCAAAACTGGCGAGCGACCATTATTCCGCTGGTGGCTGTGCCAGTGGCCATTATCGGCACATTTGCCGTGATGGCCGTCATTGGGTTCTCACTAAACACGTTATCGCTGTTTGGACTCGTGCTGGCCGTCGGAATCGTGGTCGACGATGCGATCGTCGTAGTCGAAAACGTTCAGCGTTGGCTCGAAGAGGGCCACAGCCCGAGAGAAGCCGCCTGCCGCGCGATGGATGAAGTAACTGGGCCTATCGTGGCCGTGGCTCTAGTGCTCGCGGCAGTATTTCTGCCATGCGCGTTCATCAGTGGCATCACAGGGGAGTTTTTCCGTCAGTTTGCGGTCACGATTGCGGTCTCCACGGCTTTTTCCGCCTTCAACTCGCTGACGCTGAGTCCAGTGCTCGCGGCGAGGTTGCTGAAGCCCAAGGACGCACAGCGAGACGCGCTAGGGCGCATTCTTCATTTTCTGCTTGGGTGGTTGTTCAGTCTCTTTAATCGAGCATTTCAGTTTACGCACGGCACTTATGCAGCGGGCGTGAAGCGGTTTGTGCGGATGAGCGTTACGGCACTTGTTCTGTACGCGGGCTTGTTGTGGCTCACTACCTGGACGTTCACGAACGCACCGAAAGGGTTCATCCCGCTACAGGACAAAGGTTATCTGCTGGCAAATGTGCAACTGCCCGACGGTGCTTCCATGCAACGAACCTCAGCTGTGCTGTCGGAACTCAAGACGCAGTTGCTTGCAACGCCTGGCGTCGCGCACGTCATCACGTTGTCGGGGCGATCGATTCTCATCAATGCCAACAGTTCGAACTACGGGACGTTGTTCATCATTCTCGATCCTTTCAAGCAACGGCGAACGATCGCCAAGAACGGGCTGGTGATGTTGCTCAAGATGCGCAACGAGTACCCCGCCAAGATGAATGAGGCGATCGTGCAACCACTGCCGCCACCACCAGTAAGCGGGTTAGGCGTTTCAGGTGGATTTGAACTGATGGTGGAGAACCGCGGCAACGCCCCGCGGCAAGAGCTGCAGCGTGTTACCGAGGAGGTGCTCGACAAAGCTCTCGCGAACAAGAAGATGGCCGACGTCTTCACGCTCCGCGAGTCGATGTACCCGTCAATCAAGCTCGACATCGATCGCATGCAGGCCCGATCCATGGGCATTCCCATTCAACAGATAGCTAGGACCCTCGAATCGACAACCGGCTCCGCGTATGTCAACGACTTCAATCTGTTTGGGCGTCGCTGGCAAGTGAACGTAGGGGCCGACAAGCAGTACCGCAGTACGCTGGCGGATGTCGGACGGCCGCAACTGCGCAACACCAGCATGTCGATGTCGCCGCTCACGGCCTTCGCCAAGAGTAGCATCGAAACTGGTCCACCCATTGTCTTTCGGTACAACATTTATGAGTCCGCGCCAGTCATGGGCAGAGCGAATCTCGGCGTGAGTTCGGGCGACGCGATTCAAGTTGTCGACCAAGTTGCCCAGTCGACTTTGCAAGGGGCGATGCGCTACGAGTGGACCGGACTAAGCTTCATGCAAGTGAGGGCCGGCAATAAGGCGATATATATCTTCGCCATGTCGGTAGTCTTTGTCTTCTTGGTGCTGGCGGCACTCTACGAGAGCTGGGCGCTGCCGTTGGCGATCATCATGGTGGTGCCACTGGGGCTGCTGTTTTCCATTCTTGGCGTGTGGGCGTTTCCGTTTCTCAATGTTGATATCTTCACCCAAATCGGATTTGTCGTACTGGTGGGCCTAAGTTGCAAAAACGCCGTGCTGATCGTTCAGTTCGCGAAGCAGCTTCAGGATGAAGGCCACGACTTGTATGATTCGATCGTACGAGCCTCGGAGATTCGCCTGCGACCGATTGTTATGACGTCGTGCGCCTTTCTGCTGGGCGTTGTGCCGCTGATCATCGGCTCTGGCGCGGGCGCCGAAATGCGCCGTGCGCTGGGCGTTGCGATGTTTTGTGGCATGCTGGGCGTCACCGTATTTGGTGTCATGCTCACTCCCGTGTTTTACTATTTGGTCCAACGCTTGGCCAAGAGTCGATTGTTCGCGAATCCCATCGTTCGACGCACGGTCGGCTTACTGTTGGGGCCGGTTGCCGGAATGACCTTTGGCGCCTTCTTGTGGCTCACTGGCGAGATGGGATTCTGGTGGTCGATGGCAGTCGGGCTAGGATTTGGCCTTCTCGCCGCGGGGATCGTGCAAGGCTTGCATCGCCGCGGAGTGCTCACGCAGACGATTGAGAGTCCAGGGCGCGTGCTGACGGAGGATCGGCCGTGATTTCCGAATTCTTCATCAACCGTCCGATCTTCGCCGCGGTGCTGTCGATCATCATCACGCTCAGTGGTGCGATAGCGGTCTTTCAGCTACCCATCGCGCAGTATCCAAACATTACGCCGCCAACGATCGTCGTATCGGCCCGTTATCCGGGCGCGAATGCCGAGGTCGTGCATGACACGATCGCGTCGGCCATTGAGGAACAAGTTAATGGCGTCGAAGACATGATGTACATGTCGTCGGTCTGCACGAACGACGGCACTTATACCTTGACCATCACCTTCGAGCTTGGTTCCGACGTGACCATGGATCAGGTCCTCGTGCAGAATCGCGTCTCGCTAGCGCTGCCAACGATTCCCGCGATCGTCCAGCAGCAGGGTATCACGGTAACGAAGAAATCGCCAAACACCCTGATGATCATCAATCTTGTCTCCGAGCGCGATACACAGACGGGCAAGATGCTGCGCGACAACATTTACCTGAGTAATTATGCCACGCTTCAGATTAAGGACGAAATCGCGCGGCTCAATGGAGTAGGCGATGTGACCTTCATGGGGCAGCGCGATTACAGCATGCGGGTTTGGCTGGATCCTGAGCGACTCGCTTCGTTGGGCCTCACTGCCGACGACGTAGTGCATGCCATCGAGGACCAGAACGCGCAGGTCACGGCCGGAGAGATCGGCGGCGAGCCAGCGGTAAGGGGCCAGCAACTGAATCTGGCCATTACCACGCTGGGGAGACTTACCACGGTCTCTGAGTTTGAAGACATCGTGGTCAAGAGCAACGCCGCAAGCGGAATCGTAGGCACTGGAGCGCCCCAAAATACGGCAGCCGGAGCTGCCGAGGGATCGATCCGCGCCGGCAACATAAACACAAGAATCGATCAGAGCACGCAGGCTGGGCTTAGCCCATCGACCAGCATCGTCAGATTGGCCGACGTTGCCCGCGTGGAACTTGGGTCCAAGCAATACAGCCAAACCTGCACGCTCGATGGAGAATCGTCGGTCGCGTTGTCGATCTTTCAATTGCCTGGATCCAACGCCATCGCGACGGCGCAGACCGTATACGCCAAAATTGAGGAACTGAGCAAGCGGTTTCCTCCCGGGGTCGACTACAAGATCGTTTACGATACGACGCCCTTCATTCGAGAGTCGATCGTCGAGGTTTTCAAAACGCTTCGCGACGCGCTCCTGCTGGTCGGCCTAATGGTATTGGTCTTTCTGCAGAATTGGCGTGCTACTCTCATTCCACTCATTGCGGTGCCCGTAGCGGTCATTGGCACGTTTGCCGTGATGGCTGGCCTGGGATTCAGCTTAAACAACCTATCGCTCTTCGGGTTGGTGCTTGCTATCGGAATTGTGGTCGACGACGCCATCGTGGTGGTAGAGAACGTCGAGCGATGGCTCGAAAAAGGGGAGTCGCCGAAGGACGCGGCGGTGAAGGCAATGCGCGAAGTCACTGGGCCGGTGGTTGCCGTAGCGCTTGTGCTGGCTGCCGTGTTTCTTCCGTGTGCGTTCATCGCCGGCATCACGGGCGAGTTCTTCAGGCAGTTCGGAATCACTATCGCAGTCTCGACGATCATTTCGGCGTTCAACTCGCTTACGCTAAGCCCGGCGCTCGCGGCTCTTTTGCTGAAGCCCACGAACGCGAAGCCCGATGTCCTCACTCGATGTCTCAACGGCCTGTTCGGCTGGTTTTTCAGGCTGTTCAATCTCGTGTTCGACGGCAGCAATAAGGGCTACACGTGGATCACTGGCAAGTTGCTGCGGGCGAGCATTGTGGTGCTGGCCGCTTATGGCGGGCTTCTCTACGCGACTTACTACAGCTTCGATCACGCCCCAACTGGATTTGTCCCTCAGCAAGACAAGGGCTACCTACTCCTGAACGTCCAATTGCCCGATGCCGCTTCGCTACAGCGAACCGAAGCGGCAATGGCTCAAATCGAACAAATTGCACGTCGCACTAACGGGGTCTCGCATACGGTTGGAATCTCCGGTCAGTCGATCCTGCTGAATGCCAATGCGTCAAATTTCGGCTCGATGTACGTGATGCTTGATTCGTTCGACGAGCGCCGTTCGGGAAAGCTGTCTTCGAGATCGATCGCTCAGGCAATCAACAGCCAGTGCCGAGAGCAGATTAACGGCGCAATGGTATCGGTGTTTGAAGCACCCCCGGTTGATGGGCTCGGTGTCACCGGTGGCTTCACGATGATGGTGGAAGACCGAGGGTACCAGGGTGACGTCGCGCTTGAGCAGGCGGCTAGTCGATTGGTCTCAAGCGGAAACTCCACGCCAGGACTCACTGGGTTGTTCACAGGCGTTCGCGCCGACACGCCGTGGGTCTACCTCGACATCGATCGCGATAAATGCGAATCGCTCGGCATCAATGTGGCTGAGGTCTTTAACGCCCTGCAGTACAACGTCGGATCGTACTACGTGAACGACTTCAATGAGTTTGGGCGATCGTGGCAAGTGAACGTAATGGCGGAGGCCGAGTATCGCAGTCGTCTGAACGACATCGACTTGATTCAGCTTAAGAATCGCAGTGGCGACATGGTTCCACTGGCGACGCTGTTGAAAGTGCGCCGCGTCAGCGGACCAGTGATGCTCCAGCGCTACAATACCTACGCCGCGGCGGCCGTATACGGCGACTTCGCCGAGGGCACGAGCTCCGGTGAGGGAATCAAGGCGATGGAGGATCTCGCGGCGAAACAGTTGCCCAAGCAGATGGCATATCAGTGGACCGACATGATTTACATGCAGCTTCTGGCAGGCAATACGGCCATGTATGTATTTGCGCTTGCGGTTGTGTTTGTGTTCTTGGTGCTGGCAGCACTCTATGAAAGCTGGCTGCTACCGTTGGCGGTCATACTGGTGGTTCCCATGTGCCTGCTTAGCTCGGTCGCAGGCGTGTTGTTCGAACGTCTTGACGTGAACATCTTTACACAAATCGGATTCGTCGTGTTGGTTGGATTGGCTAGCAAGAACGCTATACTCATTGTGGAGTTTGCCCGCCAGCAGCAGTCGCGTGGCGTGCCGCGTCGGCAAGCAACACTTGACGCCTGCCACCTGCGATTGCGGCCTATTCTCATGACCTCATTCGCCTTCATTCTTGGGGTGGTGCCACTTGTGTTGGCGACCGGAGCTGGTGCGGAGATGCGGTATATGCTCGGCACAGCCGTGTTCTTCGGAATGTTGGGAGTGACGTTTTTTGGCATATTCCTGACGCCCGTGTTTTACTACTCGATTATGTATTTCAGACGTTCCGCCGGCGAAAAACTGGCGCAGGAACCGAGCCCGACGGAATAGAGAAATCTTCTGGGATTGTCCGAAAAAACCCACCAAATACGAGCTATACTATCGAGCGCTCACCGACGTAGACGTCGCCCTGGCTCGAGCGAAAGATCGTCAGGAGAGCCGCGTCGTGTTTGAGTGAGCCACTTCTGCCCCGGAACAAATCAAAGGAAGCGAAGATGGCACGCACGATCGTCGCTGGTATTGCAAAGTCTATTGGCCTCAATTGCTTGGCATTGTGGGCAGTGGCAAGTTGTTCGGTAACCTTGGCCCAAGGCCCAGCTCCCGCCCCCGTTAAGAAACCTACGAATTCTCACGAGTCGGCCATTCGTCAGTCGGCCAACGAATTCGCTGATGCGTTCAAAAGGCACGACGACGAGGCGATTGCCAAACTCTGGACACCCTACGCCGTGTATGAGGATGTAGTTGGCACCGAGCATCGGGGGCGCGACGCGATACAACGAGTCTACCGCACATTTTTCGAGGCTAATCCAGATACCGAGTTGAGCATCGACATCGATTCGATTCGAAAGGTCACTCCCAACGTCGTCGTGGAATATGGCCGAACGGCGCTTGTCCCGCCTCCTTCCGGCGCTCCCGCGAAGAGCCAGTATACTGCCATCCACGTCAAGCAAAATGACGGCAAATGGTTGCTCGATAGCGTGCGTGATTCGCGCGTCGATGTGCCGACCACGTACGGCGAGTTGCAACACCTTGAACTGTTGGCCGGCGATTACTCCACCGATCACAACGGGACCAAGATTGACCTTTCTAGCACTTGGAATCCAAATAAGAGTTATCTGGAGCGTCGCTTCGTAGTCAACCGAGATGGAGAAGAGTCGACGTCCACCGAGATCATTGGTTGGGACCCACTGACGCAGGAAGTCACCTCTTGGACTTTCTCGGGCGACGGTGCCCGTAACGTAGGCGTATGGACGCCGCTGGAAGACGGCTGGGTAGTTCGAAACAGTGGGATCACAACCAGCGGCGTGCCTACCTCCTCAGTGGATTACTGGGCACCTTTGCTCGACGGCGCACTCGGATGGCGATCGACACGGCGAACCGCGAATGGCCAACCGGTGCGGTCCCCAGGCGAAGTCGTTTTGAAGAAGAAGTCTGCGATACCAAACTAGCAAGCGATTGCAGAACAACTCACATGCGATAGCAGAGGGCATTCTAATGCGTCGAGATCTGTATATTGTGGCAGTCCTTTTGATGGGCGTGACGGTGGCGGTTTGTTCAAGCGAAGCCGAAGCTCGCGGGCTTGGTGGATTCCACGGCGGAGGCGGGTTCGGTGGACGAGTTGCTGGTCTGGGAGGTGGTGGTTTAGGAGGCGCTGGATTGGGAGGTGGTCTCGGCGGCGGAGAGTTGGCCGGCCTGCGGGCTGGCGGCCTAGGTGGAGGAGACCTGGGAGGTTTGGAAGCCCGAGCCGCGGGACTTGAAGGCGCAGGGCAACTTGGAGGCGGCTTGCGAAGTGGCCAATTGGCCAGCGAACTGGCAGCTGGCGGCGGAGGGGCGAACATTGCATCGGAGTTGCGTGCTGCGGGACTTGGCGGCGGAGCCGAAAGTGCGCTCGCGAATCGCGCAAGCGCCGCAGGTTTCAGCGGTCTCGGCCCGGGTGGCGCACCATCGCGGAGCCAGGTTGCCAACTTCTTGGGGCTCCCTTCCGACAACGGATTGCACAACGTCTCTGGCGAGACGCAGAGCCGACTCAGTCAGGCGTACGCCAACGCACGAGCGGCAGGCGGCATCTCGGGCAAGAACCTGTCCGGCGAAACCCAAAGTAGGGCCAGTCAAATCTACGACCAACTAATGGCGGGCGATGGTTCACTGAAGAAGAACCTCTCGGGGGAAACTCAAAGTAAGGCCAGCCAGCTTTACGACGAAATCAGGGCAGGCGACGGACCGCTGAAGAACTACATTCCTGGGGAAACGCAAAGCAGAGCGAGCCAAATTTACGACAACATCAGGGCGGGGGACGGTCCGTTCAAGAACTTTATTCCTGGGGAAACCCAAAAGCCCTTAAGCCGTTTGTACGACGCCATTCGGGCCGGCGATCATCCGTTCCAACATTGGTCGCCTTGGATCATCCACAATAACGCGATCGTCATTCGCAGGAGTTTCAACAACTACTACATCTTCACGCCCGGCTGGTATCGGCGCTATCCGGCCGCTTGGTATCCAGCAGTGTGGGCGTACGGAAACCCTTGGCTGTTCGCTCCCTGGCCAACACTGAGCGTATGGATGGGATGCACGAGCCAGCCGATCTACTACAACTACGGCGACAACGTTGTCTATCAAGACAATTCCATCTATGTGAATGGCCAAGACGTCGGAACGGCGGATCAGTATTACCAGCAGGCACAGAGCCTCGCGGCAACTGGTGCTGGGGCCGAAAGTGCGTCGAACGCCCAGTGGATGCCGCTTGGTGTGTTCGCCATTACCGAAACCGGCCAGAAATCGGCCAATCTGATCGTGCAGCTTGCTGTTGATAAGCAGGGGACTATGCGCGGCAACATGACCGATCTTAAGTCGGATAGCAACGAGGTGGTCCACGGTGCCGTAGACAAGCAAACACAACGCGCCGCCTGGACAGCGGGGGACGATACGAACACGGTGTATGAAACCGGCATCTACAATCTGACCAAGGACGAGACACCGGTGCTCGTCCACTATGGCGATAGCAAGACAGAGCAGCTATTGCTGGTGAGATTAGACCAGAAGGATTCGACTGGCGGCGAAGCGCAAACCCAGGGTGCTTTGCCGCTGCAATAACCTCGGTCGTTCGACACGCAGACCATCTGGTCTCGGCGGGTGCTTGTGGCTTCTGGACGACAGCGAGTACGATGAGCGCTCGTGGCGAGCGTTGTGCTAGACGTACCGGAAGTTGCATCGCGCGGGGATCCATCCGATGCCGCCAAAATTCACCCTGCCTCTTGACGAAATCGACGCGAGTCAGGCTGCCATAGGTGGCGGCAAGGGGGCGTCTCTGGGAGAATTGATCCGCGCTGGGCTTGGTGTTCCGCCAGGATTCGTGGTCACTCGCCCGGCGTTTGACACATTCATGAACGTAGCCGATCCGCATGGTGAGGTTTCTGCCTGGTTGGCGAAAGTAGACTCGAACGAGACATCTACGGCGACAGCTGCCAAAGCGATCGCGGAGTTGTCGGGTAGCGCTCCAGTGCCAGCCGAAATCGAGGCGGAGATTGTGGCCGCCATCGATACGCTTAATGTTCCGATTGTCTCGGTGCGGTCGAGCGCCACCTGCGAGGATGGCAAGTCGAGCGCCTGGGCCGGTCAGCTTGAAACCTACCTGGATGTGGAACCGGGTGAGGTGGTGGCGCGTGTAAAGGATTGCTGGCTTTCGATGTTCCGAACCGCCGCGCTGGCCTACGGCGCGGCGCACGGTTATGGTGCCGGGCAGTTCGGCGTGGCGGTCGTGGTTCAGGAGATGATCTTCAGCGAAGTCTCTGGCATCGGGTTCTCTGTCCATCCCGTGACCCAGGAACCCGACGTGCGGCTCATCGAGGCGTGTTTTGGCCTGGGCGAGGCCATCGTCTCGGGGCAAATCGTGCCGGACCAGTACATCGTGAAGAAGGGCGGAGACCAGATTGTTGAGAGTTCGCGCGGCGAACAGCGTAAAGGGCTGTTTCTTGCGCACGGTCAATCGGAGCCAGAATGGCGCGACCTCGGTGCGCGCGGCACCGAACCAAAACTGACAGACTCCCAAGTTGTTGAATACGGCGCCCTGCTCGACCGTATTGAGGACCACTACGGCTTTCCAGTCGACACAGAGTGGGCCTACACGGAAAGCGGCTTCCATCTTCTGCAGGCGCGCCCCATCACCACGCTTGCCAAGGAATACCGCGACCCGATTGTCGACCAGCGTGAGGCTTGGTGGCGAGGCTTTCGTCGACCGCTGACGCTCTTGGAGGCATCGATCATAGCGCATTGGACCGATACCCGCCATTCGGGACTCGTGTTCGGCTTCCACATCAACCGCTTTCTGGCGATCGAGGACGATTCGAATCTTACGACGATGTTCTTCCCTAAATCGGATTTCGATGCTGCGACCGACCACATCCGTTCGCTCGATCAAACCGACCGTTTGGAACTCATCGCGCTGCTCAAGCGCGCACACGAGGTCTATCAGGAAGGATTCGATCGCATTCATCAAAGCCGCGGCTTCACAACCATTGACGGGGCGGCTGAGTATCTGATCACGATCGGACGGTATACGACTAGCCTCCCGGCTATGACGCTCATGGCACTCGACGCTGGCCACATCGACGACAAGCAGGTCCGCGAATTGGCCGAGGGCCTTCGTGCGCATTCGCTGTATCCTCGGTTCGTCGCCAGGCACGTCGATCCGATTGTGGCGAATTGGGCGCGCGACATCGGTTTCTCTGAGCCTGGTCGCGCGCACGAATTGGTCACCTGGCGGGAGTTGCATGACAACTCCGTGGATTGCAAGACGCTCGAGCAGCGATTGGAATTGGTCGACAACGGCAAACTCTTCGTTTTTCAAGTGCTAGAAGAAGGCGAAAGACTCGATTTCGTTTCGGAAACGGGGTATCTGTTCATGCGCGAGGCAGGGCAACGGATGGCCGTGCCGCCGGACGACCCCGACGTGATATCGGGGCGGACCGCTTGGCCTGGCGTCCATCGCGGCCGAGCCCGGGTGATCCTTTCGTCGGAGCCAGAAGGATACGAACTCGAGGACGGCGACGTGCTGGTCTCAATCCAATCGAACCCAACACTCATGCCGCTACTACGCCATGCCGGAGCGATCGTCACCGACGAAGGCGGCGTCGCCTGCCATGCGGGTATTATTTGCCGTGAACTGAAGATTCCCACAATTATTGGTACGGGCCGAGCGACTTCAGCCATTCACGACGGAGATCTGGTTGAGGTCGACGCCATCGCTCAAGTAGTTCGTATTTTGGAACATGCCGAGCGCGAACAGCCCGCAGCCCGAACTGCGACTACTCACAGGCGTTGAAGATGATGATCTTCCACTGCCAGTCACCTGCGTCGTTCTTGCAGGCAACGATCACCTGCTTCATCGGCTCGGACGGAGCACGACTCTCCAACTCAACGTCTGTCGACATCACGGCCAAGTCGCCTTGTCCCAGTATCTCCCAATTCGAGAGTGCCACCCTGTCGACGTCGCTGTAATTCTCTTTCATGTAGTCGACAATCGCGTCGCGCCCGACAACACGACCGGCGCCGGGCGGCATTAGCATGGCGTCTTCGGTCCAATAGGTCGCCCATGTGTCAAAGTCCTTTGCCTCAAAACAGCGCGTGCAGTCTTCAAACGCCGATTTGACCTCTGCAATTTCGCAGTCGGATACGAACGGACCACTCATGGTTCTTTCCTCCTAGGTTTGTGTTAGCTTTCCAAGGGTAAACGCTAGCCGACGAGCCCTAGCCCCTCTAGCCAGCCATACTTATTCCAATCGACCCAGCTTTCGACTAGCTTGCCGCCCTTGTAGCGATCGATTTGGACGCCGGTCCAGGTCGTCGTTTTGCCCGTGGGTGCTAGATCGACGAACGAGCCGGTGTGCTTGGCGGTCATTTTCCAACGATTGCAAACGTAGTCGCCCTCTGCCACCTGCAGCAGCATTTCCAGCTTCACCTCCGTGAAACCGTCGTGAAAACTGCTGACTAGGTTCTTCCATTCGTCAAGCGACAGGGTCGACGTCCCGCCAGACGCGTCGGGCATTTGGTGGTTGATGTAGTCGTCCGACAAATAGTCGGTTGCTAGGTGGATGGCGTTGTCGCCCCAAAGCTCGAGAAAGTGTTTGGACGTGGTCTTGTTGTCGGACGGCATCGGTAACTCCTTTTGGTTGAGGGGGATATCCGCCGAAAAACTTAACCGCGGAGTACATGGCCAGCAAGTTTCGCGGCATGTCGGCGGACTAATGACAAAGCGTACCTGCGCCGAATTAGGGGCAACGTCGCTCGCCTCGCGGGGACATCGAGACTAAACTGGCGGTGAAAACAGGCATATCGGACTCCAAGAGAGTTTTGGCAAATGTTGACGACCGCGCAATGGGCGTACTTTGGGATCATCTTGTTGTGCGCCTTCGCTGGCGGCTATTTGCCCCTGGCCAGGGCCGAACAGGCCCGCGCCTCCGAAGGCTTCCCCCGTGGCGAGGCGTTTTCATCCGGTGTCTTTCTGGCACTGTCGCTCACCATGATGTTGCCGTCGTCCGCCGGCGTGTTTCGGCAAGTGTTTCCCAGCCTCGACTACCCAATTGCCTCTCTAATTGCGCTACTTGCGTTCTTGGTATTACTGGCCACCGAACATACGACCGGCCATATGTTCGCGCATTCGCTCGCTGAACATGGCGAGGAGCGAATTCCCGCGGTCGTTCCGGTGATCATGACGGCGATGATTGTCGCTCCATCCTTTTTCTTGGGGGCTGCACTCGGTATCAGCGATCCCGTCGCGGCGGCACTGATTTTCGTTGCAGCGATCTTGCACAAAGGCTCGGCGGCATTCGCCCTAGCTCTAACCATGGTTCGCAGCACACTAACGCGAACGCAATCGCTCATGCTCTTCAGCTGTTTCGCGTTCTCTACGCCATTGGGGATACTAGTCGGAGGTTTCGCTCGAGAATACATGACTGGGTCCGCCTTGATTGGCAAGGCGATGATTTTGGCGCTAGGTGCCGGTACGTTCCTCTACCTGGGAACGCTTCACGAAATGAAACGCGCTCCGCTCATCGAGCATTGCTGTAGACTCAACTGCTTCCTCTACATGCTTGCGGGCCTCAGTCTGACCGCATTCGTTAGGTGGATCGTTGGCGAAGCGCATCGTTTCTAGCCACAACCGCGTACGATACTCCAAGGAACGGGCGATGAATCCATTCACGGCGACCAAGATTGCCGAGGCCAACACCTTCCTTCCCGATGCAGGGCCACTCGCGGCGACGAACCTTGCGTTTCACGACAGCTACAATAATGTTGTTTGCGACGTGCTAGCCCAATTAGGGCACGACACGCCAGTGATCGGACTTGTCGCCGACGACTTGCTGCTGCTCGTCGATGGCAAACAGGAATCCGAGCGAGTGATTCCGGAACACTTTCATCAACTCAAAGCCATCGGCCATTCCGCGTTCGCGCTGCAACTCTGGCTGATGCAGCACAACGCCCAGCAACTCGACACCACGTTGCGATCTCAACTGCAAGCCAACCATCTCGTACTCAGCAACACGTTGGCCGCACTGGACATCCTTCCCGAGTGGGAACGCTCGACTCCAACAACGTTGGTGGATGGTTCGCTTGAGTATGTTGCCGAATTGCTGCAACTCGGCAAGGTTGACGAGGCGCGCACCCGCGAGTATTCCGCTTGGATGGCGCCACTCGTGTTGGAACTCGCTGGCGCGGCTGCACGTCTTGAAATCGATGGACTGCATGCGGCCGTAACCAAGTGGCGAAGCGAAATGGGTGACGCCCGGTGGAGGTCTATTTATGTAGTGCTGTGCGGCAACCATCAACCGCGATATCGGCATGTAGCCACCCAATACTTCGAACGGCTGCTTGGCGAACATCAAGGTGGTGGGGCCGAATGCGAGGATCGGATTGTGTTTGCCGAGGGAGTTTGCGAAATCAACGAAGCGCTCGACTTGCTCGCGCGTCACATTGTCGATCAACAAGCGTCCATCTTGATCTTTGGCGACAAATCACGGCTACAACGCGACCTATTCGCCGACGTGGCGGCGGTTTACCTCGATCAAGTGGTTCCCGCAGATTCAGTTTCCTAACTATTCCTACCAACCAGCCGGCCGGTTTCTTCCAATGGTTCCCCATTAAGGCACACGCTACTGCTCCTAACTCGTTGACGCACAACGCTTTAGGTTTTTGCCACCGTCGCGCCGGGAGCAACACGATCCGTTGGGGCAAAACTCCACTCCGCCAACTCCAGGCCAACTTCCTAACCCCCTGTCTAGCAACGTGTTGCGCAGTCGAGCTTCGGCCAGCATCGCGATGTTTTGCCCCAGGTTGTTTTGCACTTGGGGCAAAACCCCAGCGAATGGGGAATGCGGAAAGGGGAAATGGGAATGCCACGCAAGCGATTGGACCGTCTCCCCCCTCCTGTCCACTCGCCACTACCCACTGTCAAATTTGATCAAATGCGTGGCCCGGTTTCAAGCAGAAACTTGGAAGTTCTGACGTGCTGGTTTGTCAAGCGGCAAGCTCTTGAATCGCCAACACACCCTCGCCTTATCCGAGCGACTCCGTTAACGACACCGGACCTTCTGTGTCTCACTTGGGCTCGGGGCGGGGATTCCAAGTGTCGTAGATTCTTGCGCTGTCGCGCCACCATCTCGGCGAGGAATCCCAGAGCGGAACGGTTGTCAGATTCGACTCCCATTCACCGAGTTTTTGCATGAGTCGAAGCATGATCTCCGGGGCCCCGTTGGCAAGATCGCGACGTTCGCCAACGTCTGTCGCGGGCCGGAACAGTTGCGCGGGTCGATGGGGCAGTCGGATCAGTTTGTGATTTCCGTCCAAAACAGCTGTCTGTCCTTGTAGCCGCCAAAATAGCAACCGACGCGTCGGGGTCGTTCCCGAAAGGGTGTCGCGTAGGTCGACGCCATCGTAGGCGCCGTATCGCTCGACGGCGCGGCTTTGGTTGGTAGCGTCTTGATGTCCTAGCGTAGGAGAAAGCTCCAGCGGCTGGGCATTCGCCGCACCCAAGAAGGTAGGAAGGATGTCCATGCTTGAGACAACGCCTTTGTATTCCTTACCGGCAGGAAGCGTCTCTGGCCAAGCACAAATCATGGGCACACGTACGCCGCCTTCTCGCAGTGTTCCTTTCGCGCCCGACAACTTGCCATTCCAGCTTGCGTTACTTGTCGCCCCCCCATTGTCGGAGAGAAACACGACGAGGGTGCGTTCACTACAACCTAGGTCTTGAAGAGTTTTCGTGACGCGACCAATTCCTCGATCCATCGCTTGGACCATGGCCGCGTACGTTCGGCGCTTCGGGTCTTTGATATGCTGACAGTCTGCGAGGTCTTTCTCGGTCGCTTGCATTGGCGTATGAGGCGCGTTGTACGACAGCACCATAAGCCACGGATCGTTGATGGCTTCCGTCTGACGACTCTTGATCCAGGCGATCGCCTCGTCGGTGAAGAAATCGGTGAGATAGGGACTTGAGAATTCCTTCAGCGGCTGGCCGTTTCGTTGTATCTTGTTGTTATTGGCCGTGGGGAAGTAGTTGTGGCCTCCGCCGAGTATCCCACAGAAGTATTCAAAGCCTCGATGATTCGGATGGAACAGTTCGGCATCACCTAGGTGCCACTTTCCGACGAGCGCCGTCGAGTATCCTGCAGCCGCAAGATGGTTGGCAATCGTATGTTCGTTGGGTGGTAGCCCCAGCAACTCGGCGCGCGTTGCATAGCCCGACGCCGCCTTGTTCAGGTTGCCCTCGTAGCCGAAACGACGCGGGTCGCGTCCGGTCATCAAGCCAGCGCGCGACGGAGAGCAGACAGAACTTGCTACGTAGGCTTGCGTGCAAAGTACGCCCTGGCTAGCGAGGGCGTCGATGCTTGGCGTCGAGATTGTTGTGCTTCCGGTGCAACCCAAGTCGCCGTAGCCTAGATCATCTGCGATAATCAGGAGCAGGTTGGGACGCACAGAGGCTGATGCCGCACCGATGTTGACGAAGGCTAGAACGAGTGCAATTGAACACAAATCAATCGTAGAAAAGAACCGCCAGTGAGTCATGTCTTAGGTTCCGGTTTGCGATCCAAGCCAAGAATCGGGTTTGGTGATGGTGGACGAAAGCTGCATACCTGCGATGCCGCCCCTTGCGAACAGTCCATACTGCGCTTTCCGTACAGGATAGTCGCCCTCACCGCGCAAGAAAAAACCCTAGACGTTGCAATTCCGCGAAAAATGCAACGCCTAGGGATGACCCCGGCGGGACTCGAACCCACGACCAACGGATTAAAAGTCCGTTGCTCTACCAACTGAGCTACAGGGTCGAAGCCCCAGGATTGCCAGGGGTCTTCTCGATTTTGCTGCCAGCTTGTTACTGTACACCGGCTTGTGTAACGCCACGCGGTTTGGCGGCAAAACCGACGCACGGCCTGCGGGCACCGTGGTGCGTCAGCAGTAATTTCGTTTAGCACTTGGCAGCCCTGGAGTATTCTAGCAAGGCGTCGAAGCACGCCAAACCCCTGACCCCTTGAATCGAACTTCGGAGCGATAACCGATCGATGTTACTCCACCCAGGCTCCCAAGGCTCGGCGCACCATGACTAACTGTCCAAGGTGGTACGCGTTGTGGTCGGCCACAAGCAGCGCTTCACGTAGAAGCGTCTGCCCGTCTCCCCACGGGAACGGAGCGCAGAGATCCTGCTGGGTATCGGTAACGAGTGCTTGGAACTCGTCTGCGTCGGACTGAAATCTCGCAACGCTGAGGTCCCAAGCTTCTTCGTCCGGTGGCGCATCCCCCGCCGGCCAATAGCCGCCGGGAAACTCGGGCGATACATGAGCTGGATTCCGAGAGAACTCCAGGATGTCCCATTGAGCGATCCGCAGGTGCTCAAGCAGCCGCCACGGGGTGTGAGGAAACCCTGCCGGCGCGCATCCTTGAAAGTTCACAGGCAGATCGGCGACTGCCTGATCGAACCCGATGTGCGCATGCCCGCCACGGAGCAGCCACAATAAGTGCTCACGAACGTTGTTCATACAAACCTCGCGCTAAATCTACTGAATTGACCATTGATAAACGAATTCGCCGGCACTGCGAACTCGAGTTGATGAAGCTGGATTGAGAGGTGCCATCTGGATCGTCGCCTAGTCTTCGTCTTGCGGCGACAGACGCTTGGCCTTCTCCTCGTCGCGCTCGGCAAGCAATTCGTCGCCCTGCTGGCGGTACGCCTCAGCTCGCCATCGGTACGGTTGCGGATCGCTGGGATTGATGGACATAGCAAGGGTCAATTCGTGGATCGCTTGCTTGGTCTGCTTCAACTGAATGTATCCGAGTCCCAGATGCGAGCGGGCAAGCGCGGAGTCGGAGTTAAGGCACACCGAGCGCAGATCATTGACTCCGCGCTTGGTATCTTTGGTCAATACGTACACACATCCACGCACAGTCAGCGCGTTGAAGTCCTCCTCGTCCAGCGCAAGGGTTTGATTGGCATCGGCCAGAGCGTGATCGAGGTCACCGAGGGCGAGGTACGCCAGGGCGCGGGCTGCGTACGCCTCGCTGTCGGTCGCGTCGTTGTTGATTGCCACGGTGAGTGAAGCCATTGCCTTCTCGAGTTCTCCGTCGTCTAGTTCCGCGAGCCCACGCGAAAAAGGGTCGACTGCCACCGCGTCGCGTAGCTTGGCGCAAGACCGCCATGACCGCTGTTGCGCACCGTGCTCACGGTGCGCAGGCTGTGCCGAACGAGGCAGGTACTCAGCCGGCGACTGACGAAAATACTTGCCAAGCACTTCGTACAAGTGCGGGTGTTGTTCACGCAAATCGTGTGGCTGGTCGAAGAAGCACTCGGTAGCGACGGCGAAAAACTCAGCTCGGTTCGATGCGCCATAGTGGCTGAGCAGCGTTGGTTCGTCGCGATCGGCGCGTCCGAGGAGTTCGAGATAGTCAAGCTCCGTCACGCGATACCATTCACGCTCCATGTCCACATCGGCCATTGCCGGGGTGCCCGACATGTCGCCATCGAGCCCGTCGAGGTGGTGCGTGAACTCGTGAACCACGACGTTGAGACGAAAACCTTCCTCGTCATAGGGATGGACGACCGATTCCCAAGCTAGCACGATCGGCCCACGACGCCACGCCTCCCCGTAACGCGGCGAGTCGATCATCGTGCCAAACACCGGGTCGGTGGACCACTCGGCAGCTTGCTGGCGAGACACAAAGAACGCTCTGGGGTACAGGATGATGTCGGGCACGTGGGGGAAGTAGTAAAGTTCCTCCAAGCCAAGCGTCATCAGAGCGGCATTGCCGGCTATTGTGACACGCATCTCATCCGTTACTTCGAAGCCGTTGCCTCCGGTCCATCGTCGGTGACGCACCATGTGCTCCACTACATCCTCCAGTCGACGCCGATGGTCTCCACGAAGATGCGCGTACTGCCAAACATGCTTGCGCAGGAAGTTGTGCCACTCGCGAGGGAATGGTCGTATCGGAGTTGACTCGGGCGAGCCAAACCCAAGCAGTTTCGCAAGTGCCTGAAAGATACCGAGCCCCTTCGTCAACCGCACAGCACCAGCGCGTGCGAATCCATTGGATGATCCAGGCATTCTATTCTGAGTGAATAGAAAGGCTCAATGGACGTGCCGAGTTACTTCTTTTTTCGTTCTTTGCGGCGACGCTTGGTTCGCTTGGGTTTGCATGCCTTCCAAGCGGCTTTGGCAAAGTGGTCGTCGAGGCGGGCGAGCTGGAAGCGGCGGACGTCCAGCGACTTTTCCTGCCCCGACGACGTACGAACGAGCACAAACGGTAGGCACACGGCTTCGACTCGGAGAGGGACAGCTTCCTTGTCTGGGATCACGGCTAGTCGAATCAGCTCGCTTGGATCTCCGAATAGGTCGTTTCCGCACCACACGTAGGACGGCACTTCGTGCACCTCGCGGAGTACGGAGACATACTGGCCCGAACTCACGTCCTCTGGCGCAAGCGGTTTAGCGAGCGCTGGTTGGGCGCGCGGGGCGTCGTTCACGTCGGATGAGTCGGTGGAAGTGTCCATGCGAAAAGGGACACCCACCAGGGAGTTTGGTTCGGATGGCGGTACTGCCGGCGCGCCCTAGCTGCCCGGCCGCGACAACTGCAAGTAAACGGCCGCAGCGATTCCGCCAGCCCCAAACGCCATGCACATAATCATGATCTGGTAGCGAGCGGCGATCAGCGGTTCCACGTCGGCAAGAATCTGTCCTGTCATGAAGCCTGGTAGTGAGACGAGCCCCACCGCCAGCAACGAGTTGGTAACCGTAATCAAAGCAGCCTGCATCGCTCGCCCACGAGCATCGAAGAAATCGCTTCCCGAGTCGAGTTCCGATTCGAGCCGTTCGGCGGCTAGACTCACACAGTTCATTGCTGCGGTGAAGCTCATGCCGGCAAGCGGTATGAGTTTCTGCGCGAAGTACCAAGGTTCGAGTTGCAGCACGCCCTGCGTCATGAGCGCAAGGGTACCGCCACCGCCCAAGGCGATTGCGACAACTGAACGACGATAGATCTGCAGCGACTTGTGCTTGACAGGTCGAAGCGCGATCCAGCTTGCAATTGCCAGCATAGCGACGAGAGTGCAGAGGACCACAGCAGGTTGTTCAGTGAGAAACAGCAGCTTCAACACGTAACCAACGAGCACAAGTTGCACGAGCATCCGCGCCGTTGCGTAGAGCGGCGTCCAAATGCCCAGCCCCCAGCAATGCACTACGACCATGACCGCCAGCACCGGCAATAAAGCCAGGGCCAGGTTTTCTAAGGGAATTGGCGGAACACCGTCGTTCACGGAAAGGGCGGCCTGAGGGGACTTGGGTCATCAAGTACACTTGCTAGTCGGCGAAAGTGAACTAGATGTCGTGCAGGTGCGATGGCACTCTAGCGATTGCCTGCTTGAAAAGCTCGTCGTGGAAGAAACGAAGTTGAGACGGACGGGGTGGGCGAATGCCGCCAAACTTCAACTCGATGGTGGCGGACAAGTTCCACCAGGTCACTTCGCGCGGGCTGTGGCTTTCCGACACAGGTTGGCCGTACTTGCGATTTAGCACTTCCAGGACTCGGTGGAACGCCTGCGTAGCGAACTGCGCCTCGATTTGGAATAGCCTGCCGTCAAGAAACTGGTAAATGACCGACTCGGTTTGCTCCTGGGCAATCGTCGGCGAGGCGTTTTCGGCTGGCAAGTCGACTCGAGCGCACACAATTCCCGCGCCCGAGTACCAAGTTTCCGATTTGAGGCCTGGAATTGCTTTGCCAGGCGATTCATCTGAGCACCAAGGCATCACACGCCCTAGCGCGGGCAATTCGCGATAGTATTTCTGCCTAAAATCGTCGAGCGACATGCCCAGCCAGTCGCCCTTGAGCTCGAATAGTTCGCCTTTCTGCGTGATGTTGGCGACAGCCGACTTGGAAGACTGTTCTCGCCGCACACGTTCGGCCAGTTGGTCGAGCATCCGTCCAACGTTCTCATCCCCGAGGTCGAAGGTCTTGATGCAGTAGAGTAATCTTCGAAGATCCGTGGGGGAATCAAGCAGGTCGCCATCGGCGGTGACTGGTGGAGGCTGGGCTGGGCCTGCGTCGCTGTACGCCAGCACGGCACTAATCTGCCTGCGGGCAAGCTCGGCGACCATTTGTTGCGGAGTCGCCTGGGCTAACGGCACCGAGGCCGAACCCACGACCGTGCTGGCCATGCCGGGAATCTTGACCTTGCTTCCGCAATTCTTGCAGGTGCCCCGTCGTCCAGCGAACGAGTCGTCGACCTTGAACGGAGTCTGGCAATTTGGGCACTCGAGGTTGATGGGCATATAGCGAAACTCAGAAATTGCCCCATGGCTCGGTCAATCGCCTGCCGCTGGCCCCATTCTACCAAGAATCTGAGCGTGTTGAGAAGATTTATTGTCGGACTACGAATCGGCGATGCAGCTGACCCTGCCGGAAGTAGGTGGTCAATATTGGATAGCGCACGGTGAGCGGAAGTTCCCTCGACGCTCGGTGTCGCCACAAAAAACTGCCGACGTTAGTGTGAATCGGTGAACTTTCCCTTCGACCCGGCCGATCGCAACTACTTTGCCAACAGCTTTCGCAATACGTACTGCAGAATGCCACCGTGGCGATAATAGTCCAGCTCAACCGGTGTGTCGATGCGGACAAGCATAGTGAACTCCAGGGCGGTGCCATCACCTCGGGTCGCCTTGACGACCAGCGCCTGCCGTGGCTGGAGGTCGTCGCCCAAATCGGGTACGTCGAACGCCTCCTCTCCGGTGAGACCCAGCGACTTCCATGTGGTGCCTGTTTCGAACTCCAAAGGTAAGACTCCCATCATCACCAGATTCGAACGGTGGATGCGTTCGTAGCTGGCAGCCAGCACGGCCCGCACACCCAGCAGGAACGTCCCCTTGGCAGCCCAATCCCGCGAGCTTCCGGTGCCGTACTCACTGCCGGCGAGAATCACTAGCGGCGTGCCATCGGCCTGATATTGCATTGCCGCGTCGTAGATCGGCATTACTTCGTCGGTTGGCAGGTAACGGGTAATGCCTCCCTCAGTGCCCGGTGCGAGTTGATTGCGGATGCGGATATTGGCCAGAGTGCCACGTGTCATCACACGATCGTTGCCACGGCGGCTGCCATAGCTATTGAAATCGGCGGGTGCGACACCTTGCTCCTGAAGGTACTTGCCAGCCGGGCTATCCTTTGCGATCGCTCCCGCGGGAGAAATGTGGTCGGTCGTCACCGAGTCGTCCAATAGCGCCAAGCAGCGGGCGCCAACGATCGGCGCGATTGGCCTGACTTCGGGCGTCAAATCGACCAGGAACGGCGGCTCCTGGATATAGGTGCTCTCTGCGTTCCAATCGTAAATCCCACCTTCGGTGGTAGCAATGGCGTTCCATTTCTCGTTGCTGTTCCACACGTTGCCGTATTGCTCCTGGAACATTTCGGGCCGGACACAGTTGGCGACCACCGTTTGCACCTCGTCGTGCGTGGGCCAGATGTCTGCCAGATAGACTGGTTGACCGTCCGAACCTTCGCCGATCGCATCGCTGGTCAGATCGATGTCGGTTGTACCTGCCAACGCATAAGCCACTACCAACGGCGGGCTGGCCAGGTAGTTGGCTTTGACATCGGGATTGATGCGGCCTTCGAAGTTGCGGTTGCCGCTCAATACGCCTGAAACCACAAGATCGTGCTCGCGCACCGCCTCGCTGATTGGCGCGGGAAGCGGTCCACTGTTGCCGATGCACGTCGTGCAGCCGTACCCGACTGTGTAAAAACCGATTTTGGCGAACTCCGTGTCGAGCTCTGCCTTCTCAAAATAGTCGGTCACCACGCGGCTGCCCGGCGCAATGCTGGTCTTCACCCAGGGCTTGGCGGCCAAGCCAACTGCGGCCGCCTTCTTGGCGACCAAACCAGCGGCGACCATCACGTTGGGATTGCTCGTGTTCGTGCAGCTTGTAATCGCAGCAATCACCACACTGCCGTGCCGCAAAGAGAACGTACACCCCTCGTATTCGACCGATACCCCTGCGCTTCCTGGGTCGGCAACAGCTGCTTCCGCAGTTGCTGTGCCTCCGCCCTCGGCTTCCCAACCCGCAGAGGTCGAACCACCGCCGGGCGACTTCTCGTAGACACTTTGCAAGTCCGACGCCCACTGACTCTTCATTGCCGATAGAGCGATGCGATCTTGAGGGCGTTTGGGGCCGGCGAGCGACGGTTCGACCGTCGACAAATCGAGTTCCACCACCTTGGTAAATGTTGGCGGCACGGCTTCGTCGGTTCGGAACAGGGAGTTCTCCTTCGTGTATCGCTCCACGAGCTGCACTTCGTCGTCCGTTCGCCCAGTGAGCTGCAAATACTCGAGCGTGCGCGCGTCGATTGGAAAGAAGCCCATAGTCGCTCCGTACTCCGGGCTCATGTTGGCGATCGTCGCGCGATCGGCCAGCGACATGCCAGTGACTCCGTCGCCGAAGAACTCGACGAACTTTCCTACCACTTTCTCCATGCGGAGGATCTCGGTGACAGTGAGCACTAAGTCGGTGGCAGTTGCGCCAGCGGGGAGTTTGCCGGTGAGTTTCATACCAACAACCTCGGGCATCAACATGTAAATTGGCTGGCCGAGCATGACGCCCTCAGCTTCAATACCCCCGACGCCCCAGCCCACCACTCCCAAGCCATCGATCATCGTGGTGTGACTGTCGGTGCCCACGAGCGAATCGGGTAAGGCCACGCCGTCGCGAACAAACACGCACTTGGCCAGGTATTCGAGATTCACCTGATGCACGATGCCGGTGCCGGGCGGAACGACACGAAAGTTGTCGAACGCCTTCTGCCCCCAGCGAAGGAACTCGTACCGCTCACGATTGCGGCTGAACTCCATGTCGATGTTAAAATTGAGTGCCTCTTCGCCCAAGTAAGCATCGACTTGCACTGAGTGGTCGATGACGAGGTCAGCGGGTACCAGAGGATTGATTTTGTTCGGATCGCCGCCCAATCGTTGCATCGCCGACCGCATGGCTGCCAGGTCGACCACGGCCGGAACGCCGGTGAAGTCCTGAAGCACCACGCGGGCTGGTTTGAAAGGGATTTCCTCTCCGCTAGCTCCCTTCTTGTCGGCCCAGTTCGCCACGGCTTTCACGTCGTCTTGACGTACAACGTAATCGTCGCAGTTGCGCAGCACGCTCTCCAGGAGAACTCGAATAGAGTAGGGCAGGGCGTCGATCTTGCCTAAACCAGCATCTTCCAGCGCAGTTAGGCGATAGAAGTCGGCAGTTCCGTTTCCTGTATCGAACGAACTGCGGGCCGAGAATGCATCGGACATGATGGGGACTTGGGTTTGGGGCGAAGGGCTTGGGAGGTAGGAACCGTGGCTGCCGCGGGAAAAGTCGAGTTTAGACGATTTTTCCCGACCTCGGGAGGTGCCGCAGCTCAACCATTCACGGACATCCGATTGTATTGGGTACATCCAGCAGCGTGTCACGCTGGCTACAATACTCTGCATGGCCGACGCGAAACCTACTGCACCGAATAGCACTGCATTGTCTTCTACGCAGCGCGTCGTGATTGCCGGCGGCACGGGATTCCTTGGTTTGAGTCTAGCCAAGTTTATCGAAGCCCGTGGCTACAACGTGGTGCTGTTATCTCGCCGGTCGCCCGTGAGTGAAACGACTGGGGTACACCAAGTTTGGGACGGTCGAACGGTCGGCGGTTGGGCTCGGCATCTCGACGGGGCGGCTGCGGTGGTGAATCTTGCGGGCCGTACGGTCGACTGCATCAAGTCGCCCGACAACTGCGACGAAATCCTGCGCTCTCGTGTCGAGGCTACGCGAGTGCTCGGCAAGGCAGTTTCCGAGGTGGGTTTGCCGCCGCCGGTTTGGGTGCAGATGTCGACCGCGCATCGGTATGGCGATCCGCCTGAGGTGGTTTGCGACGAGCACTCTTCGTTTGGATATGGGTTGGCGCCGATGGTTGGGGCGGCATGGGAAGCCGAGTTCGAGAACGCAATCCTACCCAGTATGCGGGGGGTCGTTCTGCGAACCAGCTTCGTGCTTGGGCGATCGGGCGGAGCGCTGACGAAACTCGCGCGTCTGGCGCGTTGGGGACTTGGCGGAGCCGTAGGGCACGGCAAGCAGGGAATGAGTTGGATTCACCAGGACGACATGAATCGCCTGCTCCTTCGCGGGATCGAAGAGAACGCGATGAGTGGTGCTTACATGGCCACCGCGCCCAATCCGGTTTCGAATGCCGAGTTCATGCGCGAACTTCGCCGCGCGGTCGGAATGCCCATTGGCTTGCCCGCTCCAAGGCTGTTGGTGCGAGTTGGCGCTAGGTTAATGCTTCGGACCGATCCGGAACTCGCTCTTTACGGTCGATATTGCGTTTCCAGTCGGCTTGAGCAGGAAGGGTTTCAATTCGATTTTCCAGACGTTCAGTCGGCATTGGAGGACATCTTTGGACGCACGCGGGCCGCCGAAAAAAGTTCTTAGATTCCCCCAAACCGCTATTGGAGAACGTGGTAGCTAGCACGCATAATCTGCGCATCGTTGAGGGACGCCAAGGATGGCTGCTCCCACGATCTGAACACGGAGGTTCAGACCTATGTTGCATGGATCGCAACGCGCGGTGGGCCTGCTGGTCCTTGTTATCCTAGGGAGCATGTCGGCTTCGGCGAGCAGTTCGGGGGCTTCCGTTCGATCGTCGACACATTTTACCGTACTTGCTCCAGACGCTCGGTTGGCCGACACGGTTGTCGCGCAGGCCGAACAGTTTCGATCTCGAGTAGGTGAGGCGTGGCTGGGATGTTTGCCCCTAGCCACGCCGACACCGACTGTGGTCTTCATTGAGATCGATGCGGAGCGATCGTTCGCCCGCACGCTGATCGATCCCGCTGGCGGGCGTCACATGGTGTGGCTTATCGGCTCAAAGCAGGCGGTCACCGAGCATCTTCTCGCCCACGAAGTCGCCCACGTCGTGCTGGCGGAGAAATTTGGTAATGGGATGCCTGTTTGGGCGAACGAGGGCATTGCCAGCCAGTACGATAACGCGAAGCGCATGCGAATTCGCAGCCGTTTGCTGACGGAGTTCGCCGAGATCGATAGTTGGCCGCATCTCGATCGGCTGTTCGAGCGACCCATTAAGCAGCAATGGCAATACGCGGCGGCAGTGAGCGTGACTGACTTTCTGGTCGAGCTCCGTGGCCGGACGACCTTTATCGAATTCGTTGCCGATGGCCAGAAGCGTGGCTGGAACCAATCGCTCGACGCCCACTATGGAATGGCGTCGATCGAACATTTGCAGACCGAATGGCAGCGCGCCGTCCGCCTGAAGAACTCACTTCCGCGGGCCGCTACGGTAGCCGCGACTACCGATTCAGCACGCTTGATTCGCTAGCGTTTTCAGTCACGCCAAGCTGGAACTCAACCTCGAACTGACCGGTCAGGTCGTTCTCCGTCCATTCCTGGATGCCCTTGAACGTGGGCTCGTCGTCGCCATTGTGTTGAAACGCCACGGTTCCGACGGGAGCATACACGAAGGAATTGCCCTCAACCACGGTCCAGGCAGTACCGTTGATGTACAACACCTGCTCCGCGCCGGTATTGTTCACGAGTAGCACTTTGCCTTGGAGCATTTCGCCCATCCGACTGCGCAGATCGGCGTCCTCTGCCATCGCACCGAGTGCCCGATCGCTGAAGTCCTCCTCGGCGACAATTTCTACCTGGGCTTCGCGAAGCAGCCTTAGCTCGTTTCGGAGTTCATCAAGCTCCGATTGCAACGCTACGACGCGTTCGCGGAGTTGGTGCACTTCGGCGACGGTGGGCGCGGCGGCCAAGTTAGGATCTTCTGGAAACGCCGACTCCTTCGCGCCGGCTTGTTCGGTAGCCGCCGGCGTTGGCTGTTCGTTGTCGACGTTGCCGAACAAACCATCGTCAGCCGGCTGACCTTTGTCGCCGCTTGTTTCGGATTTTGGGTTGGTCTCATCGGCCGAGGCGACATCGTCACCCGCGGGCGTTTGTCCCCAACTGCATCCGGCGGTGAACAAGCTGAGCGAACCGAGCAAAAGAGTAAGGCAACTAATCGATCGCAGGATCATGGCCGATCTCCAGCAGACCAGAATTGAACAGGTTCGGAACCGAATGCGGCTGGTACGGTGCACCACCAACCACTCTAAGGTGCCTGGGCGCGGGGCGAGTGTCAACTGGTTGCGGTGCAACTACCGGCAATTTGGCCAATGCAGGCAAGCATTGCCGGCGAGGGTGCAAATGCTTGCACCTCATTGCGGCGTCCGATCACCGCCCGCTTAGCATTTCCTGCCGATACCGCGCCATCACGTCGCTGCGGAGTAGCAAACCCACCAAGCGGCGATTAGCGCCTTTGCCGACTTCGACCGGAAGCGTTTCGACGTCGCGGGTGCCGAAGTCGCGGAGCGCTTCGATTAAGTTCTCCGTAGGCGATACGGCCAATGGAACACGCAGAGCGATGTCCTCGGCGTTGACCAATACCGGAGAAATGTCACTGTCGAGCACGCGGTGCAAGTCTTCGGCGCGGATGATGCCAATCAGCTTGCCGTCGCCGTCTTTCACCGGCAGGCATTCGATTTGCGGATTCTCACGGGCGACGCGAACGATGTCGAGTACCGTGTCGGTGTGTTTGAGCACGGGGAATTGGCGAATCATCACGTCGCGGACCATGATGTGATCGAGCTTATGCAAGTCGTGACCGCGGGCGATGCTCTCGCCCCGGCGGCTGAGCTTCTTGTAGTAGATGCTCTCGGGCTCGATCATTCGCGACACGACGCTCGCCAGTCCCGCGGCAACCATGATGGGCAGAATGATTTCGTAGCGGCTCGTCATTTCATACACAATCAGAATTGCGGAAAGCACTCCGTGGGTGGTGCCGGCCACCACAGCGCCCATGCCAACGATGGCGTACATGCCCGGCGAGGCCGTGTAGCCGGGCAGCACGGCATTCGCGACGATTCCGACGCATGCGCCTAATGTCGCGCCGATGTACAACGAGGGCGCGAACACGCCGCCCGAGCCTCCGCCGGCTAGCGTGATGCTTGTGAGTAGCGGCTTGAGAAGTACCAGCGGCAATAGCCACCAGAACTCCCGCAACATGGCGGCGCCGTCGACGCGCACTTGTTTGTCGAGCGTGTATTTTGGCGTATCCGCCCCTGGGTCTCCCGGCAGCGAGTTTTGCAAGTGGAGCGCGTGGTCGACCACGCCGTACCCCACGCCCATCAGTGGCGGAAGTGGATGGTTGCCGTTGGCGATCTCATCTGAGCGGGCTACCGAAATGTTGGGTGGCGTGGTGGGGTACGCAACGCCGGCTATGCCAATCAGCAAGCCAAGTAACAGGGCGCGCTGCCACCAAACGGGCAACCTTCGCTCGGCGGCGTCTTCGGTTGCGTAGAGAAGTCGGATGAAGAGCGCGGCCACCAGACCAGCTACGAGTCCCAGCAACATAAACGATGGGAGTTGCAGCCAAGCCCCTTGGAAATCGTAGAGCAAATCCTGAAATGCTGGTTCGCTGCGGTGCTCGCCGACGTGCTGTTGCACGACGTCGGCCACCACGCTGGCGATGACAATGGGGGTGAGCGACTCGACGGCGAAGCTTCCGAGGATGATTTCGCTGGCGAACATCACACCAGCCAACGGGGCGTGAAACGTCGCGCTAATACCAGCCGCACCGCCTGCTGCCAGCAATACCTTGATGTTCTTGGCCGATAGCCTGAACCACTGCCCGAACACACTTCCAAGCGTCGCGCCAATCTGGACGATCGGCCCCTCACGGCCAACCGATCCACCCGTTCCAATGCAAAGCCCGCTCGCGATCGTCTTCACCAGCGCAACCTGCGGGCGAATCACCCCATCGTGTCGGGCCACGGCGGTGATGACCTCGGGAACGCCGTGGCCTTCCGCCTCGGGTGCGAAAGTGCGAGTGATGTAAGCGACGACCAGTAGGCCGATGGCCGGGCTTAGCAAGATGGCGAGCTTCCACCATGGATCGTCAACCGCGGCATTGGTGGCCCCACCGTACGTCCAGTCGGTGACGGTCTGGATGATGGCGGTGAACAGCACCGCACCGTAGCCCGCCAAAATCCCGCAGATGATCGCCAGGAAGATGACTAGCGCCTGTCCCTCGATGGCGCCGCGCTCGGTCAGCGTGAACCACCACTGGCGAATCTGGTCAATCCAGCGGCTAATTAGTTGCATGGAGGTGCGGTGGTGTGGGTGTCGACACGAGGCTGATTTCGGCTCACTGCCAGCCGTGGCGCGGGCCCCTAACCGCCCAACACCCGCCACGCTACAATGCGGGGCGCGTTGGCAACCAGGTTTCTGCATCATAATCACGCAGCCACGATGACTTCTCGAAACTACAATTTTTCTGCCGGCCCCGCCACGCTACCCGAACCCATTTTGCGCCAGATTCAGGACGAAATGCTGTCGCTGTCGGGTGTGGGCGCCAGCGTTTTAGAAATCAGCCACCGTAGTCCGGCGTTCGTCGCCATCGCCGAAGCTGCCGAGGCCAACTTGCGGGAGCTGCTCTCGATTTCAGACGATTACGCCGTGCTCTTCCTGCAGGGTGGAAGCCGGCTGCAGTTCTCGATGGTGCCAATGAACCTGCTCGGTCGGCAAGCCAACACAGCCGACTACATCCTTACGGGTAGTTGGGGCAAGAATGCGGCGAAAGAGGCGGCCAAGGAAGGTGAAATCTGCGTCGTATGGGACGGCGGCGAAACCAACTACGACCGCCTGCCGGCCGATGGCGACCTCGACCTGAACCCCAATGCCGGGTATGTCCACTACACCTCGAACGAAACCATTCAAGGTGTTCAGTTCCCCACCGAACCGAACGTGGGAAACGTGCCGCTGGTTTGCGATGCGTCGAGCGAGTTCATGTACAAGCCGATCGACGTGTCGAAGTATGGACTCATCTATGCTTGCGCTCAAAAGAACGCGGGGCCAGCTGGCGTGACGATTGTCGTCGTCCGGAAGGACCTTCTCGACATCGCCGACGAGAATTTGGCGGGCTATCTTCGCTACAAAACCCATGCCGATAACGGCTCGATGTGGAACACGCCGCCTACGTTTGCCATTTACGTAGTGAAGCTAGTCACCGAATGGCTGAAGGACGAAATCGGCGGGCTGGAGAAGATGTACGAGCAGAATCAGAAGAAAGCTGCCATGCTCTACGAAGTGCTCGACGGGCATCCCGAGTTCTACCAAGGACACGCCCAGCGGGATTGCCGCTCGTTGATGAACGTCACGTTTCGGCTACCGTCCGACGAACTCACGCAGCAGTTCTTGGCCAGCGCCAAGGAGCAGCAACTCACCGACCTCAAAGGGCATCGTTCGGTCGGAGGCATTCGCGCTTCGATCTACAATGCGATGCCGGTCGCAGGTGTAGAAAAACTCCGCGACTTCATGAACGACTTCGTTAGTCGTCACTAGGTCGGTCACTGCAAGGTGCAAGTAGACGGATTTTTTGCAATCGACGCCCGAATCCGGACGTCCAACCCCAACACCTATAGCTCACCCATGCCCAGCGTCATTGTGCTCGACAAATTGGCCCAGGAAGGCCTCGACATGCTCGAGGCGGCTTCCGGGATTACGTACGAAGTGAAAACCGGGCTCAAGGGCGACGAGCTCCGCGAAGCGCTCAACCAGTTCGACGGCGCCATCTGCCGCAGTGGAGTGAAGATCACACCGGAGTCTCTGGAGGGCAATCGCAAGCTCAAGGCGATTGTTCGCGCCGGCGTCGGTACCGACAACATCGACAAACCTGCCGCCACACGGGCGGGGATCGTGGTGATGAACACTCCGGCGGGCAACACGTTGAGTACCGCCGAACACTCCATCGCACTGATGCTGGCGCTCTCGCGAAATGTCGCGCCTGCGTATCAAAGCCTGATGAACGGTCGCTGGGACCGTGGAAAATTCATGGGCACCCAGGTAGCCGGCAAAACGCTCGGAGTGATTGGCTTGGGACGCATCGGACTAGCCGTCGCCGAACGAGCACTTGGTCTGGAAATGCGGGTGATTGGCTACGACCCGTTCATGACGGAGGAACGCGCGCAAAAGCTGGGCATCGAATTGATCAAGACGGTCGACGAGATGCTGCCGCAGGTCGATTACCTCACCGTCCACACGCCGCTCACTGACGAGACGCGCGACCTGATCGACATGCCGCAGCTCGACGTCATTAAGCCAGGGGCAAGGCTAATCAATTGTGCTCGTGGTGGGATTTACAACGAGAAGGCCCTGGCAGCCGGGCTCGAGTCGGGCAAGCTGGCCGGGGTGGCGCTCGACGTCTATCCCGAAGAACCATGTACCGACAGTCCACTATTCGGCATGCTAGGCGTGGTTTGCACGCCGCACTTGGGTGCGAGTACCGAGGAGGCTCAAACTTCGGTCGCCACCGAAGCGGTTGAACTGCTCACGGCGTTTCTCAATACCGGCGCTATTCGCCATGCAGTGAACGTCACGCCGCTCGACCCGAAAACTCTGGAGTCGCTACGCGGCTATTTGGATGTCGCCTATCGCTTGGGGCGTTTGTCGGCGGCCTTGCAGCCCAGCGGACTATCATCGTGCCACTTGTTGTATCGCGGCGAGATCGCAGGCAAAGATACCAAGCTGCTCACATCGGCTTTTTCGGCCGGACTGTTGGAGGGGGCTATGGACGAGCCGGTGAACTTGGTGAATGCTGGGATGATGCTGCAAGATCGCGGCATCGAAGTCGTCGAGGAGTGCAATAGCGACATGGGCGCGTTTCGCGGTTCGATGACCGTGGAACTCACTTCTGGCGGAACAAAGCAGCGGATTTCGGGCACCTTGTTCGGCAAAGAAATGCCTCGATTGGTCGGAGTCGACGATCAGCGTTTGGAAGCCTATCTCGACGGGTCGATGCTCATTTTCCATCACAAAGATGTGCCCGGCATCATCGGCGCCGTGGGCACGACATTCGGCGAGCACGGGGTGAACATTGCCCAGATGGCCGTTGGCCGGACACAGCCGGGAGGCGAAGCGGTGGGCGTGTTGAATCTCGATGGCGATCCTTCGTCCGCTGCCATTGAAGCAGTCGAAGCATTGCCCAACATCACTAGCGTGCGGGCAGTTAGCCTGCCGAAAGCGGGTGAATTGCCCTCCTGGCTTGCCGGCTAGCGAACCTCGAGCAGGCTCCCAAATGACCATACAATAGGGATTCTCCTTGCGTCCCGTTGGTTGCACGACGCATGCAACTTGATCCAACACTGGTTCTGGTGGTCACGGTTGGAGCGCTGGTGATCTACGGCGTATGGCGTGTCGCGCACCCACCATGGCCAATCGAGATTGTCGTCACGCCCGAGGGCGTCCGATCGCAACGTGGACTTCCCAAGCGAGCGGTTGGCCCGGTGATCGTCTTTCTGGAGCAAGATGTCGACATTGAGTCTAAGGTCGTCATCAGGGCCGCGCGCGACCGAAACGCTCGCCTACGCATCAAGATGTCAGGCGCATGGGACGCTGGAATTGAGCAGCGGATCCGCAACTTCTTGCTTGCCGAGCTCTGATCGCGACTTGCCTTGAGAGTATGTGTGGGAGGGCTCTCTGAGCCCGATTGTGCTTTGCATCGGAAACCGCCACCGGCCTCAGAGAGGCCTCCCAAAAGACGGTTTCTACGTCTTCAACAAGGCAAACACGACTTTGTCGGAAACCGTCCAGCTGTCCTTTCAATCGGAACAGCCGCTATGAGTGTGCACGGTTCCCAGGATTCTCCAGCCGTTAGAAATTCGCGGTGTTTTTCCTGCAATTCTTATCCGATGGCTAATACTTGTAGGCCCTCCCATCATCCCCCGACAATCGCTATCCGGAGCCCATAGCCATGCTCGAAACCGTTCAGGAAGTCCCGCAACTGCTCGAACAAATCTCTGCCGCTTTGGAATCGAGTCCCTACATCACCCCGGGCAAGATTCGTGTCGAAACTGGCGAAGGTGGGCGTGTTCGCCTGCATGGTCGGGTTCAGACTTTCTTCGAAAAGCAGATGGCCCAAGAGACCATACGCAATATCGCCGGCGAGCAGCGTATCGATAACATGGTTGAAGTCACCTGGTGATTCATTGATGGTGAGAAGATAGCCGCGCCACAGTGTGGCTAGTGGTCTTTGGCTTCAGCGAATGAGACGATCTCGCTTGTGCTGTCTGAGCGGCATCCTTCAGGTAGTCGAGCTGCTCATAATCCTGGTCCAGAATGCCGCTCCACAGAATAGGCGTGGGCCAAGTACAGCCACACCATATGTCGGGTGCGGCAAGAGTTCTGCGCCATTATGAAAGTCGGCGTTGTCGAGCGAGCATGACGACCCCGCCCAGACCCAGCAGCGCCAGCGATGTTGGTTCGGGAACAACGACCGAGACCTGCCACACCCAGTCCGAACTGCTGCTGGGGGTGCCGCCGGTGTGACCCACGCTCAACGCGAAATCGCCGGGCGTCGAGATTGGGCTTGTCAGTAAGTTCAGGGTCCCGTCGCCCGGTGTGCTCGTGGGGCTGACACCATCGGGCGTCAGCAATAGCACGTTCACATCGGTTGGGCTAACGCTAGAGTCCACGTGGTTGCTGACGATCAAATCAATCGAGTCGACGATCAAGCCCGCGGGTAGCGTGACCAACACGGTATCGAAGTCATATTGCCGCTGATTGAATTGAGTCCGACACCGAGATCGCCGGCGTCGAATGAGGGCATGAAGGATTCACTTGCGCCTACAAAGTCCGTCGACTCCACGACATTCAGTGGGGCCGCCGACGCGGAGGCACCGAGGCAACACGCCGCCGTCAGCATGGCTATTAGGTCGAAACGGTTGTAGATCATGGGGGAACTCCTTAGTCAATACAGACGAAGACGTGTGGCCGTCAACCCGCCGACTATCAGCAGCGCCAGTGAGGCCGGTTCAGGGATGATGGTAAAGTTACCCGCGGTGCCGAGGACCGAACCTGACGACTCATCGTTCGCACCGAAGAAAAGTCGGAACTCGCCTGCCTCAAACTCTGGGAAGTCATAAGTGGGAGCGAGTGACATGGTGGTCGCATTATCGGGATAGACAATAGCGTCGCCGTCCACCAGATCGATCCGTGCGCCGTTGAGGGGTTCTCCATCCACAGGATCGCCGATCATGCTGCGAAGTATGAGCCAAAAGATGTCGCCATTGAGCGCGTTGTTGACGGCTCGGATTTCGTTGGAACCGGCGCCAAGCACGGCCGAGTAGCCGCCAACGTCCATATTCACGTCGGTAACTGCTCCGGCATAGTCCGCACCGTTGGCAAATGTCGAAGATGGTGACGTTGAGTTCTCATAGGTGAACGTGCCAGTGATTGTCTGACCAACGGAAAAAACGCCGCTGAGGTCAACCCCAGTGCTGTTGACCTCAGTTACTTGGCCGCTGAACCGGACGATGATGGGTTCAGCGGATGCAATACCAACGGGAAGCAATACGATGCAGATGAGGGCCTGAAGAAGCTTCATGGTTTGTCCTCTTACGCAAGGCTGATTCATGAACGATGGATCAGAGCAGCACCAGCGCCTATTGCCAACAGAACGAAGGATGCAGGCTCGGGAATGATGGTGAAGTTGGTCAGCGTGCCACTGACCTGGCCGCGTTCACGGATGTCATCTTCGTTGACGATTTCGATAAGTAGGCGGCCAGTCTCAAACTCGGAGAAGTTGTAGGTCGGCGTCAGCGACATGGCCGACGCGTCGTCGACGAAAACAGCATTGTCACCATCTATCAGTTCGAGTTGTACGGAGCTTAACGGCAGGCCATCTACGGGCAGGCCGCTCGGGTCTTCGGCACAAAAACATGTATAGTCGCCCAAGACGATGTGATCGTTTTCCGTGGCGATGCTGTTGGCGCCTGCACCAAGGCTGAAGAAGTAGCCATCGATGTTGACATTCATCGCCGTGATTGCGGCATCGAAGACCGCGCCGTTTGTGGTCGTGGTGGAACTCGGCGTCTGATTGTCGTACGTGAACGTACCGACGATCGGGTCACCAACCGAAAAGACGCTGCCGACGTCGACGCCGAAATCACCCACGATGACGACCTCACCGGTGAACTGGACCACGACAGTCTCCGCGGATGCGGTTGTGGCGGCCATGGCAATTGCAAAAGCAGCCAGTAGCGTCTTCATGAGCTTCCCCCCACGTCACGCATTTGTGACCAAATCAGCGGCCAGAGAGACAACATCTCAAGCAAACACCGAATCGGTTCGATCTTGGCTTGCGAAGAAGTAATGCTGGATAGTCGACGTTGACGAGTCAACGGAGAATGTTAATGCCCAGATCGCCGGTACGCAAGTTTTTTTCGCGAATTACCAGAAGTTTATGGGGGAGAACACAGAGCAAGCCATCGAAGGCCGTGGTTCGGGAACCTGGAAATGTGTCTTTTATGGATGCTTGGGAGCCTCCCCAAGAGTGGTGGATGGCCGAAGTCCGTAAGAGCAACATCCTCCAACTGGCCTAAATACTGCGAAAGTGGTCACGTTTCGGTTGGCATGCTTGGTACGATTCTCGGCCAACCTAAGGAGCCGAGGATGGACTTCAAAAAAGCACTTACGATTTCCCGAGGATATCAATTTCAAGTCCTCGAAGGGTTGTTTCTACCCGGCAGGCGGTGCGAGAAGCTCATCGGTGCTCGACGAGGTGATTGTCGGTGCGCCGACGTGGCTTTGGCCTCCCACCGCCCCATTACGAGTGGGCTACAATCCAGTTCATGGTGGGCAGCGGCGTGCTCAGCGGCTAAGCTGAACCTGGGCATTCACCTGTTTCGCCATCGCCGTCGCCATGTCGTCTCCCGCATACTGCCGTCCATCGGCCTACAAAGCGCTGCGCAACGAACTTCCACTGCTATCTACACGTCGCGGATTAGTGCGTGCAGCATGTGCCATCGCTGCCCACGAGAGTGGGCAAAGCCAGACACCGGAAGTTCTCGACGCGCTCGATTCGATGGTGTCCACTGTACGCAGCCGGTCGCCAAGCGAGTCAGAAGATGCCATGCTGGCCCACCTGCACGATGTGATGTTCGATCTGCTGGAGTTCACCGGCAACACAGACGACTACTACGACCCAGCCAATAGCTACTTGCCGGCTGTATTGTCTCGCCGCCAGGGCATCCCCATCACGCTCTCGCTGGTCTACAAGTACGTCGGTGAGGAGTTGGGACTAAAGGTGCACGGCGTCAACGCGCCAGGCCACTTCTTCGTCGCGGTAGAGATCAGTGAAGGGCCCCAGCGATCGCTCATGTTCGTCGACCCCTTCTACCACGGCCAGCTATTGTCGCTGCCCGAGGCATTCGACCGAATCGCCCAGGCGACTGGCAAGCCGGTCGAACCAGACCCTAAATTGCTGGCTCCCGCAAGCCATTCCGTATGGATTGCCCGAATTCTAATGAACCTAACCGCCAACTTCGCTCGTACAGGACGAGAGCGGGATGTGCATGCCATGCAAGAAATGTTGGACCTCGTGGAGCGCGAGCATGTGGTTTAGCGGCTGTCGGCTGCTGCTTTTTGGGTGCGGGCTAGTCGCGGCGATGGGCTCGTGTGTGGTCGCCCTGGGCGACGTTATGGTCGTCGCCAACCGGACCCAACGCCGCGTGCCAATCGAGGTTTCGTTGCCTGGAAGCGATCCATGGAAGGTAAGGCTTGCACCAGGTGAGTCGCGGCCCATCTTCGCCGATTCGACCGGCTCGGTGGCATTCGACACGGGACAGAAGGTCGCGCAATACTCGATCGAACCGGGGCGGGTCTACTTCATCGGCACCCGCCAAGATGGCCGCTTAGACATGCAGCAGATTGGGCTCGGCGAAAAGTCGACGCACGTCACTGGGCTACCCGGCGCGGCTGCCTCGACGCCACCGGCAACCATTCCGATCAAGATCTTGGTGGACGACGAGCAGGTGTTCCGCCAGACGATTTGGGAACCGATGCTACGAAAGCGAATCGCCGAAGCGTCGGCCGTGCTGCATCGGCACGCAATGGTCAAGCTCAAGGTGGTTGCCGTGGAAACCTGGCGCACCGACGACGCGGTGCGCGACTTCAACGAAACGCTCACCGAGTTTGAGCGAGCGGTGTCGCCATTCCCTGGCCAACTTGCCATTGGATTTAGCAGTCAGTACGACATTGCCCGTGGCCGCATCCACATGGGCGGCACGCATGGTCCGTTGCGACCGCATATTCTGCTGCGGGAGTGGTCTGCCCACGCCACGGAGAAAGAAAAGCTGGAACTACTGCTGCACGAGTTGGGACACTATTTGGGCGCATCGCACAGCCCCGAGCCCGATAGCGTGATGCGACCCGTGCTCAACAGCGGGAAATCCCGACGAGCGGACCATGTGCTTCGGTTCGATCCCGTAAACACGTTGCTGATGTCGATGGTCGGCGAGGAAATTCGTCGCCGCGGCGTTGGCAGGTTCAACGAAGTGACGGTAAGTACCAAGAATCGGCTTCAAGAGGTCTACGAGGTGCTAGGCTATGCCCAGCCTGGCGACCCCGCGGCCCGCGTGCTTGCAGGCCAACTTGGGCGGCGACGATCGTCGGATCCGCTCTCTGACGCCACCCGGTCGATCCTGGCGGCGATGACTCAGGCGGCACGGACCAACAGCCGACTGCCCGCGGCCGACTCGGGACAGCCAGGACCGTTTCGAGCCGAGGGCGATGCGCTGTTCGAGCAGCTCGTTCGTCTGGCCGCCCGCGAGGCCTCGAGCGTGTCCAAGGAGCATCGCGCCAAGGCATTCCTCTATGCCATTGGCATGGGCGTGGGCGACCCAGAACAGCTTAGCCAGCTGACGGCATTGTCGCGCACGCTGCACAAGATTGAAACACCCGCCGAACAGTCGATTCGCAGCACCTTTGTTGGCAAGCCGACCGCCCACGACCGTCACGACTTGGCACGTCACTTTACCGTCGCTGCGATGCTGGTGGCTGCCAATGGGCGCGAGTCGGCCGAGACGTTGAGCATGGCCAAGGAACTGGTCGATTCGCGTGGCGGGACCGGCTTTAGCTTCATGGATCTGGCTGCCGACAAGGCTGGCATCGCACTGGCCGAACATGTTGTGGCGGGCAAGCTCGACTTCCAGGTACTTGGCCGCGACTTCTCAGTCGCCGATTATGTCCCCAAGGTGGCCGATTTGCCGGAAGGTATGACAACCATGCAGTTCATCGACCAATATGGCGGTCAAGGCGACGATCGATTCGAAGCAATGCTCGAACGCATCGAAACCCGAATTGCGGAACTGCCGCCTTACAAGCAGTAGCGCTCCTTTTGCATTCTACTTTAGCAGCTTCTTCACCGCCGCGATATCATCGCGTTGATCGCGGAGGAACCGGCCGATTTTCTCATGCGCCTCCTGCGTCTGGCTAATCGCCAACTGGCCTTCTTGCGGATAGGGCCTAATCTGTGCTTCTTCAGGCCAGTCGACAAGAACGTCGCTTATCAACAAGTCGACAACGGGCACGAAGTCGGCGTCGGTTAGTTGTTCGAGTGCCTTCTGTTGTGCGTGTGGTTCTAGCAGATCGACCACATTGTAGACGACCATGTACAACGTCTCTGGATCCGTTGTCTCGTCAGCGGCGATCGGCGTGATCGACGCCTCGTCGGCGCTCACGCGCTCGACGGTCAGTGTTGCAGCCAAGGGAGAGTCGCCATTGCATCCGCAGGCAATCTCGACCGTATCACCAAGGTCTACTGCCCGAATGATTCGGCAGCTATTGGACGACAATTGTGCGGCCTGTGTGGTTGGGCCTCCTGGCGTAGCCGATGGAACTACTTGGACGTCGGTAACATCGGACGAAGTGATGGTCGCGTCCAATTGCACTCGTTCGCCTTCAAGCGACTTGACAGTTACGCATACCTCGAGTCCAGCCTTGACGGTTGTAATCACGGGCTCAACTTCTCCGTCCGCGTCGGTCCGTGCGCCCGTTACAAACGGCTGCATGGATTGGATTTGAACAGTGCCCTCATGGCCATCGGTAACCACCATTTTGGGCGACGAAATCTTCTTGCCCTGCCGGCCGACCGATGGATCCGTGATGCTGCATTTGACGACGAACTGTTGCTCGGTGGCAGGCGACGTTGCCCGAACGGTCGAACTTGCCGCGAGCGCGGAAACCTCGGACGCCAGCGTTTGGGTTTCGATAATCGCTGCCGGTTCGACGCTATGAGCGATTTGAAACGAATTGAGTGACGCCACTACGACCGAAAACACCGCCAAACAAGTCCGCATGGTTCAGCCTCCGTGAGAAGATTGCGCAAGGCGGCCGTTGCCGCTCGGCGCGGAGACTAGAGAATGCCGCCCATCGAGTCAACCAAACTTCGTGGGCAAGCGCGGCTGATAGCTGACTGCATGTCAGCGCTGAACTCGGGCCGAGCCGCCTTGGGCGAGGGCTTCCACCTCTGCCAGTGCGGCCATGGAGACGTCGCCGGTGAACGTCGTCAGCAGCGCGCCGTGGGCCCAGCCAAGTCGCAAAGCGTCCTCAGGGTGCCGCTCGCTCAACAGACCATAGATCAACCCCGATGCAAATCCGTCGCCACCACCAATGCGGTCGACGACATCAAGCGACATCTCGGTCATCGGATTGCCAATCAACTGTGGGCAGTCGGCCGCAGACTTGTCGTAGGTGGCGATGTCCTTCGGATAGTGATCGCCGTCGTACCACAATACGGCCGACCAACTGTGGCGGTTGGTCGAATGCACTTCGCGCAGCGTCGTGGCAACGACTTTCACGTTCGGGTAGTCGGCTTTCACGCGTTCGATCATGCCGAAGAACGCATTGGGGTCGAGCTTCGACTTCGTTTCGACGTCTTGGCCTTCGTACCCTAGACCTTTCTGCAAGTCTTCCTCGTTGCCGATTAGTACATCCACATGCTTCGCGATGTCGCGATTCATGGCGATTCCCTTCTCCTCGCCGCCGGGCAGCGTCTTCCAGAGCTTCGCGCGGTAGTTTAGATCGAACGACGTTGCCGCCCCGGCCGTTTTGGCAGCCTGCATGCCTTCGAGAATCAGGTCGGAGGTTTGTTCGCCAATCGCAGCGTAAATGCCGCCGGAGTGAAACCATCGCACGCCGCGGCCGAAGATTGCGTTCCAATCGAAGTCGCCCGGCTTAAGCTGGGCGGCGGCTTCGTTGGCTCGGTTGTAATACACCACTGGTGGCCGAACGCCCAGGCCGCGATCGCTATACACTGTAGCAATGTTGGGACCTCGTACGCCGTCGTGCTTCATATACTTGTAGATTGGCTCCACGCCCATTTCGCGTACGCGGGCCTGCACAAGCTCACCGATTCCATGGTCGACCATCGCCGTGGCGACTGCAGTCCTCTGGCCAAAGCAACTCGCCAGATTCGCCGCCACGTTGTACTCGCCGCCGGATACGTGGATTTCAAACGTTCGCGCCCGACGAAATGGAATCGTGCCCGGATCCAACCGATGCACCAAGGCGCCCAGCGAGAGCAGGTCGAATTCGCATTGATCGGGAGGGAGAAGGTCGAGTACGGGCATAATCGGCGCTACCACAATTGGGTGTAAGGGCAGTTGAGAAACGGGCATTATCGCCCGACGGTGCGCGGTGTCAAAACCCGCCGATGAGTCCGTGGAGAGAATGCGACGCCTGTCTTAAGATCCCGAGGCCATTGGTTGTGAGTTTTCATCCGAGTAGATCTCCGCTTCCGGCCGATTCTCTGTTTCCGGCTGGCGGCAGGTCGGCATATTGACGACGTACGCCGGCCATCCGATGATTTGGACTGTTCACTCAGGCAACAACGCAGTCCCGGAGAGAAGCCGTTCGATGTCCGATCTATGCGATTTTGGCCTGATTGGCCTGGCAGTGATGGGGGAAAACCTGGCGCTCAACGTCGAGAGCCGGGGCTACAAGGTTGCCGTTTTCAACCGCACGACCAGTGTGGTCGATAAGTTCATTGCCGGCCGCGCGGCGGGCAAGAATTTTGTTGGCTGCCATTCGATTGAGGAACTTGTAAAAACCCTCAAGCCGCCGCGCAAAGTGATGATGCTGGTCAAGGCCGGCCCGGCGGTCGACTCGATCATCGATCAGCTCATCCCGCTTCTCGACAAGGGCGACATCATCATCGACGGCGGCAACACGTTCTACGCCGACACTGAGCGGCGGACGAAGTACGTGGAAGAGCAGGGACTGCTGTTCTGCGGCACTGGCGTGAGCGGCGGCGAGGAGGGTGCGCTCAAAGGCCCCAGCATGATGCCAGGCGGGTCACGCGGCTCGTGGGAGCACGTCAAACCGATCTTCCAGGCCATCGCGGCAAAGGTCGGCCCCAACAACGATATTCCTTGCTGCGAATGGGTTGGCCCCCGTGGCGCCGGACACTACGTGAAGATGGTGCACAACGGCATTGAATATGGCGACATGCAGCTCATCTGCGAAGCCTACTTCATGATGAAAGAAGCGCTCGGCCTGTCGAACGATGAGCTGTACGACGTGTTCGCCGAGTGGAACAAGGGCGAGCTTGATAGCTATCTGATCGAAATCACCCGCGACATCTTTAGCGTGAAAGACCCGGATACCGGTGATTACATGGTCGACAAAGTGCTCGACCGCGCCGGCGCGAAGGGCACCGGCAAATGGATGAGCCAACTCGCGCTCGACTTGGGTGTACCCAGCACTCTGGTAACTGAAGCGGTGTACGCCCGCAGCCTTTCGGCGCTTAAGGACGAACGTGTGCGCGCGAGCGAGGTGCTTGAGGGGCCTGATCCCAAATACTCTGGTGACAAGAAGGAATTCATCGAGCAGGTTCGACACGCACTGTACGCGTCGAAGATCGTCAGTTACGCTCAAGGCTTCGTGCAATTACAGGCTGCGGCAGCCGAGCACGATTGGCCGCTCAATTACGGCGATTGTGCGCTCTTGTGGCGAGGCGGGTGCATCATTCGAGCCGTCTTCCTCGACCGCATTAAGGAAGCGTTCGACAAAGATCCGCGACTCGAAAACCTGCTGTTGGCTCCGTACTTCGGCGAAGCGGTGGAGAAAGCCCAGGACGCCTGGCGCCACGTGGTGGCCACCGCTGCCACGCTTGGTATCCCCGTACCCGCGTTTGCAACGGCTCTGGCCTACTACGACGGCTACCGACGCGCCAACTTGCCCGCCAACTTGCTGCAATCGCAACGCGACTACTTCGGCGCCCACACTTACGAACGAACGGACAAGCCACGCGGCCAGATGTTCCATACGGAGTGGTTGGAGTTGCGGAAGGAACCTTCGTAGGATGCAAGAAGAGGGGCGCCATAAAGAAACAGAGGGCACGAAGTACTGGGGAGCACCGATCTGCTCTAGATGGCGGAAGTATCAGCGTGCCCCCAATCCCTTGGTGCCCTTCGTGCCTTGGCGGCAAGGAAACACCTCACCGTTTTAGTCGTAGCTAATGAGACACATGATCTATCTAGAAAAACTCTTCGGCTTCGATGGCCAGGTGGCCGTGGTAATTGGTGGTACTGGGGTGCTTTGCGGCGAGATGGCCGAAGGCTTGGGCAAGGCCGGGGCCCATGTGGTGGTCGCGGGGCGTAATGAGCAGCGCGGTAGTACTCGCGTCAAGGCGATTGAAGAGCAGGGCGGCTCGGCATCGTTTGCCGTCGTCGACGCCATGGAGAAACACTCCATACAAATGCTGTGCGACAAGGTGCTTGCCGACCATGGGCGCGTCGACGCGGTGATCAACGGCGCGGGCGTCAATTCGGCCACGCCCTACTTCGAGATCGAGGAGGACGAGTTCGATCGCGTCGTGAAGAGCAACCTGGCCGGTGTTCACTATTCGTGCCAAGTGTTCGGGCGGGCGATGATCGATAGCGGCAGCGGCGGATCGATCTTGAACATCGGCAGCGTCACCAGTTTTTTGCCGCTTTCCAAAGTGTTCACCTACTCGGCGTCGAAGGCGGCCGTATTGAGCCTCACCAAGAACGTGGCCCGCGAGTTTGCCACCCAGGGCGTGCGCGTCAATTGCCTTTGCCCCGGGTTCTTCCCCGCCGAGCAGAACCGTAAAATCTTGAGCGAAGAGCGAGTGGCCGATATTATGCGGCACACGCCCATGGATCGATTTGGCGAGCCGGAAGAGCTGATTGGCGCAACGCTCCTATTGCTCTCCAGATCGGCAGGGAGCTTCATCACAGGCGAGGCAATCTACGTCGACGGCGGTTTTACGTCCATGACCATTTAGGGGTTAGGTATTGGGTGTTGGGTTTTAGGTTCTCGGCTCACTTCCTGCACTTGTTCTTTTACCTAACAACCAATTTCTAAGACCCATCACCTTTCCATGCCTCACACGATTGTTATCTTTGGCGCTTCGGGCGACCTGACTCAGCGGAAGCTGATTCCGGCTCTCTATCAGCTTCACCGCAAGAAGCGATTGCCAGACGATACGCACATCGTTGGTTTCTCGCGCACCAAGTTCACGCATGATGAGTGGCGGGCGTCGCTTGCCAAGAGCACTGCTAAGTTCGCCGGCAAGAATTTTGACCAGGAGACATGGGGCACTTTCGCCCCCATGGTATTCTACCAGCCGGGCGACATCGGCCAGCAACGCGACTTCGTCGAACTGGGCAAGTTTCTCGACGAATTGGAAGCGAGCGACACCAGCGAGCGGGTGTACTATCTTTCGACAGCGCCGCGGTTCTACGGGCCTGCGGCCGAAATGCTGGGCGCTTCAGGTTTGGCGGACGAATCGAAGGGCCCGCGGCGCATCGTGATCGAAAAGCCGTTTGGCACCGATGGCGAGAGTGCTCGCAAGCTTAACGACATCGTCCACGGTGTGTTCGACGAGCACCAGGTGTACCGCATCGATCATTATCTGGGCAAGGAGACCGTACAGAATCTGATGGTGCTTCGTTTCGCGAACACCATTTTCGAACCGGTGTGGAATCGCAACTACATCGACCACGTGCAAATCACCGTGGCCGAGGAAGTCGACATCGGCACTCGCGCGAGCTACTACGAAACGGCGGGCATCATCCGCGATATGTTTCAGAATCACCTGTTGCAGTTGATGATGATCACCGCCATGGAAGCGCCCGTGCGATACGCGGCCGATCCCGTGCGAGACGAAAAAGTCAAAGTGCTGCAAGCGGTGCGGCCCATGAGCGAAGAGATGCTCACGGCCGATACGTTTCGTGGGCAGTATATTGGCTATCGCGACGAAAAAGATGTCGCGCCCGACAGCAACACGGCCACGTTTGCCGCCATCAAACTGTGGATTGATAACTGGCGCTGGCAGGGAGTGCCGTTCTTCCTTCGAAGCGGCAAAGCGATGAGCTGCCGTACGACGCAAATCGTCATCCAATTTCGCGAGCCGCCGCACATGCTATTCGCCGACGGACCACGCAGCAGTTGCGAGGCCGACCGACTGGTGATCCAAGTGCAGCCGGCAGAAGGCATTCAACTGCACTTCCAAACCAAGGTGCCCGACGCCGGCATGCGAATGCGGCAAACGGACCTCGAATTCCGCTACGACCGCGAGTTCTACGGCGCCATGCCCGAAGCGTACGAGCGCCTGCTGCTCGACGCCCTGGAAGGCGACGCCAGCCTATTTGCCCGCGCCGACGAAGTCGAAGCGGCCTGGAAGATCTGCGACCCGATCCTGGCCCACTGGCAAGAC
>JANQOF010000054.1 GCA_028279215.1 Pirellulales bacterium
CGCATGGTCCGTTTACAGCGTCAGACATCGCCGACCGGTTTAGCCTGGGTGAAGCCCCTGTGATCGCGGCGCTGGACAAGCTCGTCGAGCGAAGTCGTGTGGTAGAGGGCGAGTTCCTGCCCGGCGGTCGCGGCCGCGAGTGGTGTGATGCGGACGTGTTGCGAACGCTCAAGCGGCGCTCGCTGGCGCGATTGCGCAAACAAGTCGAAGCGGTGCCGGCTGCGTCGCTAGCGCGATTCCTGCCGCTTTGGCACGGGATCGACGAGCCACGGCGTGGACTGGATGGATTGCTGGATGCTATTGAACAACTCCAAGGCGCGCCACTACCCGCCAGCACGCTGGAATCCGAAATTCTACCGGCCCGAATCCAAGAGTATACGCAGGGCGATCTCGACGAGTTGTGCCTAGCGGGCGAGGTGATTTGGCGCGGCGTTGATTCGCTCGGCACCACCGACGGTCGAATCGCACTATATTTGGCCGACCAATACCCACTGCTTGCGCCAGCGGCCGCAGATCTGAAGGAACCCGATGCCGAGCCTCTAGTAGCCAGTATTCGCCAAATGCTCGACGAGCGAGGGGCATTGTTCTTCGACGAAATCGCCCGCAGTCTGGGAGCGTTTCCACAAGACGTGTTGGCAGCGCTTTGGCAGTTGGTGTGGGCGGGCCACGTTACCAACGACACGCTCGCCCCGCTAAGGTCGCTCGGAAGAGGGCGTGCGGGTGAGTGTCGCCGCGCTGGACGACGAGGGCGCACGTTCCGTTCGCGCCGACTTGCTCGGCTGCCCGGCAGTGAAGGGCGATGGTCGCTGCTGCGGCAGCCGGGTGAATCGTGGCCCAGCGCGACCGAACGTACGATCGCGTTGGCCTCGCAACTCGTTGCGCGGCATGGCGTACTTACTAAGAACGCTGTGAGCAAAGAACTCGCCCCAGGCGGATTCGCAGCGTTGTATCCCGTATTGAAGCAGATGGAAGAAGCTGGAAAAGTGCGTCGAGGATACTTCGTCGAAGGCCTCGGCGGTGCACAGTTCGCTGCACCCGGGGCCGACGACATGCTCCGCCGCCCGCCCAGTACCATGGACAACGACGTCATCCAAACTGCATGCGTAATGGCAGCAACCGATCCTGCAAGCGCTTTTGGCGCGGCACTGCCGTGGCCGCCGCGTGGCGACGAGACCGGACGACCAAGTCGCTCTTCCGGTGCTCGCGTGATTGTCTTCGATGGAATGCTGGTTGGTTTCATTAGCTCGGGCGGCAACCACCTAACGACGTTTTTTCCGCCCGATGAGCCCGCACGGGCGACAGCAACTCAAGCGTTGGCCGAGGCTCTGGTACAATCTTCAATCGGAGGCCCACCTGTGCTGATTTCGAAGGTCGACGATCAGCCCGTTGGCGCTAGCGAAGTCGCAGCGACCCTGCGGGCAGCGGGTTTCGAGCCCACTAGCCGCGGCTACTTGCATCGCGATAAACCGAATGAGAATATGCCTCGCACCGGTAAGCGATGGCGCAATAGGGGTTAGCCGATTCAAGCAAGGAGTGCGATTGCCATGCCCGAGGGAGACACAATCCACCGCACGGCAAATGCGCTGAGACCTTGGTTGATTGGCGAAATGGTGCGATCCGCGTGGGGTTGGGACGACTGGATCGACGCTCCGTCGATCGCCGGCCATGTGGTTTCGGCGATCGAGGCTCGCGGCAAACACTTGCTTCTGCACTTGGACGACGGACGAACGGTGCATGGCCATTCGGGCATGACGGGCTCTTGGCACATCTATCCCCACGGCGAGAGTTGGCAAAAGCCGCGCCGTCGTGCGGCGCTGGTGCTCGAGACCAACCTCTTAAGCGTGGTGTTCTTTAACCCAAAGACACTCGAGCTGTTAACCTCGGCTCAATTTCGCCGGCACGACTACCTCGCGCGCCTCGGACCCGACCTATTGGCCGAGACGATCGATCTCAACTCGGTCGTCGCACGGTTTCGCAATGCCAATCACAAACCGATTGGCGAAGCGGTGATGGATCAAACGCTATGTTGCGGAATCGGCAACATCTACAAATCGGAGTTGCTGTTTCTTAAGAACATCGATCCGTTTTCGTCCGTCGCGGACTTCGACGACGATGCGCTGTTAGATCTATTCGAGCTTGCTCGTGACCTGATGCAATACAACCTGCAAGGTCCCAAACGGACGACCCGCTTCGAAGGCGATGGTGGAAAGCTGTGGGTCTACGGCAGGTCGGGACAACCTTGCTTCCTGTGTGGTACCGAGGTGCATATCAGTCGACAGGGCGATCTTGGCCGTACTACCTACTGGTGTCCTCAATGCCAAGACAGAGCGGAACGCCAAGTCCCGACAAACCCTAATTACCGAGACTCTAACTTCACATAGTCACGAACTGGCGGGCCCGTGTATACCTGGCGGGGGCGATAGATGCGGCTGTTTGTGTCTCGCACTTCTTTCCAGTTGGCAATCCATCCGGGCATGCGACCGATTGCAAACATCACTGTGTACATGTTCGTCGGTATCCCGATTGCACGCAGGAGAATGCCGGAGTAGAAGTCGACGTTGGGGTAGAGATGCCGACTGACGAAGTAGTCGTCGCTTAAGGCAATCTCTTCGAGCCGTTTGGCGATATCGAGCAGCGGATCATGGCGACCGTGCTTTTCGAGCACTTTGGTAGCGTGCGTGCGGAGGATCGTCGCGCGCGGATCGTACTTGCGGTAGACGCCATGTCCAAACCCGAATAGCTTCTCTTCCTTTTTCTTCACTCGCTCGATGAGGTCGTTCACATTCATCTGCGTATGGTGAATTCGCTGGAGCTGCTCCATTACGGCAACGTTAGCTCCTCCGTGCAGCGGCCCCCAAAGTGCGCACACGCCAGCAGCGCACGAAGCAAACATATTCGCGCCGGCCGACGCAACCATCCGAACCGTCGACGTCGAGCAGTTTTGCTCGTGGTCGGCATGCAAAATCAAGAACAACGACAACGCCTTGTGAATGTCCGGATCGATTTCGCACCGGTGGGTCGGCGATGAGAACATCAAGTGCAGGAAGTTGCGACAATAGCTCAGCTCTGGATCGGGATAGACGAGCGGTTGCCCGAGCGATGTTCGGTAGGCGTAGGCGGATACCGTGCGAATTTTGGAAATCAAACGCGCAGCAGCGTTCTCGACGTGCTGTTCGTCGTCCATTTCCAATACGTCGGTGTTGTAGCACGACAGCGTGTTGATCATCGACGATAGAATCGCCATGGGGTGCCCGCTTGGCGGATAGCCAAGGAACGAGTTTCGCATCGCTTCATGAATAGCTTCATGTTCAGACAAGAGCTTTCGGAAGCTAGCGTACTGATCGGCCGTGGGCAGCTCTCCAAAAATCAGCAGCATGGCAGTCTCGACAAACGACGAATTCTCGGCCAGCTGCTCAATCGGTATGCCGCGATAACGGAGTATGCCCTCCTCGCCATTGAGAAACGTGATGTCCGACTTTACCGAGCCGGTGTTTCGATACCCTTCGTCAAGCGTAATGGCCCCCGTCGTATTCCGCAGCTCGGAAATATCGACGGCCACCTCATCTTCGGTGCCAACCACAAGTGGCAGTTTCACACTCTGTTCGCCCAGAGATAGGTCTGCATTGCTACCTTCGTGGGGTGTTGGGTCGGACATCGATCGCTCCGATTCGCTGGTTGTCATCGCCTAATGCCGCGGAGTGGCGGTAAGCATAGTTTGTACGCAAGTTCGGCAGCATTCAAGAATGTCCTCTCCGATTGACCTCGGACCCATGGGTACATTTACAGCAGACAAAAGCATCGGTAAAACTAGCGGCTAGGGCATTTCTTCGAATATCGACTGATCGCCGAAGTAGTGCGGGAAACATGTACCTTCATTGGAGTGTCATTCATGCCAGGTAGTGAACGTCAGCGTGAAATCCGTCGTCGTCGTAAACGCCGCGAGGGGCTCGACAAACTGAAGTCGCGGTTGAAGAAAGCCACGCAAAGCGAAAAGGGCGAAATCGCCCGCAAGCTCCGCGCCATGACCCCGGGCGCCGAAGGACTGATCCACAATTGGCAGCTTGAGGAAGTCGATCGGTAGACCGTTTGATTTTCGTTGCCTCTTGGTGTTTACGGGAGTACACTCTAAGTATGACCGTCGAGCGGTTCCGAAAGACCTTAAACGCACAGCCTTTTGCTCCATTCACAATTCGGGTGGCCGATGGTCGTTCGTTTGATGTTCGGCACCGCGACTTCGTTGCACAGTCGCCATCGGGTCGAACGATTTCTGTGTTTGCCGATGACGATGGTTGTAGCATCTTGGATTTGCTCTTGGTCTCCGAGTTGGAGATCCATCCGCCTCCACAGCGCGGCCATAGTGGAAACGGAGCCAGCTAACCGTTCCGTTTAAACGTAAACTCCTCGCCATCGTATCCAATCTCCACGGTGGCCCCCTCGGGGAACTCTCCCTTCAACAGCTCGGTGGCCAGCGGGTTTTGTAGTTGTTGCTGTACGACTCGCTTCAGCGGACGTGCGCCGTACACCGGGTCGTAGCCCTGGTTGGCGATTTCCCGCCGCGCCGTATCGGTCACTACGAGATGCAAACCCTGCTTCGAAAGCAGCTTCTCGAGGCTGGCGATCTGCAGATCGACAATCGAACGGATCTCGTCGCGCTTGAGCGGTTCGAAAACGATCGTCTCATCGATTCGGTTCAAGAACTCCGGCAGGAAGCGAGCCGACAGCGCGTCCATCACCGCTTGTTGCATCTCTTCGGCGGTTCCACCTTCGGAGGCAAGCTCTTGAATCATCTGGCTGCCGACATTCGACGTCATCACGATAATCGTGTTCGTGAAGTCGACCGTGTGCCCGTGATTGTCGGTCAAGCGCCCATCATCGAGCACCTGTAGCAAGATATTAAACACGTCGCGGTGTGCCTTCTCGATTTCGTCTAGCAGCACCACGCAGTATGGTCGGCGGCGGACCGCTTCAGTCAGCTTGCCGCCCTCTTCGTAACCCACATAGCCGGGGGGCGCGCCAATCAAGCGGCTTACGGTGTGCTTCTCCATGAACTCGCTCATGTCGAGTCGCACCATGGCGTGTTCGTCATCGAACATCACTTGCGCGAGCGCTTTGCAAAGCTCAGTCTTGCCGACACCGGTCGGACCGCAGAACAAAAACGACCCAATCGGGCGATCGGGGTCCTGCAATCCGCTGCGACTTCGGCGCACCGCGTTGGCCACCGCTTCCACAGCGGCGTCTTGGCCGATCACCCGTTGGTGCAATCGCTCTTCCAGCACCAGCAGCTTGGCTCGTTCGGTCTCCATCATGCGATTGACAGGGATGCCGGTCCAGGCACTGACGACTTCGGCAATCTCGTCGGGACCCACTTCCTGACGTAGCAACTTCCGCTGCGACTCGGTTTGTTCTGATTGCTGTTCTGACTGGCGAGCCTCGATATCTTCGAGCCGCTTTTCGAGATGAATGCGGGCTTGGTCGAGTTCGTAGAGCTTCTGATAGTCGCTCTCATCGACAAGCTGCCCGGTCGATTGCTTCTCGTTTAGTGCGTTCGACTGATGCTCGTACGCCAGCTTGGCTGCCTCCAACTCCTGGCGCACCGTGGCTACGTCGCCCACGCCGAGCTTCTCGGCTTCCCATTGCTCGCGCAAACTGGCGAGATCGTGCCGCAGATTCTCCATCTCGGCGTTGATCTCTTTGAGCCGATCCTTCGCATGCTCCTCGGTTTCGTCCGCGAGTTGCCGCGCGGCGAGTTCAAGTTGCGTGATCCTACGTTGTACCTCGTCGATTTCCTGCGGGACGCTCTGCAATTCCATTGCCAGCCGACTCATCGCTTCGTCGACCAGATCAATCGCCTTGTCCGGCAACTGGCGATCCGAGATGTAGCGATCGGACAACTCGGCCGCAGCCACGAGCGCCGAGTCTTTCACCTTCACACCCTGGTGGTGGGCTTCGTAACGTGGTTTGAGCCCACGAAGAATGGCAATCGTATCTTCGACGCTCGGCTCGCCCACAAATACCGGCTGGAAACGCCGCTCGAGGGCCGCATCTTTCTCGATGTACTTGCGATATTCGTCGAGTGTCGTGGCCCCAATACAGCGCAGTTCACCTCGCGCCAGCGCGGGCTTGAGCAGGTTGGCCGCGTCGCCCGAGCCCTCTGCGGCTCCGGCGCCGACTACGGTGTGCAATTCGTCGATGAACATCACCACGCTGCCGGCGGCGTCTTCCACTTCGCGCAGCACGGCCTTTAGTCGCTCCTCAAACTCGCCACGGTATTTCGCTCCGGCCACTAGCGCGCCCATATCGAGGGCGATCACGCGTCGATTCTTCAAGCTCTCGGGCACGTCCCCGAGCACGATTCGCTGGGCGAGTCCTTCGGCGATGGCCGTCTTGCCAACGCCCGGTTCGCCGATCAGCACCGGATTGTTCTTCCGCCGCCGCGACAGCACTTGGATGACTCGGCGGATTTCCTGGTCGCGCCCGATCACGGGATCAAGCTTGCCTTGTTGGGCGCGTTCGACCAAGTCGATGCCGTACTTCTCGAGGGCTTGAAACTTGCCTTCAGGCTCCTGGTCGGTCACCCGCGCAGAGCCTCGGACTTCCTGGAGCGCTCCAAGCACATCGCTTGCGCTAATGGCATTGAGCTCCAGCGTGTCTTTCGCTTTCGAATCGGTCTTCGCCAGGGCGAGCAGCAAGTGCTCGGTCGAAACGAACTCGTCCTTCATCGCCTCGGCCTCGGCGCTAGCCGCATCGAGCACGCGGCCTAGCTGTTGGCTGATTTGCGGAGGCGACCCGCCGCTCGACTTCGGCAACCGGTCGAGTTCCGAGGCAATCATCGACTGCAATTGCTCGACGTTGGCGTTCATCTTGGCGAGCACCGGGCGCACGATGCCCTCGCTCTCGTCCAACAGCGAAGCGAGCAAGTGCAGCGGTTCGATCTGCGGATTCCCCGCGTCGGCAGCAAACTCCTGCGCACGCTGCACCGCTTCTTGGGCTTTGAGGGTCAGTTTGTCGAATCGGAAGGCCATGGAAGCAGGGGCTAGGGGCTAGGGACTGGGGGCTTGGGAAAGTTGAAAGTAGTTTCTAGTTGCTGGGTAAATTCCCAAATTTCGATAATCGATTCGTTGTGCATTTACTCTTGGGTTCTAAGTATTTACGTCGCTTTGGGTTAGCTTGATCAGTGGTCGGAATAGATTCCTACCCATGTGAATTTACTCGTTGGATGCTTGGGTGGAATGGGACACGGATGATCGCGGGACGTAGCTGGATTTTCGCGGATTTGATTCCGAACTAGGCGCAGCGACCCGTGTGCGTATTCTACCGAAGTTGGTGGCTCAGTTTCGAGCGAAAAGTTACCGGCTCTTGGCAACGAAGAAGGGCAGGTGCTTTCACACCTGCCCTTTCGTCGTTTCGACTTAAAGCAGGTTTCGCTTAACTCTCCTTCACCTCAAACTCCGCGTCGATCGCGTCGTCGTCGGCGGTGGCGCCGGCGGGTTGTTCGCCTGCTTCGCCGGCACCCGTTTCGGCTTCGGTGGCGGCGGACTTGTACATTGCCTCGCTCATCGCGTGGCTCGCGGCTTCGAGCTCCGACACGGCGCTGTTGATGGCGTCGGGATCTTCGCCCTTGGCGGTGTCGCGAACCTTGGCAATGGCCGCTTCGATCGGACCCTTGTCGGAATCACCAATCTTGTCGGCGTTTTCCTTCAGCGTCTTCTCGACCTGGTATGCCAGGCTGTCGGCTTTGTTGCGGGCTTCAACCAGCTCGCGCTTCTTCTTGTCCTCGTCGGCATGAGCAGCGGCGTCTTCTTGCATCTTCTTGATCTCGTCTTCGCTCAATCCTGAAGACTGCTCGATCTTCACCGTTTGCTCGGTGCCTGTACCGAGGTCCTTGGCCGAGACGTTCAAAATGCCGTTGGCATCGAGGTCGAATTTCACCTCGATTTGCGGCACGCCCCGCGGCGCGGGCGGGATTCCTTCGAGGTTGAACTCGCCCAGCAGCCGGTTGTCGGCACACATTTCGCGCTCGCCCTGGAATACCCGGACAGTCACCGCGGTTTGATTGTCGTCGGCGGTGCTGAACACCTGCTTGCGTTCGACCGGAATGGTGGTGTTCTTCTCAACCAACTTCGTCATCACGCCGCCCAGCGTCTCGATGCCGAGCGAAAGCGGAGTGACGTCCAATAGCAGGATGTCCTGCACGTCGCCCGCCAGCACGCCACCTTGAATGGCTGCGCCCACGGCAACGACTTCGTCGGGATTCACGCCCTTGTGCGGATCCTTGCCAAAGATGCTTTTGACAAGCTCCTGCACTTTGGGGATACGCGTCGAACCACCCACGAGCACGACTTCGTCGATCTTCGATGGGTCGAGCTTAGCGTCTTCAAGCGCCTGCATCACGGGGCCGCGTACGCGCTCGACCAGCCCGTCGACCAGCTCTTCGAACTTGGCGCGGGTGATATTCATCTGCAAGTGCTTCGGCCCGCTGGCGTCGGCGGTGATGAACGGCAAGTTGATATCGGTCGATTGCGCCGAGCTGAGCTCCTTCTTGGCCTTTTCGCATGCCTCTTGCAGACGCTGCAGGGCCATTTGGTCTTTACGCAGATCGATGCCTTGTTCCTTCTGGAACTCGGTCGCCACGTAGTTGATTAGCTCTTCGTCGAAGTCATCGCCACCTAGGTGCGTATCGCCATTGGTGCTGATGACGCGGAACACGCCATCGGCGACTTCGAGAATCGACACGTCGAACGTACCACCACCCAAGTCGAACACGCAGATGGTCTCTTGCGATTTCTTGTCGAGACCATACGCGAGCGACGCGGCGGTCGGCTCGTTGATGATTCGCGAGACTTCGAGCCCGGCGATTTGGCCGGCGTCTTTGGTGGCCTGACGCTGCGCATCGTTGAAGTAAGCCGGCACGGTAATGACGGCCTTGTTCACTTTGTGACCCAAGTACGCCTCGGCCGATTCCTTGAGCTTCACCAAGACCTTGGCCGAGATCTCGGGCGGCGTATACTCTTTGTCGCCAACCTTGACCTTCACGTAGTCTTCGCTGCCGCCAGTAACTTCGTACGGCACCATTTTCTCTTCGCTCGCCACTTCGTTGTGACGGCGACCCATGAACCGTTTGATCGAGTAAACGGTCTTCGATGGGTTCGTAACCGCTTGGCGGCGCGCGGGTTCACCGACGAGCACTTCGCCTTTATCGGTGAATGCAACCACGCTAGGAGTCAGGCGGTTGCCTTCGGGGTTGGGGATAACTTTCGCCTCTTTACCTTCCATCACGGCGACTACCGAGTTGGTGGTGCCGAGGTCGATTCCGATGATTTTTTCGCCACTTGCCATGAGAATCCTCTCTTCGCTGGAGTAGGCGCCAGCGGCCTTGATTGGCCGCCGACGCGAACGTGGATTGTATTAGCTAATTTGGGTTGCTATTCGATTGGAGCGGCCTGCCTGACGGCAGACCGGTACGCTGTGAGAGAAAAGCAAAGCCTGTGCCGATGGGGCTATTACGGCCGGAAAATCGATGTAAGATGCTTATAGCATTGGACTTGTGTCGCGGTGGCTGCTGCGGAAGGACTTCCTCGACCTCCGCTGCCGCTGCCAATATGACATTCTGCCCGATCGCCAGCCTGCTAGCAACGACCCATTTGGCAGCCATCTTGGCAGCCTTTCGGCGGCAACCCGTTCGGCAATAAGGACTTAGAATTGAGAAGTTCCCCGACTCCCGACACCGATTCAGGTTCTGGAATCGACTCCCATTCACTACTGCACCGCATCTGAGTTCGATGGCGAAAAAGAAGGCAAGCCGAACAACCCCCGCGAGCACAAAGCGCGAGATCGACAGGCTCGATCGCGAGATGCTCAAGCTCCTGTCGCAGCGTGCGGAACTTGCGGGCGAAGCGCCCGTGCCGGGAAGTACGGCCGCGGCCAAGGCGGTCGAGCGGAATCGCGGGCCGCTCGCCGATGAGTCGGTGGCCGCGGTGTTTCGAGAGATTGTCGCTGCGTGCGGGCAACTGTCGAAGCCCGAGCGAATTGCCTACCTGGGTCCCGAGCACACTTTTAGTCACACCGCTGCGATTGAGCAATTCGGTGCGGCTGCCGACCTGGTGCCAGTCGGCACCATTGCGGCGGTATTCGAAGAAGTGGAGCAGGGTGCCGCTGCGTACGGCATCGTCCCGCTGGAGAATTCCACCGATGGCCGCGTGACCGATACGCTCGAGTGCTTCGCGCAATCGCAGGTGAGCATTTGTGGGGAGTTGCCGCTCAGGATTCATCATTGCCTGGTGGGCATGGGCCCGAGGGCGAAGGTCGGCCGCGTCGAAAGTAAACCGCAAGCGCTCTCTCAATGCCGCAACTGGCTCGCCAAGCATTTGCCCAACGCCGAATGCCACCCCGTGGCCAGCACGGCCGAAGCGGCACAAACGGCCGCCGCAGCCCCGAAGGTCGCTGCGATCGCCAGCGCCCAAGCGGCCACCGAGTATGGGCTCGACGTGCTGGCGGCGAACATCGAAGACAACAAGGACAACGTCACTCGCTTCGCCGTCATCGGCCGCGAACCAGCGGCCAAGACGGGCAACGACAAGACCGCCCTGATGCTTGAGATAAGCCACGAGCCGGGTGCCCTGGCCGATGCGATGGCGGTATTCAAACGAAACCGTTTGAACATGACCTGGATCGAGAGCTTTCCGGTCGCCGGAAGCCGCGGGCGTTACCTATTCTTCATCGAGTTCATCGGCCACTCCGCCGAAGCTCGGGCGAAAAAGGCAATCGCCTCGCTCGAGAAAAAGTCGCAGCAACTCGTAGTGCTTGGGTCCTATGCGAGCCGGGAGCCGATCGGCTAGAGTAAGGGGCCAGGATTCGGGGGCCAGGGGCCAGGGAACTCGGAGAATTACCCCTCGAATCAACGGTCGAAAGCCAGGTTTCAGTCTGGCTTCGGCCCATCTTCCCTGACCCCCGATCACTGACCCCCGGTCCCTCCTCCAATGCTCATCATTCTTAAGCACGCCGCAACGGACGAACAAGTCGATCACGTGATCGAACGCATTGAGGCTTTTGGACTTCAGGCTCATCTAAGCAAGGGTACTTATCGCACGGTGGTTGGGGTGATCGGCGACGAGGAAAAGATTCAACGCGCGCCGCTGACGGCCATTCCGGGCGTCGAAGAGGCGGTGCCCGTGATGCCCGCGTATAAGTTGGCAAGTCGCGAGGCGCATCCGCAGCCCACGGTGGTGGAAGTTGGCTCGGGCGACGCCGTGACCAAAATCGGCGGCGGTCATTTCGGCATGATCGCCGGGCCGTGTGCGGTGGAGTCGGGCGAGCGGCTCGACGCAATCGCCGGCGACATTAAGGCAGCAGGCGCCAACGTGTTGCGAGGCGGCGCATTCAAACCGCGGACCAGCCCTTACTCGTTTCAAGGATTGGGCGAGGAGGGTTTGAAGATTCTTCGCGAGGTTGGCGACAAACACGGCATGCCGATTGTCACCGAGGCAATCGACCCTCGCCACGTCGAGTTGATTGCTGAGTACACCGACATGATTCAACTCGGCGCGCGCAACATGCAGAACTTCGTACTGTTGACTGAGGTCGGCAAGACAAAGAAGCCGGTGCTCATGAAGCGCGGTATGGCGGCGACGATCAAAGACCTATTGATGAGTGCCGAGTACGTGATCGCTCACGGCACGACCGAGGTCGTGCTGTGCGAGCGCGGTGTCAAAGGCTTCGACAACGCATGTCGTAACATGCTCGATATCGCCGCCGTGCCGCAGGTGCAACAACTGTCGCACCTGCCGATCATCGTCGACCCGAGCCATGCAACGGGTCGGCCTGAGCTAATCCCCGCGTGTGCCCTAGCCGCTGCGGGATGCGGGGCCGACGGCGTGCACATCGAAGTCCACAACTGTCCCGAAGAAGCCATGAGCGACGGCCCTCAAGCGCTGCTTCCGGATCAGTACGCCGAAGTGGCTGGGCAGATTCGCAAAGTTGCGGAAGCGGTGGGTAAGAGTTTCTGACGAGGAATTGGCCGCAGATGGGCGCGGATGAATCGCCAATGGTGTGTCCAAGGTTTCCGCAATCACTGCGATACAGTCATCCGCGAAAATCCGCGTTCATCCGCGGCTAAACAAATAGAAAGGAAAGAGAATGCGTCGCCCTTTAATCGCTGGTAACTGGAAGATGAACACCGACCACGCCGCCGCTGTGTCGCTTGCCGAGGGGGTGGCGAAAGGGGCAGGCGATATCGACAAGGCCGATCTGTTGGTCTGCCCGCCATTTATTTATCTCGAGTCGGTGGCCAAGGCGCTCGATAGCTCGCCGGTGGCGCTGGGAGCCCAAAACATGTACGCCCAACCCAATGGTGCGTTCACGGGGGAGACGAGTGCGTCGATGCTCACCGACGTAGGAGCGGAGTACGTCATCCTGGGACACAGCGAGCGGCGGAACATCATCGGCGAGACTGACGGGATGGTCAACGAGAAAACGCTTGCCGCGCTCGAGGCTGGCCTCGTACCGATTGTGTGCGTTGGCGAACTCCTCGAGCAGCGCGAAGCGAGCAAAACGGGCGAGGTGATCGCCCAGCAGTTTGCGGGCTCGCTGGCGGGGCTATCGGCCGATCAGGTGGGAAAAACCGTGATCGCCTACGAGCCGGTCTGGGCGATTGGCACCGGAAAAGTGGCCACGCCCGAGCAGGCAGAAGAAGTGCATGCCGACCTTCGCAGATTGCTTGCCGAAAGCTACAATGGCGAGATTGCCGAGAAAGTTCGCATTCTCTATGGTGGTAGCGTCAAGCCGGGCAACGCGGCCGAGTTGATATCGCAACCGAATGTGGACGGTGCCTTGGTGGGCGGAGCGAGCCTAAAGCCAGACGATTTCTTAGGCATCGCAGCCGCGGTTTAGTTGCACCCTACATTGAGAAAATCGTGATTGAAACCTTATTCAAAGTCGTTCTGTTTCTGATCGCCCTGTTCATGATTCTGCTCATCTTGGTGCAGAAGGGGCGCGGCGGCGGGTTGGCGGGTGCATTAGGAGGTGCCGGCGGGTCGAGCGCCTTTGGCGCCAAGGCCGGCGACAAGTTCACGAAGTTCACCGCGTACACCGCCTTGGTGTGGATGTTTGTTTGCATCTTGGCGACCGTCTATTTCTCCAGCGGGGGTAGCGCCGCTGGCGGTGGGAACAAGCTGAGCGGAATGGATAAAGGCAGGTCGGCTGCGACATCGGCCGCCGATGCTGACGATGCGGAGCCAGCGGACGACGCCGGCGACGAGTCCTCCGCCGAATGATCTCTGCCACGGTTCCCACAAACGGAGGGCTACCGCGGTGTTGCTGAGCATGACCGGATTCGGCGAAGCCCACAATCGATTCGACACGCTGAGCGTGGCAATCGAAGTGCGCACCATCAATAGCCGTCACTACAAGCTGAGCCTACGTACGAACGAGGGTTACGGCGCTCTTGAACCGCAAATCGACGCCCTCGTTCGCAAGCGGGTACGACGTGGCACGGTGCAACTCAACTTGCACGTGCACCGCACATCGAAGCCAGACGACTACCGAATCAACGCCGACGTCTTGGCCGGTTACATCGAGCAGGCCAGACAGGTAGCGGCAAGCACCGGAACGAGCGACGAAATCTCTGTCGGACAAGTGCTATCGCTTCCCGGCGTCATCGACGATCGCCGCGCCCCCGAGCAAGACTCGCAAGAAGACTGGCCCCAAATCGAGCCGACGCTCCGCGAAGCGCTTGCCGCGCTCACCAAGATGCGCGAGGCCGAGGGCCGAGCGCTCGCCAAAGACTTGCTAGAGAACTGTAGCATCATCGACCAACAAGTGGCCGCCATCGAACGCCGCGCGCCCGACGTCACGGTGGGCTATCGCGAACGGCTCACCGAGCGGGTGAACCGTGCACTATCGGAATTGAATGTGACGGTGCAGCCCGCCGACCTGTTGCGCGAACTGAGCTTATTTGTCGATAAGAGCGACATCTCCGAAGAGTTGGTACGGCTCAAGAGTCACCTAGTTCAGTTCTCGGATAACGCGGATGCCGAAGAAAGCTCTGGGCGCAAGCTCGAGTTCATCTCCCAGGAAATGGGCCGCGAAATCAACACCATTGGTTCCAAAGCCAACGACACCGAGATCAGCCAGTACGTAGTCGAGATGAAAGCAGCGCTGGAACGGATTCGAGAGCAGGTACAGAATGTGGAATAAGGATCGGTTTGAACCTACGAAGAGCAGTGTCGAGTCCCTCTCCCCTGTGGGGAGAGGGTGGCCGAAGGCCGGGTGAGGGGCGCAGTTAAACTAGCGCCGCCAGTAGCCCTCACCCTCACCCTCACCCGCGAACGGGAAAGGGGGCAGTTTCGAAACTGCTTCGAATCATCGTTTCCCTACCATGCCCGCCGAAGCCACCCCTGGCCAACTCGTCATCATCTCTGGCCCGTCGGGGGTCGGTAAATCGACCGTGGTGGCGGGGTTGATCGAGCGGCTCGCGCCGGCGATTCGGCTGAGTGTGTCGGCCACCACGCGGGCACCGCGGCCCGGCGAAGTCGACGGGCAGCAGTACCATTTTCTGTCGGCCGTGGAGTTTAACGCCCGCCGCGAAGCGGGGGATTTTCTCGAGTGTATGGAGGTCTTCGACCGGGGACACTGGTATGGCACGCTTTATGAGGAAGTCAGGCCTAGTCTCGCCCGCGGTCAATGGGTTATCCTGGAGATCGACGTGGACGGTGCGCGCAAAGCCCGCGAGCAATTCCCCGAGGCGGTGAGCATCTTCATCACCGTAGGCGGCGAGACTCAGGACGAGCGAGACCAAGAACTGGAGCGGAGATTGCGGGCTCGCCGTACCGATAGCGAGGAGGCGATCCTCCGCCGGCTCGACGTGGCGCGGCGCGAAATGCTCCTGGCAAACACCTACAAGTACCAAGTGGTGAACGACGATCTGGAAGCCACTATCGGCGAGATAGCTGACATTCTGGCCCAAGAGGGACTCGAAGCATGATTGACGCGTTGAAGGAAGAGGAAATTGTGAACAAGGTCGGTGGCCGCTTCAAGCTGTCGACGCTCATCCAAAAACGATTGGTGGCCATCAACGGCGGCGCGCGTCCGCTAGTCGACACCGAGAGCGACGAAAAGATGGAAGTCGTCGTCCAAGAGATTCTGCAAGATAAGATTTTCCTCGACTCGTCTGGCGAAGTCCGCACCGCGGTTGCCGAGCCCACGCCCGAGAGTGACGGCCCAACAGTCGACTTGTCGGCGCTCTGAGCGCTCAGCGGTCATGATTGGTTGACCGGCTGACAGCCCTGAACCATGCCCAACGAGATCCTTATCGGTGTTTCCGGCGGCGTCGCGGCGTACAAGTCCGCAGCGCTCGTGAGCAAACTCGTTCAGGAAGGACACGGTGTGTCGGTGGTGATGACCGCCGCCGCTGAAGAGTTCATCGGAGCGGCGACATTCCGAGCGCTTACCGGCCGTAGTGTCGCGACCAGCTCTTTTCCTCCCCACGAGCACCCACTCGGCCCGCACATTGAGTTGGCCCGGCAGGCCAATGTTCTGTGCGTAGCGCCCGCGACCGCCAACACGTTGGCGAAAGCCGCACAAGGAATTGCCGACGACTTGCTCTCGACACTCTTGCTGTCGTTCGAAGGCCCCGTGTTGATGGCCCCGGCGATGAACTGCGAAATGTGGGGCAAACCTGTGGTGCAGCGAAACGTCGCCCAACTCCGCGCCGACGGCGTGCACCTGATCGGCCCCGAAGAAGGCTGGCTAAGCTGCCGAGTGAAAGGGGCAGGGCGGATGAGCGAACCGGACGCGATTGCGGCGGGGATTGAGAAGTTGTTGGTTGCCCGTGAGTGACGCGGATGGGCGTGAATGGGAGTTGGGGCGCGGATTTTCGCGGAATGGGCGGGAGTTACGCGGATGAGTAGACTATGGAGCACTTCTCTTGAGCGACCTGACACCAAGGCCCGCACTGTCGGGCAGCAACGAACTGTTTCGTCAGCTGTTAGAAATCAACAAGAAGCCAAAGCCATTCGAGTTCTACACGGCGGAAGAGCTCTGGACCGATGAGCATACCTCGCGGAAGATGCTCGACCATCACTTAGATGATGCGTCAGATCTGTCGTCACGCCACTCACGATTCATCGACCATTCCGTTGATTGGATTGTGTCCCATTTTGGTGTTGGTGAGGGATTCAAGGTTGCCGACTTTGGCTGCGGTCCCGGACTCTACGCAAATCGCCTCTCGCAACAAGGGGCAAAGGTAACCGGCATCGACTTTTCGATACGGTCCATTCGTCATGCGCAAGCGGTCGCCGAACGAGAAGGACTTGAAGTCACTTACCTTCATCAAGACTACCTTGAATCGAAGCTCGAAGGCCAGTTCGACCTCATCATGATGATCATGTGCGATTTCTGTGCTCTCAGTCCGAGCCAGCGCCGCTCGCTCTTGCAGGAATTTCACCGACTCCTAGGGCCTGATGGTTACCTGCTATTCGATGTCCACTCGCAAGCGGCCTACGAGAAGCGGGAAGAGGTCACACGCTACGAATTCAACCTCCTCGATGGATTCTGGTCCGACGAACCGTACTACGGATTTCTTAACACGTTCAAGTACGAAAACGCTAAAGTGGTTCTCGACAAGTACACCTTGGTAGAATCGACGAGAGTCAGAACGGTGTTCAACTGGCTGCAGTACTTCACTCTTGATACGCTTGCACAGGAGTTGTCAGATTGTGGGCTACGTGTCGATTCGCTGTTGTCCGACGTAGCCGGCGCATCCTACTCCGACAACGATCAGGAGTTCGCTATCGTTGCGATGCGGAATGACGGCTCGAATGCTGTGACTAAGATGGGCAACTCAACGTAACAACTCAAGCACGCGGAGGTGTGAAACCCGTGTGAAACTCCAACGCAACCACTATCAGCGAACATACTGCTAGATCTGCGTTCCCGTCTAAAACCAATTCGCGCCATTCGCGGGCAACCAAAAAACATGGCCAAGATCCTCATCACCTCCGGTCCCACGCGGCAGTACATCGACCCAGTGCGTTACCTGACCAACGCCTCGAGTGGGCGCATGGGGGCATCGCTGGCGGCGGCGGCATTGGAGGTGGGGCATGAGGTGGTGATCGTCTCTGGCCCAGTCGAGGTTGACTACCCGGCCGAGGCCAATGTAGTACCCATTGTTTCCACCGAAGAGATGATGGACGCGGCCCGCCAGCAGTTTGAGCATTGCGATGGGCTCATCGGCGCGGCGGCGCCTTGCGACTATCGACCCCGTCGGGTGGCCGATAGCAAGATTTCCAAGACGGGCGAACCTTTGCTCTTGGAGCTTGTCGAAACAGACGACGTGGTTGCCACGCTGGGAGCCGAGAAGGGCCAGCGATGGGTCGTCGGGTTTGCACTGGAAACCGAAGACCATCGCCTACGAGCGCTAGCGAAGCTTGAACGAAAACACTGTGACCTAATGGTCTCGAACGGCGTCGAAGCGATGAACGCTCTGAAAAACACCGTCGAAGTTCTTTGCCCAGAAGGAGCCGTGCTGGCACGGCTATCTGGCGACAAGGCGGACGTGGCGCGCGGTGTATTGGGGCTGATGGACGAGCGTTTGATCCGCGCTCGCCGCTAGTGGGTGACTCCACCCAGTAGCGATTGCCTAATTTTCCCGCTAAAATCAGCGGATTCTCGACCGCCCGCCGCCCTTCGTTGACCTCGATGAAAACACGAGTCGCCATTCTCGGAGCCTCCGGCTACACCGGCCTGGAACTCATTCGGCTGTTGCTTCGGCACCCGCAGGTTGAAATTACTGCGCTTGGCAGTCGTCAGCAGGAGAACCCGCACGTATCAGAGATTCATCCACAGCTTGCTGGGCAGTTAGACTTGCCGCTCGAACCACTCTCGGCCAAAGAAGTCGCCGAGCGCGCCAATGCTGTGTTCTGCTGCCTGCCGCACGGAGCGAGCGCCGAAATGGTGGCGCAACTACTCGCCTTTGGGCTGAAGGTAGTCGACTTCAGCGCCGACTACCGGTTGGACAACCAAGACGTTTATCAGCAGTGGTACGGTGTGGAGCATCCCGATGCGGAGCGACTTGGCAAAACTGCGTATGGTTTGCCTGAGTTGTATCGCGAACGAATCAAGGACGCACAATTGGTAGCCAACCCCGGATGCTATCCAACGTCCGCCATCTTGGCGCTCTTTCCGCTGTTGAAGTCGAGCGACGTGAAGCCCGACGGTATCATTGTCGACAGCAAGAGCGGAGTGTCGGGCGCGGGGCGTACTCCGAAACAGGCTTTTCACTATCCCGAGTGCAACGAGAGTGTCGCCGCCTACGGTGTGGGCACGCATCGCCACACTCCCGAAATCGCCCAGTATTTGACCGACGCGGCTGGCACAAAAGTAGACGTGATATTCACGCCCCACCTGATACCGATGGATCGTGGAATCCTCAGTACGTGCTATGCGCCGCTTCGTAGCGATCAGGTCGATCAGGTTCAACTGCTTGATACCCTGCGGAGCTTCTACCAAGACGAACCGTTCGTTGAAGTAGTCGACACATTGCCGGCGACCAAGCACGTATCGGGCACCAATCGCTGCCATCTGACTGCGCGCGTTGTAAACGGGCGCGCCGTGGTGGTTAGCGCCATCGACAACCTGATCAAAGGCGCTAGCGGCGCGGCCGTGCAGAACTTCAATTTGATGGTTGGATTCGACGAAACGATGGGGATCGATTAGCCGCGCTGCGGATTGCAGAGGTAAGCGGACCGAAGGCGGCCCTACCGCACTGAACGATAGGGCGAACGACAGAACACGTTCGACGAGATTCACAATGAGCGCACGATTCCCCACAGGATTCTCTGGCAATGCGGTTCACGCTGGAATCAAGCAGACCGCCGGCAAGGAAGACGTAGCCATTGTGTTGTCGGATCGTTCAGCGGTCGGAGTGGGCGTGTACACGCAAAACCTCGTGTGCGCTGCACCCGTTACCTTCGACCGAGCGCTGACGCCCAGCGAATCGATTCGCGCCGTGGTGATCAACTCCGGAATTGCGAATGCGTGCACCAGCGATCGTGGCGACGAGGATTGCGCGAAGATGGCCGACCTCGTGGCCCAAGCGTGTGGACTGGATTCCAATCAAACACTTGTGCTATCGACCGGTGTAATTGGCGTGCATCTTCCGATGGACAACATCGCGAGCGGCATTCGGGCGTGCGCCGCCAAACTTGGGAGCGATGACGACTCGCTCGAGCGGACCGCACGCGGCATGATGACGACCGACACGGTGCCAAAGCTCTGCGGACGCGATATTCAGATCGACGGAGTCGACCTGAATATCACCGGCTTAGCCAAGGGCGCGGCGATGATCGGCCCCAACATGGCGACCATGCTGTCGGTGGTGATGACCGATGCCAACGTTGCCGCCCGCGATGCTCACCTGGCGCTAAAGGACGCAGTGAGCGAGACGTTCAATTGCATCAGCGTCGACGGCCACACCAGCACCAACGACACCGTGCTTCTGCTGGCCAATGGGGCAGCGGGGGGACCGATGATCGAAGGTCGAGGGCTAGCCGCCTTTCGCGCAACCCTGTTCGAAGTGTGCGAAGACCTGGCCCAATCGATTCCAGCCGACGGAGAAGGTGCCACCCATTTGGTAACCGTCGAAGTGCATGGCTGCCGGACGCGGGCCGAGGCGGTGAAGATCGGCAAGACGATTGCCGACAGTCCGCTGGTGAAGACGGCCATCGCTGGAGCCGACCCCAACTGGGGCCGCGTGGTGTCTGCGGCTGGTTACGCCGGCGTGCCGTTCAACCCGCAAGCGGTGAGCCTGCACATCAACGGCATGCTGGTGTACGAGCGCGGCGCCCCGATCGACTTCGACGCCGAGGCAATCTCGAAGTCGATGGCTAGTGAAAAGGAGACGAGCTTGCTGCTGATTCTCGACGAGGGTTCGGCTGCCGCGCGGTTTTGGACTACGGATTTGACGGCTGAGTACGTCCGACTGAACGCCGACTACACCACATGACCGCATTATCGCGGATTCGCCAGGCGCTGCTCGCACTTGCCATTGTGTTCCTCGTGGCAGTCGTGGGGCACCGCGTCATCACGGGCTCCGACTGGCTCACCAGCATTTATTTCGTTGTCATTACTGTCTCGGGGGTTGGCTACTCCGAGACCAGCAATTTTCCGCCAGAGCTGCAGTTATTCTCGATATTCGTCATTCTGGTCGGTATGTTCGTCGTGGGCTATACGATCACGCTGCTGCTGCAAGGAATGATCGAAGGGCAAATCTATCGCACGTTGGGATTTCGGCGCATGACACACGAGATTGAAGAGCTACATGGGCACACGATCATTTGCGGCTTTGGACGGATGGGTAAGACGCTGGCCGACGAGTTTTCGTTGCACAAAGTGCCGTTTGTGGTGGTCGACTCCGACAGCGAGACTGCACTGGCCGCGCGCGCCGACGGGTTGTTGGTGGTAAGCGGCGACGCACTGGACGAAGAGACTTTGGTAGCCGCTGGAATCGAGCGAGCGCAGGTGTTCGTCGCCGCTTTGCATTCCGACGCCGACAACGTGTTTCTTACGCTTACTGCGCGCAATCTCAACCGCAATCTCCGCATCATTGCTCGCGGCGAGTTGCCGCCCACGGAGAAAAAGCTCCGCCAAGCCGGCGCGAACGACGTGGTGTTACCCGCGGTGATTGGGGCTCGAAGGATGGCGTCGCTGGTGACCCATCCACACACGGCCGAGCTGCTCGGGCTGATCACCGATAGCCAATCGTTGGACGCCGACCTAGAGGAGCTTACCATTCGAGAGGAATGCCCGCTGGTTGGTCAGACCATTCGCGAGTTGGCACTGAGTACGAAACATCACGTGCTGATCATCGCCATTCGTCGCCACGATGGCGAAATGGTGTTTGCGCCGGATGCTGGCACTGCATTTGCCGCCGGCGACACGATGATCGTCATGGGGAAGAGTAGCGATTTGGCAGAATTTCAGGCGAAACACCGGTTATGACCGCGCTTACCTCCTCAAGGGAATTTATGCGCATCGGCACGGTTGGAACGACCATTGTTGGCAAAACTTGCCCGATTCGCTCCATTTTGCCGCATTCGAAGGTGGGCCAGCGGATTAGAATTGAGGGTCGGCTTCTCGAGGTATGGGGGGCTTTTTGTACCGAGCCGGCCATCACCACTGGAGGCTTTGTATGTTTCGACACGGGGTATTCCTCGCACCGGCAACCGCGATCCTAGGCGCCACGCTGCTTCTTGCGCCGATTGCCGTTGCTCAGCAGGTAGAATCTGCCGAGCACGCCGAAACCGTTGCCTCGTTCAACTTGCCCATCCCCCGCGCTGATGATCAGCGGAGCAAACACCCGCTGTACCCCGCGATGCAACTAGCGGAACGAGTGCGGGAGTCGATCGCCGAAAACGTACACGACTATACCTGCACGATCGTGCGGCGAGAACGGGTGGCCGGAAAGCTCGGCAAGCACGAGTTCATCAACGCGAAGATTCGTTACGGGCAAGGCGAAGCCGTGTCGCCGTTCAGCGTTTACCTCCGATTTCTTAAGCCGGCCAGCGTCGAGGGTCGCGAAGCGTTGTTCGTCGATGGCCAGCATGGCGGTAAGGTGTTCGTCCGGCGTGGCGGTCAGAGAATGGCGTACGTCAGTAGCTATATAAAGCCCGACAGCCGATTGGCGATGAGGGAAAACCGCTACCCAATCACCGAGGTTGGATTCGAGCGACTGACCGATCGGCTGATCGAGGTCATTGAGAACGACATGCTATACGACGAATGCGAGGTGACGTTCTACAAAGGCGCCAAAGTCAACGGCCGCTCGTGCACGCGTGTCGAAGTGGTGCATCCGATCGAGCGTGACCACTTTGAGTTTCATCGCGCCATGGTGTTTGTCGACGACGAGTACCTGCTTCCGGTAGGGTATGCGTCGTTCTATTGGCCGCGCGAACCGGGTGGTAAGCCTCGGCTGCTCGAAGAGTATATTTACACCGACGTCGAACTGAATGTTGGGCTCACCGACGCGGATTTCGACCGCGACAACCCCAAGTATGGGTTTACCCGCAAGCGCGACGCCGTGAACTGACCGGCGCTTGTGGAATCGACACTCGCGCGCTCAATTATTCGACACCAAGCGCGGGCGATGCTGCGCAAAGCGACACTTGGTGCCGCAATTCTTGCCGCGTCGGCGGAGCGCGATGAATCGCTCGCCTTTTCTTGACTAAACGTGTTGCGGAGCCCCAAATCTCGTGTGTATGGTGGGGGCGGAACAGACCACTCGCCTGGTAAGCGACTTTGTGATCTGGGCCGGTCATCGGTGCACAGAAGGAGAAAGGCAAACCTCAATGCGAAACACTCTATCTCGCCCTTGCAGCCGTGGATTCACATTGGTCGAACTGCTGGTGGTGATCGCCATTATTGGCATCTTGGTCGCCCTGTTGCTGCCCGCAGTACAGGCGGCTCGCGCCGCGGCACGTCGAAGCATGTGCAAGAACCACCTCAAGCAGCTTGGCCTCGCGGTATTGAACTACGAAACCGGTCGCCGACATTTGCCGCCAAGTACATTGGTGTATCTCGGCACTGGCGAGACGCCCAACAACGGTTCATGGGGCGTGCACGGCCGGATTTTGCCCTACATCGAACAAGAGAGTCTGCAGAATCTGGTTGACCTTGAGGCGGGATGGGACGCCCAACAGGCCATAAGCGATGTACGTATTGAGGTCTTCCAATGCCCTAGTGATGCGAAGGCTGCTGAACCGCGCGTTTTCACCGATGGTCGCCCGACGCTATGGCCAACCAACTACGGGTTCAATCTGGGGACTTGGTTTGTGTACGATCCGGCAACCGACCGCGGCGGCGACGGGCCGTTTTACCCGAATAGCGAGCTTCCGTTGCGCCGCATCACCGACGGCACCTCGCACACGCTTCTGGTCGCCGAGGTGAAAGCGTGGACGTCTTACACCCGTAACGGTGGACCAGCGACGACCGACATACCGAACACCATCGCCGAAGCAACTGCTATGGTGGAATCAGGCGAGAAAGAGAAAACTACCGGACACACCGAATGGCCCGACGGTCGGGTGCACCACACCGGCTTCACCGCCACAATGACACCTAACACGTACGTTCCGTACGTTATGGACGGTTTTGAGGTCGATGCCGACTACAACTCCTGGCAAGAAGGCAAGAACGGAAGTGAAGGGAGTCCCACCTACGCAATGATCACCTCTCGCAGCAACCACCCCGGCATTGTGCAGGTGGCAATGATCGATGGGTCGGTGCAAACGGTGAACGATGAAGTCCATCTCTTGGTGTGGCGAGGCATGGCGACGCGGGATGGCGGAGAAATACCATTGGATGAATGACCAATCGCCAGAAGCGTGCTACAAACTGCACCCTCTCACGCTTAGCGGGAGAGGGTATTGCAACTGGCATTGGTCACTTCCTTAGCCAGCCCTCGCTGTGATACCAAGCGATTGTTTCGCGGTAACGCCCTTCGAGCGAGGCGGCGGGACGGAAGTTCATTTGCGAGACGATTTTCTCCGTCGAGCAGACCCAACCGGTGGCGGTGCCCTCGCGGTACTTGTCGAGGTTCAGCGGCGCAGGTTTCCCTCGCGCTCGGCCCATCAGTTCGCTGGTGAGCGCCGCTGTGTAGAGCGCCCACTTGCGAACTTTGAGAATTCGAATCCGCTGGTCTAACGCATTGGCAATCATTCGTCCCATTTCTGTGTAAGACGAAGGTGCAGGGTCGGCGACGTAATAGACGCCGGTGCCGCGCGGATTGGTAGGGTCGAGTCGCTCGCCGTGTCGCGCCACGAGCAGTAGCGCGGCGGCCAGGTCGTCGGAGTGCACCAGCGAAAGCGGTAATCCAGGGCGATGCACAACGTGAATGCCAGTCTTCAGCAGCGACTCAACGAGCAACAAACCGGCGCGATCGCCCGGCCCAAAGACCACCGGCGGACGCATGATCGATGTCGGCACTTCGGCAGCCCACTCGCGGGCCGCCAGTTCGCCGGCCAGCTTACTACGTCCATAGTTCGAAACCGGCTGCGGCAAGTCTTCTTCACGCGCTGCGCTGCCCGGCGGCGAGGGTCCCGCGGCGGCCAGCGAACTGGCGACAATCAGCACCGGAGGATTCGACTCGGCGGCGCACGCCGCCGCGATATTCGCCGTTCCAATTTCGTTGACGTGAGCAAACGCGTCGTAGCTCGGCGCGATCGTCCGCCCGGCCAGATGGAACACAAAGTCGACGCCGCGAACGGCTGCCGACAAGGTCGCGTCGTCGGTCACGTCGCCTTCCATCAGGTGCACGCCGAGCGGCACGAGTAGCGACGTATCGGACGACCCGCGAACCAGGCAGCGCACGTCGCCGCCGGCTGCTTGCAGCTCGCGGACGAGCCGAGGCCCGATAAATCCCGTCGCACCAGTTACCAGACATCGAGGCATAAATCGTTCGGGCGAGCCGGTTGATGTATCGCGATTTGCCTTGGGCGTTTACACTCCGCCCTATGGCCGAAGTTCGCATCATACCGGTTTCGTCGCGGCGAGAGCAGCGTGAATTCCTCGACCTGCCGTGGCAACTCTACCGTGGCGACGCCAATTGGGTGCCGCCGCTACGGCTCGAGCAGCAAGGACTGGTCGGGTTCCGCCGCCATCCATTCCATCAGGACTCCGACACCCAAGCGTTTATCGCCCAGCGCGACGGAGAAACTTGCGGGCGGGTGTTGGCCATCGTCAACCACACGCACAATCGTTGGCACAACGACACGCTCGGGTTCTTTGGTTTCTTCGAGTCGATCGACGACCGCAACGTCTCAACATCTCTCTTTCGCGCGGCATGCGAGTGGCTATCGGAGCGGGGCATGACTGAGGTCCGTGGACCGACCAATCCTTCGATCAATTACGAGTGGGGCTTGCTGACCGAAGGCTTCGACTCGCCGCCGATGTTCATGATGACCTATAACCGGACGTACTACCCGGAACTGATCGAGGCGGCCGGCTTTCAAAAGGCGCACGACCTATACGCTTACTGGGGCCACGTCGACATGCTAGGGTCGATGAGCGAAAAGCACCGCATGATCGACGAAGGCATCCGCGAGCGATTCGGCGTGAAGTTGCGACCGCTCGATCGCAAGCGATTTCGATCCGACGTGAACATGTTCCTTCACATCTACAATCAAGCGCTATCAGGCACTTGGGGTTTCGTGCCGCTTTCGGAGGCAGAAGTGCATACGCTCGGAGGGCAGTTGCGCCACCTGATCGTGCCGGAGCTAACGCTCGTCGCCGAGGTCGATGGGAAACCGATTGGGGTGATTTTTGGTCTACTCGATTACAACGGCCGCATTCGCGAGATGGACGGCCGGTTATTTCCCTTTGGGTTCCTAAAGCTGCTCACTCGGCGAAAGGAGATCAAACGCATGCGAGTGGTGAGTGCGAACGTGCTGCCCGAGTTTCAAAACTGGGGCGTCGGCATCACCTTGGCCCGCGGCCTCATCGACCCGGTACTGAAACACGGCGTCGAGGAAGCCGAGTTTTCCTGGGTGCTCGAATCGAACGACCTATCGCGCAAGACACTCGAAAAAGCGGGCGCGAAGCGGTACAAGACGTATCGGTTGTATCAGAAAGAGTTGTAGCGCTGACTTGGACGCGGCTGAAGTAGACACTGGTGAGCGATGCGAACGCGCGATTGGACTCCGTTTTACCGATGCGTACTGCCACGACTAGAGCGATGCTTACAAGATCATTCCAGATTGGCACTGAATCGCATAATCGCGGATTTCCGGAGTAAGGTCTTGACGGCGCAGGAAGTCCGTAAGTTTCGGGTCGACGAAATCGGGTAGAGCATCGCGTTGATGACCTAGACAATGGAGGAATGATTCTTGAACTGCCGCGTGGCTATGAGACAGTCCCAAAACAATCAGAGGTTCGACGAGTTTGATTTGGTCTGGCGACCTGTTGAACGTCAGATACTCGAGGCCACCCATATCCCACATCATGTAGCAGGCAGTACTGAATCTGTCGCCACGGTCAGAGTGGCTGAATTTGTCTTCGCAATGTTTGGCAAAACCGGTTGAGTAAAGAGATTCCATCGACTGATAGAAGGCACTGAATCCGCTGGACACCGATTCGTCCAAGACGTCGTGGATCATTCCAGACATGCAACCATAAGTGTACCAGATGGCAGTGCCAACGGTATCGACCCCGTGGTGATCGATTATCGATTCAATTTCGAGGTTGAATTGGTTAAGAAGTTTCTGTGCATTCTCGCATGTGCCGTATTCGAAGTCGGTGTCGCCTTCTGAAATGGCGTCGAGTACGAACAGGTCAAACATACGATAAGTCCAGCCAGTCAACGGCACGTCCCGCACATGCGCACGGTCCTCTACCGCCCCACCCTAGCCCGTGAAGAGACCGGACGACAAGCGACGTCCGGATAGTCGATCACCAATCGCACCAGGCTCGTGGGCCAGTTACGTGTGAAGTCGGTTGCGGCCATCGAGCGTTCGATTAGGCGGCGATTGGCTTCTCGGGTGTAGTTGCGAAACTCGCTCACCACGTCGCCTTCAACTGGTGTTCTGATATCGAGCACCTGGATTGGCTTGTCGGAGCCAAACTCGCAATCGGTAAGGTCGATTCGCCGGACCGCTTGGTTTTCCCGCGTGCGAAAGACCATGGCCTTGTTCTCTAAGTCGTAGGCGATCTGCCACTGGGTCGAGGGCTGTCGTACCTTGTGAATTGTCTCGAGTGCCACAAGGTGTGCGTCGTCGACTTCCGCAGGTGCCTCGGTTGCGGCTGCCGCCAGGCGTACGAATCGGCTCAGCGACGCGCCGTCGCTGGGAATCTGCTGCTCGCCACCAAAGCCTTCAAAACCCACCAGGTGTTTGCGGCTTAGCTCGCAGGTGTTGTTTGTGATTTGCGGCTGCGGTAGGTCTTGGCCGCGGTGGGCCACCATGCGTCCGTCGAGAAACTCAATCACCGCGCAGTCGCCAGTCGCGTCGCAGACGAAGTAGTGCACCTTAGCGCCGCCGTACGGTGTGATGCGAATCTTGTTGTCGCTTGCAATCACCTCCGCCACGGTCGCGGCCGTATCAAGTTGGTACTGCACCCATTGGGCCGTGTTGACCGATGGCCGCTCGTCGGTCGCGGGGTACTCGCTCTCGCTCAGCCATAGGATGGCAATGGCCAAACCGGACTCGTTGATGCCGTCGCACGGCAACTCGCGGCCATACTGATTGACCGTCACGCTGCCGTACTCCGAAACCCACTCGGCCGCGTTGTCGAACGACAACGCCCGCTTGGCGATTCCGGGTTGGTTCATCATTACCAACGCATTGCCAATGTGCCAATCGTAGTTGCGGGCCATCATCGGGCGACCGGCAAGCTGCAGCAAGATGGCCGAACAAGCATCGGCCCGCGGAGCGAGCGTAAACACGAGTAGCCCTGCGAGAATCGAGTACGAGACTGCTCGGTGCCGTTCCATTTGAAACTCCCGTCGATGGGTAATCTTCCCGCTCTTACAAGCCCTAAATGTACCACATCGCGTCGCGATCTCCGCCGGCACATTCGAGCAAATCCGTTAGCGATATGCTGGCAAGCCGCTCCTGTTGCGCTACCTCCGCATCGTGACAGGCAGAATAGAGCGCCCCACGAAGGCCACCTCGCGGTTCGCTGCTCACCGGTTCCGATACTCCGCCTTCGAGCGCCGCCATCACGTCGCCAAGGCTGATTTCTTCGGGCGCTGTTGCCAGGCGATAACCGCCTGAAGCGCCTCTGGTACTATTTACGAGCCCGGCCCGCTTGAGTTCGAGCAAGATCTGCACAAGAAACCGCCATGGGATGTCATGGTCAGACGCCATCTTGCGAATCTGCACCGGCTCGCCACTCGAGTGATGCTCGGCCAGATGGAGCATCGCAAGGCAGCCGTATTCAGTCTTTGCGCTGAGCTTCACGGGAAGTCGCGTACCTGTTGTGTGATACTAGAGGCAAATTCATGACTGTGAGCATCGGGTGGTCGGTCGCTCAGTCCTTGAATGGAAACGACCCGAGGCTAGCGCCCTGCGGCTCAATGAACCTACAATAATGGAGGCGATCTTTCTCTTCACCAATCAAATACCACTACCTTGTTGCTCGACGGAGTGGAGGCCGCATTCCGTTTTTCCGGTGCCACTCCAACGTCCGGCACGCTCGTCGGTCTCGCCATCCATCACGGCCTGGGTGCATGGCCAGCATCCGATACTCGGATAACCCTGGTCGTGCATCGGATTGTAAGGGACGTTCTCCTTGACGATTCGTGTCCAGACGTCTTTCTTGGTCGAGTTTGCCAGCGGGCTAATTTTCACAAGATTGAACTTCTTATCCCAGCCGACGATCGCCGCCTGCGCGCGATCGGCGCTTTGATCGCGGCGAATGCCGCTCATCCAGGCCGTCCGTCCAGCGAGTCCACGATGCAGCACCCTAATCTTGCGGTCGAAGCAGCATTGATTGGGGTTCGACTTGTACAGCGCGCCGCCGTGTAGGGCTTCGTATTCAGGCACCGAGAGCTCCGGCTTGAGCATCTCGACTTCGATGCCGTACCGCTCGGCGATTCGATCACGAAGGTCAAGCGTGGCTTGGAATTGATAGCCCGTATCGAGATTGAAGACGTAAGTCTCTGGCGATACTTGGGCGAGGATCGAGAGGATCAAGCAGCCCTCGGGGCCGAACGCCGTGGCCATTGTCAGCCCGTTGCCAAACCGCTCGGCGCCCCACGCCACAATCTCATCGGGCGTGGCCGACTCGAGTCGCGCGCTGTGTTCGGCCAACTCGGCCAAGAACTCGACGGACGGCTGCTGAGCATTCTCGACGGTCGGCGTCGCTGCTGGCGTAGCAGTGGTTGGGCTCATAGCGCTTGGGGCCTAGGTGTTGGGTGCGTGTCGTGTAACACCGACAATGTTATGTAAGTTGCTAAACAAAGTCAAGTATCTTTGGTTCGCATCGACCAACGGGCGAGCGATTCTGCAGCTCATATCGGTATCGCAGCCCAACTCACCGACAGCCATCTGGCTGGCAAGGCGAGTGGATTTGGCGTAAGTGTCGGCCAAAAAGAGAGTTGCGTCGCACGCCGACGATTCGCGGCTCACGCGCTGGCCAGCTCTTGCCGCTTGGTGGCCATCAATTCGAGCAACGCATGCTGTGGATCGGCGAACTTCTTTACGCCTTCGGCCATCAGCGTCTGTTCGAGCTGCTGCATGTCGACCTTGGCGTCGATATCGGCTAGCACCTTGGCATCCGGCAGGCGGTCGACAGTACGGGTGAAGTCCAATCCGCTTGCCTGCACGGCCACGTTGGTGGCCGGAGGGTTGGTTTGAATGTCGCTGCCCGCGAGCGCTTCGACGTACTTCCAAGCAGGGTCTTCGGGTTTCTTACTCCCGGTGCTGGCAAAAACGATTTCCTGCGCAAGCGGTAACTGCTTCTCTGCCCAAAATGCGTGGTTGTTCGCCCAAATTCGTTTTGCGTTGACAATGCCAACTTGTCCTTGCGCGTCGGCGGAAAGTTCGGGCACGTGCTTGTCAGTATAGACGTCGACTCGCGAGATGAAGATGCTGTAGACGCTCTTGAAGTGGTCGAGCGACGAGCGATTTCGCGCTCCGCGCCAAACCGCATCGCGGGCTTGCTCGTACTGTCGCTCGGTAAAAATAAGCGTGACGTTCAGCGGCACGCCAGCATTAGCCAGCTCTTCAAGCGAGTCGATCCCCGCTGGCGTCGCCGGTACCTTGATCATCCGGTTGCGGTGTTCGCTGCTCCATCGTTTGCCTAACTCGATGTACTGCTCGACTCGGTCGAGGTGGGGCAGGTCGACGTTTGGATCCTCCAGTAGCGGATCGAGTTCGAAGCTCACGTAGCCATCATTGCCATCGGTCGCTTGCCACACAGGCGCAAACACCCGCTCGGCCCCGGAGACAATGTGGTTGGTTAGCTGCCAGGCTACTCCTTCGTTGCTAGCATCGGGCGATGTAAGCAGGCCGGTGAGATGCTCGTCGAACCGGCCAGTCTTCACGAGGTCTGCGATAATAATTGGATTCGACGTAGCGCCCGTAGCGCCCAAAGCAAAGTTTTCGGCCACCAGATCGGGGTCGACCGAGTCGAGCCACAGTTTGGTGCCGCAGGCGACTAGCGATTCGAGAGGCGAAGCCATGAACACTCTCCTTAGGTTAAAGATGCGAGCAACCAATTTGTTGATCTGGACCTATGCGGTTCGGCAGGTTGGGCAAGCACCGTCGAACTTAACCGTTGTGTGGGTCCTACCGATTCGAGGGATTCTATCAGTAATTACTGTATTGTTGGTTAACAAAGGACGATGATCCACCACAGGTGGACACACTGCGCGTCCCCAGGGGGGCCTTCATGGTCGCTTTCGGCTGGAGTTTTGCCTCGGATCTCGAGGCGAATCTACCGCACGCGAGCATTGTTGGCCTAATTGAATTAGGGCACGGGACGACAGGAGAATCAATCCGTGACCAGGCAAATCACTGCGACCAACGCATCACTACTTTGTACTGTTGCCATTTGGCTCATCATGCCGCTGGCTGCTGCTCAGCAGCTTACCATGCCGCCGATGGGATTGTCCGAAGATACGACGGTGCCGATGGCTGAACCGGTTCCGGCCGGCGATGCGGAAACCTCCGTGCTTTCCGATCCGACCACGGCGCCCGACCCACTCGAATTCCATGGGTACAGCGACCAAACCCAACTGGCCGACGTGACTGGCGACATGTGGGGCTGCCAGCCCGCACTGATGGAAAGCACGGGCACATGGTTGCGTCGCGGGTGGTGGTTCGCGGAAGTCGACGCGGTGGTGCTCAATCGCATGTGGAGGCGCGACGACATGACGCTCGCGACCGACAACTTCAACGCAGGCTTGCCATTCAACCGCTTGCGGCTCAATCGCACCGACCCTGGAGCGGTGGGTTCGGTTCGGCTGACACTGGGGCGGTTCCTGTTCCGCGATGTTCGCAACCGCGACCATGTGTTGGAATTTACGGCCTTTGGTGGTGGTCAGGCAGGACAGGACGACAACCTGGCAAGTGGCATTGACGATCAGACTCTCTTGGTGCCTTTCGGCATCGACTTCAACAATCCGTCGTTCGATGGCGCCCAAACCATGAGCGTCGACTACGATAGTCGATTCGCCAGTTTCGAACTGAACTACCGAGTCAAGGAACGGATGCGACGCGATCGCATGGTGCTCACACCCAGCGGCGAGTGGGTTCGCACGGCAAATAGCGGCGTCACCAAGCAATACCTTGCCGGGTTCCGGTACTTTGACCTTGAAGACGTGCTCGATTGGGGGGCGACGAACATCTCCACGTTTGGCGGCCAAGATGGCAACTACCACGTCAACACACGTAACGACATGATCGGCTTACAGATCGGTTGCCAGCTACTGATGGAACACGACCGCTGGAATGTGGAAATTGGTGGCAAAGGCGGGCCGTTCGTCAACGCCGCCCGAGCCGACTCAGTGTTGGCCATCGAGAACCAGCCCGACAGTGGGTTTGTGAAGAACAATAGCGACACGGCGTTGGCCTTTGTTGGCGAGTTCCAATTAATCGCACGCTATCACTTGCGACCGAACGTATCGCTTCGAGCGGGCTGGCAGATGATGTATGTAACTAGTGTTGCCCTCGCGCCAAGCCAGGTCGATTTTTCGCCCAATCCGGGGCGTTTCCCGTACACGGGTGATCCATTCTACAATGGTGGCATTTTCGGCGTGGAGACATACTGGTAGGCTAATCGGGTAACTGTTGAGGTGTGCGTCCGTCGCGGAATGAGCCGTATTCGGTTGGCCACCCGGTTTCTCACTCTAGCCTGCCGGAATGGACCCACGCCCCACTTTCCTCGACCGTCGGCCGCTCGGCATTCCCAACTACCTGGCGATTGCACTGGTTGCCGTGTTGGTAGTCGCTAGCATTCCGCGCGGCGCGCGGCGCGCGCTGGACACCAACACCAATAAGGTCGAAGACTGGCTGCCCGACAGCTACAGCGAGTCGGCCGACTTGGCGTGGTTTCGTAGCCAGTTCGGCAACGAAGCATTCGTGGTGATCAGTTGGGACGGATGCACGCTTGGCGATACCGAGCGATTGGGCCTGCTGGCTCAGAAGCTTGCCGCCGAGCGTTTGACTCCCGAAATTGCCAAGATCGCGAAGGTGACGCCGCATTCCGATCGGCGAGTGTTCGAGAGAGTGATCTCCGGGCCGTCGATGATCGACCGGCTCACGGGCCAACCGGCGCGGCTCGAGCGTGACGAGGCCATCGAACGTCTAACGGGCGCGCTCGTCGGTCCTCCGGCCGTCGAAGGCGACGACGCCACGCGGGCCACTTGCTTAATGGCCTACCTCGGTCCACACGCGATGGTCAACAATCGCAGTATGCGATTGGCGATCGAGCGGATTGTCGAAATTGCCGCGATCGACTGTGGAATCGACGCCGATACGCTGCACCTTTGCGGGCCGCCCGTCGACAACGTGGCGATCGACATCGAAGGCGAGAAAACGCTGAGGACGTTGGCCGCTCTATCGGGGCTGGTCGGGCTGGTGCTCGCCTACGCTTGCTTTCGTAGCGTTAGGCTAACGGGCATCGTGCTTGTGGTTGCGGGGTTGTCAGCAGGCGCAAGCCTGGCGATGGTGTTCTACTTTGGCGCTTTCGAAGTGCTGGTCATGGGCGCACCCGCGCCCAGGCTAGGCAAGCTCGATGCCATTTTGATGTCGATGCCGGCGGTGGTGTACGTGCTTAGCCTCTCGGGCGCGATTCACCTGGTCAACTACTACCGCGACGCGGTTCAGGTTGGCGGGCGACGCGGTGCGGTCGAGCGCGCGGTTCGCATGGCACTTGTGCCGTGCGCTTTGGCTTCGCTTACCACGGCCATCGGTCTTGCATCTCTGGCGACGAGCGACATATTACCCATCGAGAAGTTCGGCGTGTTCTCCGCCATTGGAGTAATCGCTGCCTTGGCGTTGCTGTTCTCCATTGTGCCTGTCGCGCTACATCGGTTCGCGCCGTCCACCGCCACATCCGACTCCGCGCAATCGTCAGGTAACTTGCCGGGCTGGGCGCGGCGGATATCGGAGGGAATTTGCATTCACTACCGTTGGGTATTAGTCGGCGGCGGTACGTTGATGGTGTTGTTCGCGCTTGGCTTGCCTCGGATCGTGTCGTCGGTCGATCTGATCAAACTACTCCATCCCGAAGCCGATCTGGTTCAAGATTACAAATGGCTTGAGGCCCACCTGGGCAACTTGGTGCCGATGGAAGTGGTTGTGGCTGTGCCAGCGGAGCTACGCCGTGGCGTCGACGACCATCCCGAGGCAAGTGGCCAGCGTTATGCAATGACGACGTACGAGCGACTGACGCTGGCTCGGCGAGTGAGCCAGCAGCTCGAGGCGCTGGAGCCCGTCAGCCGCGCGCTTAACGCAGGCACATTCGCGCCCGCTGATATCGAAACGCGCTCGCCCTCGAATCGCCGTACGCACGACTACATTGTCAGCGAAGCGATCGACGAGAATCGCCCCGACTTCCGCGAGTTTCTACGCTTTGAGCAAACGTCCGACGCCGGTCAGCCGCGCGAACTGTGGCGGGCAAGCGCGCGCGTCGCGGCGCTCGACGACATCGACTATGGCCAGTTTGTTACCGAACTCAAGGACGCGGTCGAGCCCGTGCTTGCCGCCTACCGCGCGCGCAACCAGTTGGTGGTGATGCTCTCGACACAAGGCAGGCAGCTTGCCGGGGCGCGCATCGCGTTTGTCGTCCTGCGCGACTTCACCAGTCAAGACGCGCTGTTCGCCGAACTGCTTCGCGAAGCGGGCGTCGCGACTGTGGTCAATCAGCGCCGCGGAAAACTCTGGACCGTGCCGGCGGATCTTTTGAAAGAACCCACCGACCAGGTCTTGGCTCGGATCCGCGATCAAGACCTCGTCGTGACGCTAAGTCCCGGGGTGGCCAGTCAACTTGCCGAGCAGCAGATCGAGTGCGTGGCGCTCCAGGGCGAATCGACGGGCGATGCGGACCTTTCGGCCACGTTCACTGGCGTGGTGCCGCTAGTCTATAAGACGCAACGCCAATTGCTCGTGAGCTTGCAACACAGTTTGGTCGTGGCGGCTGGTTTGATCACGATTGTCCTCGTCGTGCTGCTCCGCAGCCTCGGCGCCGGGCTCGCCACGATGATTCCAAACTTGTTTCCGATCGTAGTCGTGTTCGGCGCGCTGGGCTGGCTCGGCATCTCTGTCGATATCGGCATCATGATGACTGCCAGCGTGGCGCTCGGCGTCGCCGTGGACGATACCGTGCATTTCGTCAGTTGGTTCCGCCGCGGGCTCAGTGTCGGGCTGTCGCGATACGAGGCGGCCATCGAATCGTACGAGCGATGCGCGACCGCTATGGTGCAAACGACCGTCATCGCTGGTTTGGGACTTGCTGTGTTCGCGTTTAGCACCTTCACACCGACGCAACAGTTTGGTTACCTGATGGTCACCATCTTAGCCGCAGCGCTCGTTGGCGACTTGATCTTGCTGCCCGCATTGCTGGTTAGCCCACTCGGCCGCCTATTCCCAGCATCCCAAAAGCTGTCTCAAGAAGTGGCTGTCGCGATTGGGAATCCCGAAGTGGAGCTAGCGCCCGCCGCCGAACCTGCTGCCGACACGCGGGTGGCGGCTACGAGCCCGCCGACGCCTGTCGAACCCGCGCCTGCTTCCAACGCACACTCGGTCGACCCGACGCAAAGCGCCGCGGAGTCGACGTCGATGCCGCCCGTTCAATCACGGACGGATAATCCGGTCCATTCGGTCGACCCGGAGCACGGCCAACTCACCCCAGCCAACGCTGCACTCCGCGATCGTCTTCGCGCGCTACGACGAAGCGCCGACTAAGGCGTCGAAATGGGGAGGGGGAATGCCGAACGGCGAATCACTCCAACCGCTTGCGTGACATTCCCTGTTCCCTTTCCGCTTTCCCTCCTCGACAACCCACTGGCGGCGGATGCTCTGAATGCTATATTAGCGGATCTTGGAGTCCGCCGGCCGCGCCGGCCCGATTCCACCCCTCGGGCGCGTAGCTCAGTTGGTTAGAGCGCTTGCTTGACATGCAAGAGGTCACAGATTCGAGTTCTGTCGTGCCCACTCTTTAAAACCTTGCCTTTTTTGGCTTGGCTCCAACCATTGAGTCGTCGATTGCACGATTCAATGCACGAAATGGAGCCCACGCCGTGGCACGCCCCTCAAAGCCTTTCTTCCGTAAGCAGACCAAGACTGGTACTGCTCCATAGGTGGCGAACTGGAAGCTTTTGACCAAGCGTACGGCCAAATACCTGCTCGTGCTATCACGCCGCTCATCTCAACTGTTCAGGCATCTGTGTTGTACTGGTATGGGGCACGCTTCGACGTTCTATTTGTCCTCTATCTCGATGACTTTATCGATAGTTGAATCTTTGCGAGGTCGAAGATTCGCAGGCGAGGGGCGTAACCCGTGCCACCACGCGACGGACTTCTGAACGGTTGTCCAAAAGCACTGCTGGATAAGCCGGACAAGCCAGAAGTGGCACTCGGCGCTGGTGTGGCGGGCACACTAGACCAGAGTAGTCTATAACAAGATGATGCGACCATGCTAATCTTGCAAGCCGATGGATCCTCCCCGCCGCTGTTGGCGAATCGATTGGCCCCGTTTCGTCTGCTGAGGGGCGCCCGGGGTCATGCGAATCTGAGGTGATTCTTCGATCCTGGCCAAATTGGCCGATGCATCTACAATGCGACTGTTCAGTATCGGCCGATACTGTGATGACCTGTCGAGTGCATTGGAAAAGCCACTCACTGTGGATATTAAAGAACGTCACCTAAGAGCAGAGGTTATGGATGGGGCAGATCTCGATCCGCGATCTCACATGCGAGCCTTGCGTGGGTTAGCTCGACTGAACGCGGCCAGCAGCGCCGCAGCGAGCTTGTGGAAGACTGTGCGACGCATTGTCGATCCGCAAATCGAAACCACGTGGCGACTCGTGGATGTGGGTAGCGGAGGAGGGGACATAGCGATCGCGCTCTTGAAATACGCACGCCGCGACGGTATCAGACTGAGAGTTGATGGATTCGACTTCAGTTCAACCGCCGTCAGCTACGCGCAGAGTCAGGTTCCGCGAGGGGCCGATGTTACCTTTCACATCGTCGACGTACTGCAAGATTCGTGGCCAGATTGTGAAGCCGACGTCATCGTTTCTAGCTTGTTCTTGCATCACTTTCGGCTTGAAGATGCTACGGAGATTCTCCGCAAAATGGCGCGATACGCGGGTCGCGGTGTGGCGATTAGCGACCTACGACGCTCGGCTACCGGCTATCGTCTTGCACAAGTGGCGTGTCGCCTCTTTAGTCGGTCGTCGATCGTTCACACCGATGGCCCACAATCCGTACGAAATGCATTCACCGTGAGCGAAATGCAACGACTCGCCGCATGCGCAGGTCTTGCCCAAGCGAAGGTAACCCCTTCCTGGCCGCAGCGACTGACCCTTTCGTGGCGCCGCCAGCCCTAACCGGGAGTCATGCGTGTCGCGAGACTTGGAACAACTATGGGATGTGTGCGTCGTCGGTGGTGGTCCCGCCGGTTCGCTCGCCGCACGCCAACTCGCACTGGGCGGTCGCAAGGTGGTACTGGTCGATAAGGCCAACTTCCCTCGACCGAAGGCCTGTGGTGGGTGCCTTGGCGGCGTTGGAGTCGATGCGTTGGAAAGTGTGGGGTTGCCTCTACAGCGATTGCCCGTCAAGTCTTTGCCTCTAGAGCAACTCGATATTCGTTGCAATCAAGTTACCGCGTCACTTCAATTGTTGCGGCGGCGAGTTGTCTCCCGTGACGAGTTGGATGCCGCGCTGTTGGCACGGGCAGAGGAATCAGGTACCCATGTGATCACCGGAAACAAGGCATCTCTTGGAATCGTCGAAGACTCGGCGCGTCGCGTGATTCTGCATGATGATAAGCATAACGGCTTCCTGCGCGCCAAGTTGGTGCTGGTTGCTGCAGGCCTCAGCGCGGTGAAGGACGTATGTCGCGGAGTAGAATCACTGACCGCCGGCTACCGGCCGCATGGTCGCTTTGGTTTGGCAGCGAGTTTGCCCACGGCCGACGACGGCTACGCGGCACACCGTGTAACCATGGCTTGCGGTCGAAATGGCGAAGGATATGTTGGGCTCGTCCGGCTGCCGGATGGCCGACTCGACGTCGCGGCGGCCCTTGCGCCCGAAGCGATGAACCAAACGCGCCGATCGACTCAGCCTGGCAAAACAACGGCAACGGGGCTTGTGGAACGAATACTGAACGATTGTGACTTACCTAAACCTGCAGGTTTCGACTTGGCGAACTGGCAGGCTGTCGCCGCGCTTCGTCGCAAACCGCGTCGTCTTGGTGCCGACCGTGTGTTGCTGCTAGGCGATGCCTCTGGCTACGTGGAACCGTTCACCGGCGAGGGTATGGGTTGGGCATTGCGACAAGCAGTGGATATCGTGCCGATAGCGAACCAAGCACTGGAAAACTGGGAACCGAAGATCGTCGATGCTTGGGCCCGGCGCCATTGGCGAATCGTGGGCCGAAGGCAAACGCGCTGCAGTTGGATCTGTAAGTTCGTCGGCGGCACGAGATGGACTCCGCACGTCGTGCGTGCCCTCACGATCGCCCCATGGGTGGCGAGTCCGCTAATTCGCGCCATCGATCAACACAGTTGAAGGATGTTCCGAGTGCTGTGGGAACCATTCTTCAGCAAACAACAGGGTATACAACTCTCTTGGAGTCGAACGAATGACACTAAAGATTGTCGGTGTGGGTACCTCTACGCCTGCACACGTTATCCGCCCGGAAGACGCTGCGGAGATGATGCAGCGGCTTTGTTGTCAAACCGCCAAGCAGGCTCGAGTAGCTAGTCACTTAGTGGGCCGCACTGGCGTTTCTCAGCGGCAGACATGTGTTCCCCACGTTCGCGCGTACGACTGGCAGGGTGAGCTCGGAGGTCCCACGCTCGGCGAGCGGATGGAACTCTACGAGCAGCACGCCGCGCCGCTGGCTCTCGAATCCGCTCGGGCGGCGATCAGCGATGCCGGGCTAAACGAACGAGATATCACGCATCTGGTTACCGTTTCGTGTACCGGATTCGAATCCCCTGGGGTCGACTTCCAACTGATCGACGGACTGGGACTACCAACGGATACGCAGCGCGTGCATGTGGGCTACATGGGATGCCACGCGGCAATCAACGGCCTCCGCGTCGCTCAAGGACTGGCAGCGTGCGACAAGCAGGCGGCTATCTTGCTTGTTGCCACGGAACTGTGCAGCATTCACTACGCGTATGGCTGGAAACCAGACCAACTCGTTGGCAACGCAATATTCGGCGATGGCTCGGCTGCGATGGTAGGAATTGCGGACGAGTCGGAAGTCGGCCGGTCCGATCTTTGCCAATGGCGGCTCGCCCGAACCGGTTCGCAGATCCTTCCCGAATCAGACCATCTTATGGCTTGGCGCGTTCGAGACCACGGTTTTGAGATGACACTTTCCTCAGCACTACCAACCCTCATCGAGCAACAGCTTGCATCGTATGTCGAACAGTGGCTGCGCGAGTTGGGTTTCTCGATCGACGACATCGGCAGTTGGGCGATCCATCCAGGTGGGCCGAGGGTCCTCACCGCCGTGGAGAACGCCCTGAGTCTGGAGCCTTCGGCGACTCAATTCTCTCGCCAGGTGCTGGAGGCACACGGCAACATGTCGAGCCCAACCTTGCTGTTCATCTTGCAGCGCCTGCGTGAAGCCAAGGCACAAAGCCCCTGTGTTGCCATTGGGTTCGGACCCGGCATCGTAGCGGAGATGGCGATCTTCGTATGACGATCCGTTGGCAACGTTCGCGATAACTGTCGCCGGATTTGGACGGGTTTCGTGCTTGACGTTGGATCGGCACTGGCGTAGCCAGTGGCACACGTGCGTTGATCGTCACGGCCCGGCTAACGTAGCTGTTACCGATCCGCCATCGAGCGACTGAATGGATCGGTCGAACTCACGGCGGTAGGCTGGCCGAAAGCGCCAGTTTGGCGCTGTGCAGCTCCGCGCGGCCAACTGCGGAGGCGAAAAGTAACCGATCGTTTTCTCAGTGTCCACCAATCGGGTCTGCAATCAGAGATTGCGACATACCGCATAAGCGATGCAAGTCGTATATTACCAATACTTTATGGATTCTTAAGGGGTGCATTGTCAGAAGAAATAGATCAACAATGATCTATTAAATGCCAAAAAATGTATTATGTAAGGTCTATTTTGTGTGTCTTTTGGGGTTCCTATGGAGGGTTCCGCCGTGACTGGTTCACTACACGAAAGTCTAAATGCGCGCCGCAAGGAGCTTGGCTTGTCGAAGAGCGCCCTTGCTGAGCGAAGCGGAGTGTCCTGCGCAACTGTAAAACGCATTTTGGGAGGCCGCGGTGGCGTGCTGGTTGAAAACCTCCAAGCGGTGGCCCGTGTGCTGGGTACGAAGGTAGTACTTGGCGAGAGCGTGGAAGTTGAGACTGTGGCCACCATTGCCGATTTGCGTGAACAGGTTGCCATGGAGAAGGCCAAGCGACTTGCGGCATTGGCCCAAGGCTCGTCGGCGCTCGAAGCACAGGCTGTGTCTAGTGATGTCGTCGAGAGCGTCGAGCGGGACATATTCCATGACCTGCTTGCCGGATCGAATAGAAAGCTGTGGGCAGTGTGAGCACTTTTGGTCCGTACAAAGAGGGTGAGACACCGATACCACGGGAAGGTTTGCGCGACGCGACGATCGTAACGCGAGAGCAGTTGAATGCGGCTGAATTTAGGAACATTGCGCAGGCAACGTACAAGTATCTTGCCGCTAAGCCCAGCAAAAAGCTTGCACCGTTTACACTCGACTGGTCGCTACGGCTTCATCGCGAGATGTTTGGCGATGTTTGGGATTGGGCAGGCAAAGTCAGAACAACCGAATTGAACATCGGGATTGATCCTGCATTCGTCACCCAAGAGCTTGGTGGGTTGTTCCTAAACGTAGAAGTGTGGAAAGTCATACCGCAAACTGTGCTTAATGATGCGGTAAAGATGCACTTCGAGGCAGTGCGTATTCATCCGTTCGAGAACGGCAATGGTCGGTGGTCACGCCTGTTGGCAAATATTTGGCTAAAGCAGCAGGGTTTCGAGCCAGTACAGTGGCCCGAGGATGTTATCATCGAGGGCGAGAACGCAGTGCGAAAGGAATACTTGGACGCCATTCGTACGGCCGACAAAGGAGATCTTCGGCCCCTAGTTGAGATGCACCGCCGATTCTGGCCAGATGAGTAGTCAGTATTTGAATGGATTGTGCGCACAACTGGTCTACATTGTGCGAAGCCAGCACCACACCACTTTCTCACCATTTTTTCGTTGAAACCGGGCCACCTCCTCCGGTACAACTAAACGAGAAATAGTATACGCATGTATATTTCACGTTTTTCACGAACGAGGAGGAATCGATGGGGCGGGCGAAGGTGTTGGATGACGTGAAGAAGCGGGAGGTTTGTGCGCTGGTCACCGCGGGGATGAGTTTGGCGAAGGTGGCCCGGTATGTGGGGTGTTGCCGGCGGACGATTCTTAACGAGCGGGACCGGGATGCCGATTTCGACCAGCGGATGCGGCGAGCAGAGTTGGCCGCCGAACTGAGTCCCATGGAGGCGATGCGTCGGGCGGCGTCGACTCACTGGCGGGCGGCCGCCTGGATGCTCGACCGGCAAGAACGCCGCGAAACCGAACGGCGCGTGAAGCCCGACGTGTTCACCCGCGAGGAACTGCTAAGACTGGGCGACGAGGTGAAGCGGATTGTTTCTCGTGCGGTGCTCGACCCGTTCGATGGTCCGCACATTCAGCAGAAGATTGAGAACCTGTTTGTGGCCGCGGTACCGGGCACCGTCGGTAAGCGACAGGCAACGAGCAGGCGAGGCGGCCCGACGGTGGCCGAATCGATACACTCTCTCGAACAGCGATGGAAGGCAAGGAAGGCGAGCTCCAGTAAGGCGTCGAGCGAGGCGACCGAGCAGAGTAAATTCCCAACCCCGCTGGGTAGTGTGAATTTATTCGGCAACCGAGCCGCACCTGAAGACGCAAAAGCCCCTGAAAAAACCGAGTAAACCGCGCGTCAAGTGAGAGCGCGGGTGGCGAGTAAATGCACAACGAATCGTGTTTGGCGAATTCAGGAAAAAACTGCTGGGTGAGACTGTAGACGCGGGCACGGCTTCACGCCATGACACTGTCGACGACGTCATCGGTGGCTCTGCCGTTGTTCGTTCGTTAGCGCGTTGTATGAATCGCCCGAAGCGTGCAGTTCCCTATCGAGGCGTAAAGTCCTGGTCGGCGGCGATTCCGAGGGCGAACTCGGCGAGCAGGTCGGCGCAGGCGTCGAGGTCGTCGAGCGAGACCATTTCGACGGCGCTGTGCATGTAGCGATTGGGGACGCTTACCAGGCCGGTGGCGACGCCGCCACGGGCGATTTGCATGGCGTTGGCGTCGGTGCCCGAGCCGCGGCCGATGGCGCCCCATTGCAAGTCGATTTTTGCTGTTTCGGCGGCCGAGCGAAGATGGTCGACCACCACCGGGTTCATGTTCGCGCCGCGATAAACCACAGGCCCGCCGCCGAGTTTTACTTCGCCTTCTTGGTTCTTGTCGATCGTCGGACAATCGGTAGCATGCGTGACGTCGACTGCCACACCGACATGAGGATCGATTCCGTAAGCGCTCGTGGTGGCGCCGCGAAGTCCGATTTCTTCCTGCACAGTCGCCGCAACGTGTACGGCGACGTTCAGCCCACCGCGCTCCTTCGCCCGGCGACCTGCTTCGACGCAAACCCACAAGCCGGTCTTGTCGTCCATGCCGGGCGAGTTGGCCAGGTTGTTGCGCATCTCTTGATAGCCGAGTTCGAGCGTGACGGGATCGCCAATCGCAACGGCCTGCTGGGCTTCCTTTTGGTCCTTGGCGCCGATGTCGAGCCACAGTTGTTTGGTCTTCACCACTTGCTTTCGCTCTTCGTCGTTCAGCAAGTGTATTGGCTTACGAGCGATCACCGCGGGAACAGGTCCGCCGGCGGTGTAGATGGTCATCCGCTGGCCAATAAGCTGCTGCGGATCCCAGCCGCCAATGGTATTGGTGTAGATGAAGCCATTGTCGTCAATGTAAGTCACCAGCAGTCCGATTTGATCGGCATGCCCGGCGAACATCACACGCAACTCCGCCGACGGGTTGCAACTGGCGATCACGTTGCCGTGCAGGTCGGTACGAACTTCGTCGGCGAAGCTGCCGACATACTCGCGGACGATGTTTTGTACGGGAACTTCGTAGCCCGACGGACTGGGGGTTTCGAGCACGTTGATCAAAAACTCTTTGGCCGCCTTGTCCATGAATGCCTCTTGCGCGAACGCCTGGTATGGGTGGGGGAGTGCGAACGAATGACTGCAAGACGTTTGATTATCGCGGCGGCATGGGAGATTTCAACCACCGGCGGGTCGCGTCGTTTGCAGCGCACGGATATCCATCTGTTCCACGTCGGGCCACTCACCGAGTTCGATGAGGTTGCCATCAGGATCATGAATGAACAGTTGGCGGTAGCCGTAGTCGGGCAGGCGTCGATGAATCACTGCGACGTTGTGCTCGGCCAACTGCGCGAGCGTGCGATCAATGTCCTCGACTCGAAAGGCCAGGTGGTGGCGGCGAGTGTTGTCGCGCGTGGAGCTTGGCTCGAAACGTCGGTCGTGAATCAGGTGCAGCATCATGCCAAGTCCATCGCTGTAGAGCCAACTGCCAGCAAAGCTGAAACCGGGCCGCGGTACTTCAAAAAAACCAAGCACCTGAGTGTAGAAAGCAACGCTAGCAGCTATGTCGATGCTGTTGAGGGCAGCGTGATTGAAGCGGGCGATCGGGATAGGACTGGGCATGGAGAGATTCGACATCGAAGGGGAGGAAGGTTGTTTCCCACGGATTGTAACGATTTTATCAACCACTCGCCTACGGCGCGACGATAGAACCGACGACGTGCGCACGAATGCGCGCTTGAGATTGACCGTATCGACTTACGAATAAGAGGCTCCGGCATGAACGCCCGGCTCACGGCAATTGCCTGTTTTGTAACTAGTGTCGTCTTAGGAGCGAGCGGCTGTGTTTCGTGTGGCCCGCACTATGGCGGCTGCGGCAACGGTTGCGCCGCTCCATGCGAACCAGCTTGTGGATGTGAGCCAGGGTGTGCTTGCGAACTTGGTTGCGGATGCGAACCAGCGTGCGGATGTGCTGGGCCATGTGGGCTTGGCTGTGGATCGACCTACGCCGGCCAAATCTACGAAGGCTGTGGATGCAGTTGCGAGAGCGGCTTTCGCTTGCGTCCCTGCACCGGGCCAGCCTGTTGTAGTACGGGATGCTGCGGCTGCGAGCCAGCTTGCGGTTGCGAGCCCGCTTGCGGATGTGAACCTGCTTGCGGATGTGAACCAGGATGTGGCTGCGAACCGGCCTGTGGATGCGTGGCAACCGCGGGTTGCGACTGTTGTCACCAGCCAGTGGGCTTCGAACGATGCGGAGAAGGATTCGTCAATGCGTTGGGCCGTGTTTGCCGAAGCATCTGCGGACCTGGTTGCTCGGGCTGCGATGGAGAATTGTACTGGAGCGAGTGGCACAACGACCCGCCACGGTGCTGCGACTTGTGCAATCACCACGGCGATTGGATCGGACCGCCTGGCAATCCGTGCCCGACCGGCGACTGTGTGACCACGGGGTCTGCCGGTTACAGCGTGGGCCACCGAGTTCACAACCAGCAGCGGCAAACGCGGTTTGCGAAGCAGCCGGCCGTCGAAGGCCCGATTCGTCGGTAACAAGCCAAGGGCGACCTAAGAACGATAGGCACAGCGGATATGCATCGAAGGGGAGGCCAGCGCGTCGTCGTCGTGGTTTGCTTAGCGGCGCTAAGTGGACTCGTGGGCTGCAACGGGTGGTTGTCGGGCTACAACTGCAATTGCCCGCCGCGCGTAATCGATCCCCGCGGCGTGCCAATCGAGCCATGTATGAACTGCAACCCGGTTGACCCAACGTGCCGCGACACGAACGCCTGTTGGCAGTGTCGGAGCATGCGACAGACGTTCTTCGATTCGATGTACGCCTGGATCTGCGAGTGCAACGCATGCCCAGGCAGCGACTGTTGCGACCCTTGTCAGCAATAGAAGGGAAACGCAAGAGGTTAACCAATGCGGAACAAGCGTTTGGCATTGGTTGTAGTGGCCTTGGCGACTTCGCTCACATCCGCGCCGCGGGCTTGAGCCAGGCAAGCGCACGTGTGAACCACATGAGCCGGAACGTTGCGACGGATCTTCCGTACCGGCTCGGGCGACAAGTAGGGCGCATCGGTTTCGATCAGTAGGCGATCGAGCGGCACCGTGGCCGACACAGCCCGCAGTTCGTCGGACTTCTTGTAGGTCACCATGCCTGCAAAGCTGACATGGAGGCCAAGCGAGATGCACTCGGCGGCCATTTCGGCCGGCCCGGTGAATGAGTGCATCACGCCGGAAACCGGTCCGCGCGCGGCGGCTTCGCGAAGCATCACCAGGATGTCTTGCTCGCACTCGCGCATGTGGACGATGAACGGCAACCCTGTTTGTTGCGACAGCCGAATATGGCGATCGAAGTAGTCCTGCTGCAAGTCGAACGGCGCATCGTCCCAGTAGCGGTCGAGTCCAGTCTCGCCGATCGCGACGACACCCGGCGCCGACGACAACTGAACGATGCGGTCCCAATCGCCATCGTTCGTTTCGTGAACGTAGTTGGGTTGGATTCCAACGGCGGCGTGGACTTCGGGAAACTGACTTGCCAACTTGACGCACGACGCGCTCGATGCGCCAGTGACACCTATGGCAATCATGTTGTTGACACCTGCGGATCGCGCACTAGCGATTACCTCGGCGCGGTCGGCGTCGAAGTTATCCTGGTCGAGATGCGCGTGGGTGTCGAAGTACAACGGGTGAGGATGGAGTGGCTAGGAAATCAGGTCGAACGCCGACATTCTTCCAGGGCTTCCAAGTGCGCAATGGCCATGCCGCGGGATTCGTCGACAAGCGAACGGATCGATTGGTGGCGCGGCAGGGCTTCGGACAAGTGGCGGAGCCTTTCGATGTCGGATTGTTGATACTCGATCGCACGATCGATCAGGTAACCCATCGACAAGTCGTGCGTGCCAGTGAATTCCATAGGGAACTCGACGCTTGGTGGGATCGCACCCAGCGCGGTCAACTGATCGGCGGCCCGATCGGCCATCATCGATTGATCAGCAACGATATCGCCAAGTACCAACAGACGCTCGCCATCGCTGCTGCGTGCAAACGGGTGGGCGTACTCAAGGTACTGAGCAAACGAGCGCCGCATCAACACCAACAGTTCAGTGAGCGCCGCTTCAGCGGTAACAGGCAACATGGTGAGCATATGACGGGAATAAATCGGACATCTACGGCAGCAGCCCGGCAGCCGCGGCCTCGGCGAGGTTGGTCAATCCGGCGGGGAACAGGAGGATCAATACCAGCGGCGCGGTTACCAAGGTGGTATACGCGGCGGGCCACACTCCGAGCGTTAGCGGCCCGCGGGTGGTGGGTTCTGGGCGCAGGCACACGATCTTTGCTACCCGCCAGTAATAGACGAGCGACAGAACCGTATTCACCCCAGCGATCAACAGCAGTGTTAAGGTCAGCGGTGTACCGGCTTTGGCGAGTACGGCGAATGCCGCGAATTTTCCAAGGAAACCGGCGAGCGGCGGAATGCCGACCAGACTAGCGAGCACGATGACCAGCGAAACGGCGATCGCAGGCGCCGACTTGATGAGCCCGCCGTAGTCGTCAATGTTGTCACTGCCCATGGCGCTACCCAGGAACGCGACGATGGCAAACGCTGCAAGATTCATAAAGAGATAGATGGCGAGATAGATGAGCACACTCGCGACCGCTTGGCTGGCGTCCATCGGGTCGCTGCCGGTTAGACCCGCCAACGCGGCGACGGGCATCATCATGTAGCCGGCGTGGGCGATGGTGGAGTACGCAAGCAGCCGCTTGATGTTGGTTTGGCCGAACGCCGCCAGGTTGCCGAATGTGCAGGTAGCGGCCGCAGCAATGCCAATCAACATGGCCACGTACGTCCGGACCGGCGAGAGCGGCGAGCGACTTTCGACCGTTTGAGCCGGCTGGGCACTGGAATCGACCGCTACAACCACCGTTTGGTCTACCAATGCCACGCGGTCGATGGCTGCCTCACCCACGGGCGAACAAACGGCCATCGTCACCCGGATCAACAAGGCGAGCGCCGCTGCTTTAGAGGCTACCGACAAGAAGCCGGCGACTTCGGCGGTACCACCTTCGAACGCATCGGGGCACCAGAAATGAAACGGCACTGCCGAAAGTTTAAACGCCAAGCCAACGCTGATCATCAGTCCGGCGAGCACAAGCGCGGTAAGCACTCCCAACTGCTCGCTGGCCGTCATCAAGCCGGGCAAGTCGAGTCGCGCCAGCTCCAGTCCGATGGTCGGAAGATGTGCCGTGCCGAGCAACCCAGCAATTAGGCTGATACCGTACAGCATGACCCCAGAAGCACCCGCTCCAAACACCGCATACTTCAGAGCCGCCTCGCCGGCCGCCCTGCGGTTGCGAATCATGCCAACCAAGACGTACGACGGAACGCTCGCCATCTCTACCCCCAGAAACACCGTCATAAGATGATTGGCTGAGGCCATGATGCACATGCCGAGCGTGGCACCAAGCACCAATACATAGAAGTCCTGTCCGTCCACAGGATCGGCAAGGCGTGTCAGCTTTGTCAGCACAATGAGTAAAACGACGAACAGCAACAGCACCATCCGCAGGAAGATGGTGACTCCGTCGTACACCAACATGCCGGTGAACAGCTCCGCCGGTTGCAACTCGCTCAGTGATGCAAAACCACTTGCCGGAGCAGTGGTGGATAGTGCGATGAGAGAACCCACCAGTGCGATGAAGGCCGGATCGACGCGGTCGAGTCCTCTAATCAGCTTGGCCAACAACAGAACGACGATTGTTGCGCATAGCCAAAGTTCGGGCGCGTAGAGCGGGAGACTCGTTGCGATGGTGTCGGAAACAAGATGATCGACAATCGACTGCATGAAAGGCGGCTATGGGCGAAGGGCAGGGGATGGAGTATTCGAAATTGCGAGTTTGCGATCCCCACGCGGCATATCCGCTACTTTTTCCGTTGGGCTTGCTCCGTCAATTCCAAAGCTGGCTGCAAGCGGCGCGAGGTCGTCGGCGGTTCGGCTCACCGAAGGCTCCATGTAGTCGAGGATCGCCCGCGGGTAGACGCCAAAGAAGACCGCCAATGCCAAGAGCGGCGCGGCAATGCGGAACTCGCGGCTGGTGATCGGCGTGAGCGCCTCCTCATGCGGACCGTTGTAAGACGCTCCTAGGTAGACCCGTTGGAGCGTCCAAAGAATGTAGGCAGCGGTCAGGATGACCACCGCCGCTGAGATGATCGCCAGCACCATGCTGTAGTTCCAAGCCGACAGCACGACAAAGAACTCGCCAATAAAGCCGCACAGTCCCGGCAATCCCAAGCCGGCGAAGAAGATACCCACCGCCAACCCACTGTAAACCGGCATGCGGCTAAACACACCACCGAACTGATTGAGATCGCGATGGTGCACCCGATCGTACAACACGCCCACCATGAAGAACATGCCGGCCGAACTGATGCCGTGCGCGATCATTTGGTACATGGCGCCGTTCATGCCCAGTTTCCAGTAGTCGACGTTCAGAGTGCTCCAAACGCCGAAGCCCAACACCACGTAGCCCATGTGGCTCACCGAGCTGTACGCCACGAGGCGTTTGAAGTCCGTTTGCGCCAGCGCTGCGAACGCACCGTACACCATGCTTACCACACCGAGCGTGCAGACAACGAATGCCAAGTCGTAGCCAGCTTCAGGACAAATTGGATAGCAGATGCGGATGATGCCGTACCCGCCCATCTTCAGCAGAATACCTGCGAGGATCATCGAGATGGGCGTAGGCGCTTCGACGTGGGCATCGGGAAGCCATGTATGCAGCGGTACGCTGGGGACTTTAATGATGAATCCGATAAACAGCAGGACAAACGCCCACCATTCGTAAGTCTTGCCCGCCAGATCGCCTTTGAATTGCTCGGTAGTCTGACCCAGTTGCTGCAACGCCAGGATGTTGAACGTATGTTGCGGGGTGTCCGCGGAAGTGATGGCCTCAACTCGATCGTCTGCGATTCCCACGTTGGCGAGTGTCTTGGCATCGAGCGCGCGAACGTCGCTGGAGAAGTACAGTATCAACAAGGCGACGAGCATCAGCACGCTGCCGAACAACGTATACAGAAAGAACTTGATCGCTGCGTACTCACGCCGCGGGCCGCCCCACACACCAATGAGGAAGTACATCGGCAGGAGCATGACCTCCCACAACACGTAAAACAGAAAGAAGTCGAGAGCGAGGAACACGCCAATCATTCCGGTTTCGAGCAACAGGAACAACACGCAATAGGCCTTCACGTGTTTCTGGATGTTCCAACTCGCTCCCATGGCGAGCATCGTAATGAACGTCGTGAGCACGACTAGCGGCATGCTGATGCCATCGATTCCGAGTAGGTAGTGGATATTGAACGAGGGAATCCACTCGACCGAACACAGGTGCTGCATCGCCGCCTCGCCGGCGGAAAACTCGATGCCGGGCCATCCGAGCAACATTCCCACCGAAAGCAAGAACGTCACCACGGTTACGGCAAGCGTCGCTTGCTTGACGGGATCGTCGCTGTCTTTGGGCGCAAACAGGGCGATTGCCACAGCGGACACCGCCGGTAGGAAGATTAACAAGCTGAGGTATACGATGGAGCTATCGAGATTCATTGTCTCTTCGCCAAATGAGCGAGTGAGGTTAGCCCGCCAGGGCGTACTTCCAACACAAACTTGCAATCGCAAACAGTCCGAGCGTGCCGACCACTAGGAAAACCATGTACTGCCGCAAGCGCCCGGTTTGTAGTCGCCGCAACGCCAGTCCCACATCCCACGTGCCGTGCGCCAATGCATCGAACGAACTATCGACCACACCGCGATCCACGACTCGGTCGAGTAGTTTGGCGGCGTACGCGAACAATCTGGCCAACCCATTGACCAGCGGGTCGATGACCCAGCGATCGATCGACGCGAACAGCCGGCTGAGCGCGAGCGTCGGTCGGACGAACGTCCATTGGTACAATTCATTGAACCACCACGCATTGCTGAGCAGCTTGTAGATTGGCGCGAACGATTGGCGGATTTCGTCGGCGTGCAGCCACCGCCAAACGTAAATCATCGTGGCCAGCAACACGCCCAACAGCGCCGCGAAGAATGCCGATTGGCTCGCCGGATCGGCAATTTCGGGTTCGTGGCTCAAGTGCTCGTCGGGCAGTGTTAACTCAGTAAGCAGAGTGCCACTGGTGGTTGCTTGGGTGCCCGCTGGGCGGGCTTGTTCTAATATGCTAGTGACAGACAAGTCGGACATAAACGGCGTGTGCCAACCAACTCCGATGGCAAACACAGCGAGCACCACGAGCGGCCCTACCATCGATGGCGGCGATTCGTGGGCGTTTTCGAAGCGGTGTGGATGGCCAGGCTCGCCAACAAAAGTCATGTACCACAACCGAAACATGTAACACGCGGTTGCAAACGCTCCGGCGATCGGAACATACAGCAACAACTGATAAGTTGGCGATGGGTTCGCACCTGCAAAGCTCCAAGCCTGTTCGATGACCGCGTCTTTCGAGAAGTACCCAGAGAAGCCGATGCCCCAGATGGGAACGCCGGCGCCGATGATCGCCAAACACCCTGCCAGCATCGTGTAAGCGGTCCAAGGCATCTTGTGACGCAAGCCCCCCATATGGCGCAGGTCGTTGCTATGCACCGCGTGGATCACCGACCCGGAGCAGAGAAACAGCAAGCTCTTGAAGAACGCATGAGTCACCAAGTGAAAAAGGCCCGCAACCCAACCACCAAGGCCCAGCGCGAGCATCATGTAGCCAAGTTGGCTGATGGTGGAATAAGCGAGCACGTGCTTAATGTCGAACGCGGTAATGGCAATCGACGCCCCCAGCGCCAACGTCACCGCACCCACCACGGCCACGACCAACAGCGCCTCGGGAACAAAGATCGGATAGCACCTGCCTACCAGGTATACGCCCGCGGCGACCATAGTGGCCGAGTGCACGAGCGCTGATACGGGAGTCGGACCCGCCATCGCGTCGGGGAGCCAGGTGTGCAGCGGGAACTGAGCGCTCTTGCCTACGCAGCCACTAAAGATGCCAAGCCCGGCCACGAACAACAGCCAATAGCCCGGGTGCGCCGACTCGTCCGTTTCGGCGCTACGTACCATGGCCGAGGCGTCTAGGTGGTAGTGCTGATCTTCGGAGCGAAGTTTGGAGAAGATTCCTTGCTCTATTGGCACCACCATCTTCACGTGACCAGCGCTGGTACGCGCCGTCAGTTGGGTATCGCCAAACTGCAAAGTTCCCAAGCTCGTCCAAAGCGCCATCAGGCCGATCAGCATGCCGAAGTCGCCGATGCGGTTGACGATGAACGCCTTGTTCGCCGCAGTCGACGCCGATGGGCGTTCGTAGTAGAAGCCAATCAGGAAGTAGGAACAGATGCCAACCAATTCCCAGAACACGAACACCATCGCCAAGTTCCCAGCCAGCACGATGCCTAGCATGCTGAATGAAAACAACGAAAGGTATTGGTAGAACCGATGGTACCGACCGGGGCGATGAAGATAGTTGCCATCGCTGGTAGCCACTTCGTGATCGGCGACCTCGTGCAGCTCCTCGTCCATGTACCCCATCGAATACACGTGCACACAGGTGCTGATCAGCGTGACCATGGCAAACATCGCCACGGTCAAGGCGTCGATGTAGTAGCCAATCGACAGTCGGAGTTCACCAAACTGTGCGAGCAAGTAGTAGTCGCCCGAGTAGGATGGCGGCGCGCCGTGCCCGCCATGTTCGTCACCGCCAAGCGGATGGTAGGCGAGCCAGACCACTAGCGCGAACATACTGAGCGCGAAACTCGAACCGATGGCCGACGTTGCCAGCCAACCGGCGAATCGTTGCGCAGTGGCGCCAGGCCGTCGGCCCGCGAGTTGTGGCAACGAGTAACCTATCCACACCACCGCAAACGCAGCCAATGGCAACAGCCAGGCGATGGCGAGCACAGCGGGTAGAGTGGCTGCGGGATTCATGCGGAGGGTTTGGGCGGGTTATCCCTTGAGTTGATTGGCGCGGTCGACGTCAATCGATCCAAAGTTGTTGTAGAAATTCAAGGCAATCGCCAACGCGACCGCTGCCTCGGCCGCGGCCAGCACAATCACAAACATCGCCATCAGTTGGCCATCGAGGCCGATGGTCGCTTCGGCACCGCGTAAATAAGGGCTCCCGAAGGCAATCAAGTTGACGTTCGCGCCGTTGAGCACCAGTTCGATGCCCATCAAGATGCCCAATGCGTTGCGCTTGGTGGCCATGCAAACCACACCGCAGGTGAATAGCACGGCGCCGACGATCATGTAGTGGACGACGCCAACCGGTTCGGTGAGTAAGTGGCCAAGTAGGTACATGTTTAGCGCATTCGCTCTACGACTGGTCTCTTGGCGCGTGCCAGATACGCAGCGCCGATTAGCACTACTAGCAGGTGAACCGACACGATAATGAATGGAAACAAATAGCCCGACATCCCACGGCGCAGCGCAGTGTCGGGCTGTGTGAGTTGGTCGACGCGATAACCTTCGAGCGCCATACCGATCGGCGTGGCAGTGATGACCGGCGTTGCGGAGTCGACCGCCGGATTACTGGTCGGTTGCCAGGCGGGAACGTTGATCGCCGTCGAGACGAGCACTACAAGCAGCGCGCCGCCCAGGATGAGCGCTGTGAGCAACTCGCCGCTCGACGTTCGCATTTGCACGAACTGCGATTGGGCGGTGAGCATGACGCCGAACACCAACAAGACTAGAGTCCCTCCGACGTAGATCATCAACTGCATCGCGCCGACAAAGTCGGCACCCGCTAGAAAGAACAACCCGGCCGTGGCGGCAAGCGAGAGCACCAGATAAAACGCCATCCGCACAATATTGCTCGAAAGAACCACGGCGACGGCGAATCCGCCCGCCATCAGACTGCAAAGCAAGAAAAGGCACGACGTCCAATTCATGGCCGGCCTCCACGGGCGATCGTGGCGGCTTCGACCGTTTGCAAGTCGAGTTGGATCGAATCGCCGGGCAACGGCTCGGCTAACAGGCGGTTGGCTGCAGGTGATTGCAACAGGCCGGCGAACACCCGATCGGGCAGCGTCATGTGCCACAAGGCGGCCCCTACGAACATGGCGGCCGCGATAGGAGTGCAGTACTTAAGGCAGGTTGTCATCACTTGATCGATGCGAAGCCGCGGCAACGTCCACCGCACCCACATCATCACCGTGACCAATAGGAACGCCTTGGCCAGCACGTTAAGCATTCCCAGGAAGTTGCCCAAGTAACCAACTAAGGGGCCGTTGTGCCAAGTAAGTCCCAGCAGGCTGGCAACCGGAATAGGGCCGTTCCACCCACCAAGAAATAGAATCGCCGCCAACAGGCTTACCGCCAGCATCGACCCGTACTCGGCCATGAAGAAGAAACTCCACCGCAGGCCCGAGTACTCGGTGTGGAATCCGGCAACCAGTTCGCTCTCGGCCTCCGCCAAGTCAAACGGTGCGCGATTCACACTGGCGGTGCCGCAGGTGAAGTAGACCCAAAACACGATGAATGTGAATGGATCGTGGAACAGGTACCAATTGGTAAACCAACCCTGTTGTTTGTCGCCGATGTGCACCAAATCCATCGACCCCGCGAGCATCACGGGAACCACCACGCACAGCCCCATAGGCACTTCGTAGCTGACCACTTGTGCCGCCTCGCGCATAGCGCCGAAGAGCGACCACTTCGATGCCGAAGCATAGCCGGCAAGAATGACGGCAAACACTTCGAGCCCCATCACGGCGAGCACGAAGAACACGGCGACGTTCAGGTGCTGCGCGACGAACGGAAAGTCGCGACCTGCGAACGGAATGGCGATGAATGCGGAGAGCGAAGCACAAAAGCCCACGTACGGCGCAATGCGAAACAGCAGCTTATCCGCGTCGCCCGGTATGAGATCTTCCTTGGTGAGCAGCTTGATTCCGTCGGCCAGCGTCTGCAGCCAACCAAACTTACCGCCCACCCGAGTTGGTCCAAGCCGGTCTTGAATTCGGCCCGACACCTTGCGCTCCAACCAGATGAACACCAGCGCGCCGACGGCAACGAGGTTGAGCAATAGCGCCAGATAGATTAATGCGGCAACGACGTAGCCGGCGACCGAATCATTGGCAACCGATCCGCCCAACCAAGCGGCGAACCAATCGAATATCTGGTTGAGCAGGTGTGCCACGATGCCTTCCGCGCACGTTGGAGATTCGACCTGGTTACCTATAAACTTGGTGTGAATATCGCACAGCTATCGAAGAGTGTCGAGGGATTGCCTCGCCCATCAGCGGTCGATCTCACCCATTACGATGTCGAGCGAGCCGACGATGGCCGGCACATCGGCAATGAGACAACCACGGCATAATTCGGACACGACGGACAAGTTGCAAAAACAACTGCTCCGCGCTCGGGCCCGCCACGGGATTGCCGTGCCGTTGCTCACCAGACCAAAGCCCATTTGACCACGGGGCGACTCGGTTTCGAGATACACCTCGCCTTTGGGCAACTTCTGATTGAGCTTCATCGGCTCGCCAAAGCTGCCGTCGCTCGCGCGATACTTCGCCATGGCCTGTCGGACCAAGCCGATCGCCTGAACCACCTCGAGCATCCGAACATAGAACCGGTGCCAACAGTCGCCCAACACCGCTTCAATGGGGACCGGCGGGTACTCCTGATCTTTGGGGTAGTGGCCCGCTCGCTGGCAAATCACCTCGTAGTCGTAGCCCTCGTACATCGACGTATAAATCGGCTCGCCATCGCGTCGCAAGTCGTAATCGACGCCGCTGCCACGCAGCACCGGACCTGTGCAGCCGTAGTCGATGGCCATCTCGGCACTTAGCAAACCGACGCCGGCGGTTCGCTTGATGAAGATGGCGTTCGTGGTAAGCAGGGCGTGATACTCGTCGATCACCGGCACGAACTGATCGAGAAACGCTTCGCATTTCTCCAGCCACCCAGGCGGAAAGTCGGCCGTGGCTCCGCCAACGGTAAGGTAGCTATAGGTCAAGCGGGCACCGCAAACCTCTTCGAACAAGTCGAGAATCTTCTCACGCTCGCGGAAGGCATACAGGAACGGGCTGAACGTGCCCAGGTCGAGCCCGTAGGCGCCCATGCCCACCAAGTGGCTGGCGATGCGGCCCAGCTCCGCGATGATCACTCGCAGGTGCCGTCCCCGCTCTGGCACTTGGTAGTCCATCAACTTTTCAACGGCGAGAGCCCAGCCGAGATTCATATTCATCCCGGCGAGGTAGTCCATCCGATCGGTATACGGCACCCATTGCCGGGCGGTGAGATTCTCGCCAATCTTCTCGGCACAACGATGCAGATAGCCAATGTGCGGCATCACCTCCGACACCACCTCGCCATCGGTGCGCAGCACCAATCTCAAAACACCATGCGTGCTCGGATGCTGTGGCCCCATGTTGACCAGCATCTCGTCGGTGCGAACGTCGATTTCGATGGTTTGGGCAGTTGTCATTGGGGTGTTGTTAGTTGTGTGTTGTTGAGCAGATTCGCGGACATTCGAATAACTCGTGGGGGGCAAAACTGTATGAGTCGAACTCACCGAGTACGCTTCCAACTGACGACTGACCACCGGACAACAAACAACGACCTATCTCCCCCGAATTCCGTGGTACTCGAGCGGCATTTCGTAGTCTTTGCGTAACGGATGGCCTTCCCAGTCTTCGGGGCACAAGATGCGCCGCATGTCGGGATGGCCGGTGAACTCCACGCCGACCAAGTCGTACACTTCACGCTCGTGCCAATCGGCGGTCGACCAAACTCCCGCGACGCTGGGAACTTGAGGGAGCTGACCAGCTGCGTCGTCGCGCCAACGCGGCACGATGATCTTCAACGTCAGTCGATGGCCTAATCGCAGACTCGACAGGTGATACACCACCTCGATGTGCGGCTCCCAGTCGACCTTGGCGACCTTCTTCGGGTCGGGTTCCAGATAGTCGACTCCGCTGACGCAGTTTAAAAAGTCGAATCCCAATCGATTGTCGTCGCGCAGCGAAAGGGCTACCTCCGGCCACAATTCGGCTGGCACCTCGACCCAAGCATCGCCCACGTCGGGCTCAACGGACAAGATGTCTTCGCCATGCGTGTCGCGAAGTGTTTGGACAATCTCGGTGAATTCCATGGCGAAGCAAATGGTTAGGCGGATCGTTTCGTGGCGCCTGACGGTTCCGGGGTGGCCGCTGTTGGTGGCGTTTCGCCTTTGCTGCTCGGTGAGTAAGCGCGTACCCAATCGAGGTCGCCCCGTTTCCAGACGTAGGCAAAGCCGACGAGCAGCACGGCAAAGAACACGCCAATGTCGACCAGCGACGTCCATGCGATTTTCTGCGCCATGGCCCGAGTCGCGACGATTGTTCGGGCGCGGGGGTCGCCGGTGATACTGGCTTCGGTCGCAGCTTGCTCAGTCAATTCAGGTGACGTGGGATTCGCGACGCCGAACTCTCTCAGCTTCTGCGTGGCGAAAGCCGATAGTTGCTCCGGTGGTGCGTCGAAGTCGCCCTCGTCGGCTGCGACAATCGGAGCGCTGGCTGCGGTGAGCTCGACCGATTTGCCGAATACGGTGGCCCAGGGAAAAAAGAACGCCACCTCGACATCGAAGATGATGAACAACAAAGCGACGACGTAGAATCGCAAATCGAATTGAACGAAGCTTGAGCCAATGGTCGGCTCGCCGCATTCGTAGATTTCAAGTTTCTCCTTGTTCGGCAACTTGGGCCGCACTAGCCAGCCAACCACCAGATTGGCGAACAAGAACAGCGCGCCCGCTACCGCGAATAGCAGCAAGTACGCGACGATGGCAGTGGGCGTGGCCATGAGGCAATTTGGCTTTGGGCAGGATTAGTCGCTGTTGTGCTGGTTGGGGCCACCATGTACCGGGTCGACGACCGACTTCGACTGATGAACCGCGGTTGGATTCAGGGTTGCCCTTCCCCAAGCCACATCGAGCGGCAGTCGCGAAAAATCGACCAGGCAGCCGTCGCGCGAATAGCAACTCAAGTCGTGAGTGGCGCCCATGAAAATACAGTCCACCGGGCAGGGCTCGACACACAATGCACAAAACATGCACTTGCTGTAGTCGATGGTGAAGCCCGTCACCTTGAATCCCTTACCACCCTCAACGCGCTCTTTGCCTATGTAGATGCAGTCGACCGGGCAAGCCTTGAAGCACTGATCGCAAGCGATACAGGTTGTGAGATCAAAGCGGTGAAAACCTCGATAGCGAGCCGCCACCGGTACCGGTAGCTCCGGATACTCAAACAGCTCGGTGAAAGCCTTGCGCTCCGGCCGATAGGTCTTGAGCCACACACTCAGAGTGACCCACATTCCGTGCGCCACGGTGGTGACGGTTTCGACCACGTTACCGAGCCACGGCCAGTAGGTTTTTATTTGGGCGACCATGTTGCACCTTACCTTGGGCTTCCGTTCTCAACAGATTATATCGCACGCGCTTTTGCGCGCAACAGCCCCAAAGCCAACGTGGCTGATCGACTTTGGATGTCAGCGACCGAGCTCTATATCGCGCACCGATGACACCGCCGGTGAAGGAGAATTGTACGGTTGCTTTTCCCGCCTCAAGGGGCGGCCAAAAAACGTTGTGGAAATCGGCTGACGTTTTGGTGTAATTGGGGGTGTAGTGGGTGATGGGTAGTGGGCTGTAGGCGGTATTGGAGTGGGAAAAATCGCGGAGTGGTGGGTGCGGCTAACCGCATTGCAGCCGGTTGAAGCGGCGTGATTGGCCAAAATCGTTACAACTCGCCCTGCAAAATCGGGGCCAATGGGCCAATCATTGCTTGACCTTTATGAGAACGCTCGTAGAGTGGAAGTATAGGAAATGTGCCGTCAAGGGGGGTGTATGGACCCCAATTGCGGCAACGAGGTGACACGAGTGTCGGAATGGTGGCGATACGAGCGACCCCGGCCGCCAAACTGAAGGAATCGAACTATGTTAGTGCTCTCGCGGAAGAAGAACGAGAGTATTGTCATCAACGATGACATTACAATCGTCGTCGTCGAGATTCGCGGCGACAAAGTACGCCTGGGGGTCGAAGCGCCGAAGGAAGTGCCGGTTCATCGGAACGAAGTCTACGAAGCGATCCGACGGAGCCAGCAATCCAACGAAGCGTCGTCGCCCGCGCCCACTAGCGATTCGACTGCAGCCGAGTAACTGTCTCGCAATCTGGCAGGTTCTTCCTTGCCGGCAAGGAACGCTGTTTGGTTACCCACCTTGGGTTGACGTTCGGCGGGCCTCCTTCTATACCAAGGTGCTGCGGTCAACGGGGCAATGCGTTCCGGGCCGCAACTATCCGAGCCTGGGCGAACCTCGCCCGCTGACTGTGCGTCACGGCTCTCGGACACCCACCGGCCAACATCGGCCCCTTCGTCTAGTGGTCTAGGACTCCGGCCTTTCACGCCGGCAACACGGGTTCGAACCCCGTAGGGGTCATCCCTGGACGTTGTATTGCTCAAGTTCTTACAACGTCTGGGGTTTTTCATGCGCGGCGATCATGGCTTTCGTGAAGTCACGTGCCCTCGCCCCGGCCGCCAACTCTCGCTACCATCTGCCTTCATCCTGCCCTCCACCGGTGGGAAGCAAAATCGCGCGTTTTTCATTGAAACTAGGCCACGCATTTGATCCAATTAGTACATCAACTGCACATGCGTTGTGCGCTCGTTCTTTGAAAATCTGGGTAGTGGCTAGTTCGCTGCGCGGGCTGTTGGTGGTCGGCTATCAGCTTTCGGCCAGAGGTGCTCGTTGGTAACTCCTCAGGGGTTTTGCCCCAACTGGGTAAGTATCTTGGGGCAAAACTTGCCGGGATTGTCGGGCTCGCGATTCCACAAACCGTTACTAGCCAACGGATTAGGGAATTAGCTGCGAGTTGAGCGAGTAGAGTTTTGCCCCAGCGAATCGTGTTTCTCGAATGGGGGTTGGGTAAGAACTCCAATGCTTTGCGCTTAAACAGGTTAGAAGATTGGGTTTCGCCCCATTTGGGGAACAACCGGCAAGCACCTAGCGTTGAAGCTAAGCTCGGCTGCGGCTCGGCCGTTACCTGCGGCTGTTGTTTTATCTTCCACAGCTTAGGTCTGCCGATCGGTCAACAATTCGAACAAAACAATGCAGTCAATCTGCGTGGTGGCGCGGGTGTTCGTGCCACCGGACGGCCAGTAGAGTTGAGTGTTGAAGAAGTGCCTTTCGCATTACCGCAGCTAGAAGGTGTCGATGAATCCCGACTATGATGCGTTCCTACTGGTTTCGTTTGGCGGCCCCGAAGGACCGGACGAGGTGTTGCCGTTTCTCGAGAACGTACTCCGCGGCAAGAACGTACCCCGCGAACGGATGTTGGAGGTGGCGGAGCATTACCAGCATTTTGGCGGCGTGAGCCCGATCAACGAGCAGAATCGCCAGTTGCTCGCGGCAGTGCGTGACGACTTTGCCCAGCATGGAGTCGATTTGCCAACCTACTGGGGAAATCGAAATTGGCACCCGCTGCTTACCGATACGGTCCAACAAATGGCGGATGCTGGTGTGAAGCGAGCCCTTGCGTTTTTCACCAGCGCTTACAGTTGCTACTCAGGCTGTCGGCAGTATCGTGAAGACATTGCACGCGCCAGAGAGCAGGTCGGCTCCGGAGCGCCTCAGATTGACAAGGTCCGAGTGTTCTTTAACCATCCGGGCTTTATCGAACCGATGGCGGAACAGACACGCTCGGCGATGAAATCGATCGACGCGAACCGTTGGGAAGCGGCGCGCGTGCTATTCACCGCGCACAGCATACCCGACGCAATGGCCGAGAATTGCCGCTACGAAGCCCAACTCCGCGAGGCGTGCCGATTGGTGGCCGATCGGGTAGGTGTGAGTAACTGCCAGCTTGTGTACCAGAGCCGTAGCGGTCCACCGTCGCAACCCTGGCTGGAGCCGGACGTGTGCGACGTGATTCGCGAACTATCGGCCAACGGCGATGTAGAAGACGTAGTCATCGTGCCAATCGGCTTTATCTCCGACCACATGGAGGTGCTGTTCGATCTCGATACCGAAGCCAAAGAGTTGTGCATAGAACGGGGCGTGAACATGATACGCGTACCTACCGTGGGCGTGCATCCAAGGTTCGTCGCGATGATTCGCGAACTAGTGCTTGAGCGGCTGGAAGAACGCGACGAGCGGCCTGCGCTGGGTTCGCTTGGACCGAGTCACGATGTCTGCCCGGCAGATTGTTGTCTCTATACCCCGAGACGCCCCGCGGCAGCTGAGCGATAGATGGCAAGTGTGGAATCACCGCGCCTGCTTGGAAGATCGGGCCTTGATGTGTCGCCGGTGGCGTTGGGTTGCTGGCCGATCGCGGGGGTGTCTACGCTCGGCACCAACGCGGTTGACAGCATCGCGACGATTCAGGCTTGCTTTGACGTTGGAATCAACCTGTTAGACACGGCCCACGTCTATGGCCCTTGCGGAGAGAGTGAATCGCTTATTGGCCAAGCGATCGAGGGGCGCCGAGACGAGGTGGTGATTGCCACGAAAGGGGGAGTCCACTACGAAGGCAACGTGATGGTGAACGACGCGCGCCCCGAGACTCTTCGGGCCGAATGCGAAGAGAGCCTCCGCCGTCTGCGGACGGATCGCGTGGAACTCTACTACCTCCATTCGCCCGATGGCACGACGCTCATTGAGGACTCCGCCGGAGCCATTTGCGATTTGATCGAGTCGGGCAAGGTGCGAGCCGCGGGCGCTTCGAATTGTCGCTTAGAGCAGTTGCAGACCTTTCACGAAGTGTGCCCACTGTCGGCCGTGCAGTTGCCCTACAACATGCTGCAGCGGGGAATTGAGAAGCAGACGATTCCCTGGTGCCAGTCGCAGGGCATCGCCGTGGTGGTGTATTGGGTGTTGATGAAGGGCCTGTTGGCGGGCAAACTCCCGCGCGACCACCGCTTCGAACAGGGCGACTCGCGCCAGGAGTATCCGATGTTTCAGGGCGAGGAGTGGCACAAGAACCAAGACCTGCTCGACGAGCTTCGCGAGATAGCTGCGGCCGGTCGAATGAGCGTCGCGCAATTGGTCACTGCGTGGACGATCGCGCGTCCGGGCGTCACCGTAGCACTGTGCGGGGCCAAGCGACCCTACCAAATCACCGAATCTGCGGCTGCATTGCAGGTGAACCTGACGGATGAGCAACTTGCGGCCGTCGAGATCGCGTTGGCCGCGCGGGGCGCGGCGGTTACCAATCGGCATTTTGAATGATTAGCGAGTCCTGCGCATGCCAATGCTGTTCAACCCGGTCTGGTGTCGGTAGGGTATCGGCATGCCGCGCGTATTCCTTACTGCCTTTGGACCCTACGGCGATTGGGAAACCAACGTCAGTTGGTTGGTGCTACAGCAGGTGATGCGCGATTTGCCGTCGACGGTCGAAATGGTCACTCGGCTCTACCCGGTCGATTTCGCCGAGGTGGCAGTTCGCTTGGAGCGCGACTTGACCAAGGACATCGACGTTGCGATCCATCTGGGCCAGGCGCCGGGTGCCGGTCGGATCGACCTCGAAGCGGTGGGCATCAACTGGGCGCGCGAGCGACACCAGCGGGGCGAAGACGCTCGACCACTGGTCGCTGCCGGCCCGGCGGCCTATCGCAGCGACCTGCCGCTCGGAAAGTGGGCCCAGATGATGCGGGCCCAAGGTATTCCGGCGGAGGTTTCGCATCACGCAGGCACCTATCTATGCAACGCAATCCACTACTTGACGCATCACATTTCCACCGAGCGGAACCTGGATATTCAGGCGGCGTTTTTGCATCTGCCTTTGGCACCCGAGCAAGTCGTTGATCGACGAACAGGCGATGCGTCGCTGCCAATTGAGACGACAGCGCAAGGCGTGCGGTTGATCCTAGACGACATTGCCGCCGAGGTACACGCACGTTAGGCTGACTGCATGTCGAAGGTCGCTGTAATCCTGCCCGCCGCTGGCCGTAGCCAGCGTTTTGGCGACAAGAACTACAAGAAGCCGTTCGCCCCGCTCGGCGACCGTGCGGTCTGGCTGCATACGGTGGAGCGGTTCTCGAATCGCGACGACGTATGTCAAACGATTCTTGTCATTGCCGAAGAAGATCGGGAATCGTTCCACACGAAGTTTGGGGCGAACCTGGCTTTCATGGGTGTCGAAGTCGCCATCGGTGGGGCCGAACGAAGCGACTCGGTAGCCGCTGGATTGGAGCGAGTTTCCGACGATGCGGCGTTGGTCGCCATCCACGACGCGGCGCGTCCCTGCGTTCAGAGCAAGTCGATCGATGCGGTCTTCGCGTCCGCGTCCGCATCGGGAGCGGCAATTCTGGCCACACCGATCGCCGAAACTATCAAGCGGGCTTCTAGCGACCAACCCCCAAGCATCTCTGAGACAGTATCCCGCGCCGGATTGTGGGCCGCCCACACGCCGCAGGTATTTGCTCGGGAGATCATTCAGACGGCTTACGCTCAGCGAGGTGGAGCGACGGCGACCGACGACTCGCAACTTGTCGAACGCATTGGCCATGCAGTTACGCTTGTAGAAGATTCTTCGCTGAACATCAAAATCACGACCCGCCGCGACTTACGGATCGCCGAGCAAATCCTCAAGACCGCGCCCGCCAAAAAGCCAGACGGATTCTCGCATCCGTTTGCCGACGACGACCTTTGGCGGTAGACCTTCCAATTCACGACCCATTGCTGCAATGACTCTGCTTGAAGACTTCAGGTGGCGGAATCTCGTTCACCAAACCACCGACGACGAAAACCTCGGCAATTGGCTAGAGGAAGCACCCCGGGTGGTCTACGCGGGGTTCGATCCCACGGCTGATAGTTTGCATGTGGGTAGCCTACTACCACTAATGCTGCTGCGGCGATTCCAGAAAGCAGGCCACCAACCAATCGCACTTGTGGGCGGTGCCACGGGCATGATTGGTGATCCGAGCGGCAAGAGCGCCGAGCGGAATTTGCTTTCTCGCGAAGTGCTCGAGGCGAATGTCGCCGGGCAACGTGCCCAGATGCAGAAGTTCCTTGACTTCGATGCATCGCCGCGTCCGGCCGTTCTGGTGAACAACATCGACTGGATCGGGTCGTTCACTTATACCGACTTCTTGCGTGACGTCGGCAAAAACTTTCCCGTAAACGTGATGCTCGCTAAGGATTCGGTCAAAGGCCGTTTACAGTGTGACGATGCGGGCCTCAGCTACACCGAGTTCAGCTATATGCTCTTGCAGGCGTACGACTTTGTTCATCTGCATCGTGAGTACGGCTGCGATCTGCAGGTGGGTGGCAGCGACCAGTGGGGCAACATCACCGCCGGGATCGATCTAGCCCGACGAATGCACTCTGCCCAGTTGCGTGGGCTTACTTCGCCGCTATTGCTCAAGTCCGATGGCACCAAGATGGGCAAGACCGAGTCGGGTGCCGTTTGGTTGTCGCCCGATCGCACCAGCCCATACCAATTTTACCAATACATGCTGAACATCGAGGACAACGACGTGGGCAATTGCCTTCGCGTTCTGACCGAGCTGTCGCACGACGAAATTGCGACGCTCGACGCCCGCCGCCAAACTGATCCCGAAAAGCGCGAGAGTCAGCGCCGCCTCGCGGAGTCGCTCACCGAATTGGTGCACGGGGCTGCCGGTTTGAAAGCCGCTAGGCAAGCGACTGAGATCTTTTTCGGGGCAGAAATCGAACACCTTAGCGATGCGGAACTGGACGCCATCTTTGCTGACGTGCCAAGTTGCGAGTTGCCGCGTTCCCAGTTGACCGACGGGCTCCCGCTCGTCGAGGCGCTCATCGCTACGCAGCTTGCCAAGAGCAAAGGGGAGGCCCGACGGACCATTGAGCAGGGGGGTGCCTACGTGAACAATCGCCGTGTGGCTGAAGTGACTGCCGTTTTGACGGAGGTCGATTTGGCGAGCGAGACGGTCATGGTGCTCCGTAGCGGCCGCAAGAAGTACGCCCTCATCAGATTCGTGTAAGCTGTTGCACGCCAACAGCTTGGGCCGGTTGCAGCCCGCTAGTCCAGCATTTATAGTGATTCGCTTGAGCGTCCCGAAAGTCAATTTCGGGGGGCGCGCCGGGGTCGCCTCAGTCGAACAGCGCCGCAATGTGCTGCGTAACGAAATACTGAATCGGTGCGACGCCGATCCCCTTTTATCACCACCTGCAGCGTTCCGTGGCGAGGTTAACTGGATGTCGGAGAACGTAGTCGTCGAAACGCGGGCCCTGTCGAAGGTCTATCGCGACTTCTGGGGCCGAGAGAAGGTGCGGGCCCTCAAGGCACTTGATCTTGAAATCTACAAGGGCGAAGTCTTCGGCCTCTTAGGACCCAACGGTTCGGGTAAGACCACCACCATCAAACTGCTCCTTGGGCTGCTGTTTCCCACCGATGGCGAAGCGCTGGTGCTAGGGAAGCCAGCCACCGACGTTGCCAAGAATGAGCGGATTGGATACCTGCCTGAGGAGTCGTACCTGTACCGATTCCTAAATGCTGAAGAAACACTCGATTTCTATGGCCGTTTGTTCGACATTCCGCCGGACGTGCGGCGTGAGCGCGTTGATAAGTTGATTAAGCAAGTCAAGCTCGACGCGGCCCGCAAACGGCAGCTTCGCGAGTACTCCAAGGGCATGACCCGGCGGATTGGCCTGGCGCAGGCGCTCATTAATGAGCCCGACTTGATCCTGCTCGACGAGCCGACTAGCGGTCTTGACCCGCTCGGCACTCGCGAGATGAAAGACTGGATTCTGGAACTCCGCGACCAAGGCAAGACGGTCGTAATGTGTAGCCACTTGCTGGCGGACGTTCAGGATGTTTGCGATCGTATCGCCATCTTACATCAGGGCGAGCTTAAAGAGCTTGGCCGAGTGGAGGATCTACTCAAGGTCGAAGACGTGACTCAAGTGTCCGCGCGCGGCCTGTCGCCCGAATGCCAAAATGAAATTCGCGACGTGATTGCTCGCCACAATGGCGAGGTGTTGTCGATGGATAACCCAACAACAACGCTGGAAGAACTCTTCTTGTCGATTGTACGCGACAGCGAGGCTCGGCCCGGTCGCAGGGTGGTAGCTCAAGACGACAAACCGACGGATCCAAAACCGACTCCGGCATAGGTTTGGTCGACTGACCATTAAAGTTCGCGAACCACCCAGTATCGACACCCTAGCGTCCCAAGTCCCAACCGATGATCCAGGAAAAGCCGTTATTGCCGTATTGGGAGTGGTTCCTGCAGTTCGATGCAGACCGCTGGGGGGCGTTGTGGCATTTCTTTATCTCGCTGTTCATACTCGCCGCCGTGGCACTACTATTAGGCTTACTTATTGGGGCCATTCTGTATGGTCCCGTGAAAGGAGGTGAGAAGGTCTACCGCGTCGTGGCCAACGCGATGCGCGAAATGGTGGCCTTCTCGCCACGCCGTATTTGGGCTATCGCCAAAGTAGCTATGCAGGAGGCGCTCCGCCGACGCGTGCTGGTGGCTGTGGTCGTGTTTGTACTGCTTCTGCTATTCGCCGGCTGGTTCCTCAAGACCGACCGTGAGCCCGCAAAACTGTACTTCAGCTTTGTTCTCACGGCCACCTCTTTTCTGGGTTTGTTCATCGCCCTATTGTTGGCGGTGTTCAGTCTGCCGAACGACTTCAAGAACAAGACGATTTACACGATCGTGACGAAACCGGTGCGGGCCGGAGACATTATTCTTGGTCGGATCCTTGGTTTTACCATCGTCGGTTCCGTGCTGCTGGCAATCATGGGCACTTGCAGCTACATCTTTGTCAATCGCGCATTGAGCCACACTCATACCATCGCCGCCCAGGCCGAACTGCCCGAATCGACATCGTACGACAAGGGCCATTCGCATCCGTTGCTGGTGCGTGAAGATGGTACGGTGGTCGCCGAGTACGAACACAATCATGACCACGCGATCACCGAGCGAGGAGATCGCTACGTGGTCTCTCAGCCACTATCAACCATGCAAGCTCGCGTGCCACAGGGAGGCAAGATTAGCTTCCTAAATCGACAAGGCGCGCCAGTCGCGAAGGGCGTTAGCGTTGGTAAGGAGTGGGGCTACCGCAGCTTCATCGAAGGGGGCACGCAGGCGGCAGCCATCTGGACATTCGACGATATCGACGACTCGGTCCTCATCGACGAGGGCGACGAGGGCCAGTTCTTGCCTATCGAGTTGGTGGTTCGCGTGTTCCGTACCTGGAAAGCAGATATAGAAACGCCCGTCGAAGGCATTATTCAGCTCAAGCGTCCGGGCAGCGATTTGAAGACTCAGCCCGAGTTCTTCTCAGCCAAAGATGCGACCATCGACCGTAAGTTCTTTCCCCGCAAACTGGTCGACACCAACAACGAACCGATCGATTTATTGGACGACCTAGTGAATGAGGATGGTCAGATCGAGGTTGTCGTTCAATGCCTAGACCGCGCGCAGTACTTTGGATTCGCCCAGGGCGATTGCTATATTCATCTTCGCGACGCATCGCCCGCTTGGAATTTCTTCAAGGCGTACCTGAGCATCTGGATCCAGATGGTTTTAGTAATCGCCATCGCGGTGATGGCAAGCACCATTCTCAGTGGTCCGATCGCGATGCTGTTTACGGTGTCGTTCATCTTGCTCGGATTCCAGCGCGACTTCTTCGTCAGGGTGGCAACCGATGCCCAGGAGGGCGGTGGACCGATCGAGGCGCTCGTGAGACTGGTCACGCACATGAACCTGATCTCCGACTTTAAGAACCAGAATATCGCCTATAAATTGATGGTATTCGTAGACGATGTGTTGCAGTTCGCTATGCGGACTCTGGCAGGCGTTCTGCCCGATTTCGGTGAGTTCAACACGGCAAGGTACGTCGCGTATGGCTTCAACATTCCTGCCAATCAGGTGGCGCAGCAGCTAACCATCGGAGTTGCCTACGTGATTGGGCTGGCATTTGTCGGTTACTTCCTGTTGCGGAATCGTGAGGTGGCAAAATGAACAAGCAAAGTTCATTCAATCGTAAACTCATTTATCTGGGCCTTATTATCGTACTGCTGTTTCCACTTTACGGTCTTAGTCGACCGGCGACGCTTGTCGACAAAGAGGGCGGTAAGCTCTCGAAAATGCGAGTGGACAACAGGCTAAGTCAGGCGAACCTAGGCGAAATCGATCCGGCCAGCGAAACGATGAAATTGCTGACGCTAGGACTGAGGGGCGTGGCTGTCAACCTGTTGTGGGGCCAAGCCGACGAGTACAAGAAGAAGGAAGACTGGACCAATCTCACGGCCACTCTGGAGCAACTGGCTCGTCTGCAGCCCAACTTCATCACATTTTGGAAGTACCAGTCGTGGAACGTGAGCTACAACGTTTCGGTGCAATTCGACGACTACCGTGACCGCTACTATTACGTTCGTGAAGGAATCGAGTTTCTTAAGCAAGGTGTGGAGAAGAACAAAGAGAATCCTCAGATTCCGCAGTTGCTGTGGGACCTTGGGTGGTTTGTGGGGCAAAAGATTGGTCGGGCCGACGAACACGTTCAGTATCGACGTTTGTTCAAGGCCGACGACGAATTCCACGGCGATGACGTGCCGCCCGGCAGTGACGAGAGGGACAATTGGCTCGTGTCGAAGAAGGAGTACTTGGACACCGTCGCGTCCATCCGCGATCGTGGCAAGAGTATTGGCAAAAAGAGCGAGAAGATTGTCTACTCCAGCCCAGCGAAGTCGCAGATGAGCTACGCCGAGGCGATCGAAGAAGAAGGCCAATTCGAGAAGGGCCAAGCGGCGTGGGCTATTGCTGCCGACGACTGGCGCGACTTTGGCGATCAACCGATCGAGCACTCCACTGGTCGCATTCTATTTCTGGGGCATGAACACGACTTGGCCAAGGAAGTGGAAGGCCTTGAGAAACAACTCGACAACTTGGCGCCTAGTTTACGCGATAGGATGGTCGATGAGAAACGGGCCAAGTTGTCCGACGCCGAGCGGGCTGCGCTTGATAAGCCGTTGGAAGAACGAACCACAGAGGAGTATCAGCTAGCGGGTGTCGCCGCGCAAGCGATTGCGGTCACTGACGCCGAGTTCGTCGACCGTCTTGCCAAGGAGAAGCCCGCCTCGCGGAAGCAGGCCAGCATGCTTGCCGACCGACTCTCGGATCAGCGCACCAATCTCATTTATACGCAGCGCTACAAGACCGACGCGAACTACAACTACTGGGCGCTTCGCGCCGAATTTGAACAGACCGATACGGCAGTCGACGCGCGTCGCAAGATGTTCCAAGCTAAGCAGGCGTATGACGACAACCAGGACGACGTTACCGCGAAGCGGTTGTACGAAGAGGGTTTTCAGCTGTGGCGCCAGTTGGTGGACAACTTCCGCGAGCAGGGTCACGACTTGCTCGATCCAGATGGTGTGACGGGTGACGACTTGTTGGTGTTCATCGAAGACTATTACCGGGTGCTCAAGGCAAACAACGAGGAGATTCCAGACGACTTTCCGTTGTGGGAAGTGATTGAGAACTTCGATGCGGAGATGAAATTTGAAGAGGAGCTTCGAGAGCACCAGCGGCGTCTCCAATCCACCGACGATAATGCTGAGTCGCCGGCCGATGAAGCCGAACCGAGCACTCCCGCGGAGCAGGTGGAGCAAGCCGAGTCGAACGAAGCAGAGTCTGCCGATGAAGGAGACGCGGCGGACGGGGAAGAGCCTGCCGACAAGGCGAGTGACGACAACCAGGAAGCCAGCAACGGAGTTTCCACGGCAGAGTCGCCCGGCGAAGGGGACGAGAAGACGGCGATCGTCGCCGAAGAAGCTACGGGCGATTCTGACGCCGGTTGAGCTGCGATTCGTGCATCTGCCAACCTTTCAGCTCGGCGCTGCGCCTCGCCTCCCCGTTGCGTTGGCAACACATGCCGACTAACGTTGGACTTTCGTGGGCCCTGGGTTATGGCCTGCCAGAGGCTGGTATATCGAAGGTAAGTCAGGATGCGCATCGTCGTATTAGGTGCAGGCACGGTTGGCCACTCCATCGCCGCTCTGCTTTGCCGCAACGGTCACAGTGTAACGGTGGTCGACAACAACGCCGACCATATCCGACACGTGAATGAGACACTCGACGTGCGCGGCCTGCATGGATCGGCGTCGCAGTCGAGTGTGCTGTTTCAGGCGGGCGTCACCAGTTGCGACCTGTGCTTGGCGGTAACAGGTGACGACGAGGTGAACCTGGTGTCGGCCAGCATGGGCAAGGCGATGGGCGCGCGGCGGAGTGTGGCCCGTGTGTACGCTCCCGTGTTCCGTGACTTGAGCACGTTCGACTATCAACGTCACTTTCGCATCGACCGGCTTATCAGTCTCGAGCACTTGTCGGCAATGGAACTTGCGCGCGGCATTCGCCACCCTGGATCCGTGGTGGTCGAAAACCTGGCGCGCGGCGAAATCGAAGTTCACGAGATGCTCGTCTCGCCCAATTCGAAGAGCGTAGGCAAGACAATTCGCGAACTCGACCTTCCAGGACGCATTCGTGTGGGGTCGATCGTTCGCGAGGGCGAAAGTCGTATTACTTCGGCCGACGACGTGGTAGAGGCTGGCGACCGCCTCACCGTGATTGGGTCGCGAAAGGAAGTCGATGCAATCAAGCCTACATTCTGCGGCGAGTCGGGACGCAAACTTAGTGTTGTAATTGCCGGCGGCGGCGAGACCGGATATCACCTCGCGCGCATCCTCGAAGCTCAGCGGTTCAATGTCTCGCTGTTCGAAGCCGACCGCGGGCGTTGCGACTTCTTGGCAGCGCAGTTGCAGGAAACGACCGTGGTGCATACCGATGCCACATTGCGCGACAGCCTTGAGGAGGAACGAGTAGGCGCGGCCGACGTGTTCGTTGCGTGTATGGGGGAGGACGAGAACAACATCATGGCGGCTGTCGAGGCTCGCGACATCGGTACCGCGATGGTAATGGCCCTTGTAAGCCGCCCCGACTATGCCCACGTAGTGGGCAAACTCGGCATCGACATCACCGTGAGCCCCCGCGAAGTGGTGGCAAAGCAAATCCTCGGCTACCTGAACTCTGGTCCCGTGATTTCTCGCACGCCGTTGGGTGATGGCGAAATCTGCGTACTCGAGATCGAGGTGCTCGAAGGCGCCGTGATCACCGAGCATGTGCTCGCCAAACTCAGCTTGCCCGAACGATGCCTGATAGCAGCGGTGATTCGTAGCGAGTTCGCTTTCGTGCCTGGGGCCGACGACCGCTTGAAGCCGGGCGACAATGTGGTGGTGATGGTCGACGAAGCGAACGCCGACGCGGTGGTTCGTATGTTCAGCAGCGAATAGATCACCCAGATGAATTATCCACTCGTTGCGAAGTTGCTTGGCGTGCTGTGTTGGCTCATGGGCGCTACGATGCTTGGCAGTGTTCCGTGGGCGTTTCCCGCCATGGGCGTCGCGGTTGAGTTCGAGTCGGACGGATGCTACGCACTGCTCGCTTCGATTACTATTTGCCTAGCAGTTGGTGCGCTGTTGCGTTGGATTGGCCGCAACGCGAAGTTGACGATCTATCGCAAAGAAGCCATGGCTGTCGTTGGGCTTAGTTGGGTCCTGGCCACGGTTCTTGGTGCCTTGCCTTATTGGTTGAGTGGCACCTCCCGGGGCTACGCACTGGACGACCCAGCGGTCGCCGTACCGATGTCGATTGCCGACTGTTTGTTTGAGTCGCAATCGGGATTCAGTACCACCGGCGCCACCGTTCTGACGCAGTTGGAAGTTCCGGCGCTGGTGCCGCGGTGTATTCTGTTTTGGCGATCGAGCACCCACTTCTTGGGCGGCCTGGGGATCATCGTGCTGTTCGTGGCGGTGTTGGGTCAAGGGTCTGCGGGTAAGGCGCTAATGCGAGCCGAAATGCCGGGGCCTAGCAAAGAAGGTTCGCAAGAGCGGATGCAACACACGGCGTGGAACTTTGCAGCCATCTATGTAATGCTCAACATTGTACTAACGATCATACTGATGCTCGAATCCATGAGTCTGTTCGATGCGCTTTGTCATGCCTTTGGCACGATGGCCACCGGCGGATTCAGTACCTACAACAACAGCATCGCGGCATTCAAAAGCGAAGCGGTTGATTACACCATCACTTTGTTCATGATCATTGCCGGCACCAACTTCACTCTGTTGTACTTGGCGCTCATCGGCCGACCCGGAATCATGTTGCGCGACATCGAGTGGCGCACATACATCGGTGGTATTGCAGTAGCTACGGCGGTCATACTCGGGTTGTCGGTGGGTATCTACGGCGAGTTCGATCCGAATGACAGTTTGGCCTGGTTCAAGGAGTTATGGGTCGGATTTCGGTACGTGCTGTTTCAGGTTGTGTCGATTATCACCACGACGGGCTACGCGACGCACGACTTCGACGAGTGGCACGAACTCGCGCGGGCGCTGCTGTTCCTACTAATGTTTGTGGGTGGATGTGCCGGGAGTACCGGCGGTGGATTGAAGGTGATTCGCCATGTGTTGTTCATCAAGATTCTGGGAATGGAGGTCGAACGTAGCTACCATCCTTCGGTTGTGCGGCCCATCAAGCTGGGAGGGCAAGTGGCAGGCGACCCGGAACTCAAAAATCAGATCCTGCTGTACTTCGGGCTCATTACGTTCATATTCATGCTCAGTTGGATCACGTTGGTGGCAATTGAGCCCGAGTCGACGTGGTCGCGAGTTGGCGAGTCGGCCGAAAACAAGCTGATCGATTCCGCGAGCGCCGTGGCTGCCACGCTCAACAACATTGGGCCAGGATTGGGTACGGTGGGGGCCAAGGAGAACTACTCCAACTTCACGTCAGCTTCAAAGATGCTCTTCATTTTCTTGATGATGCTCGGGCGGTTGGAGTTATTCGCGGTGCTCGTGTTACTATTGCCCGGCTTCTGGCGTAGCCATTGACGGTGCGGCTGCGCTGCTAGCAATCGTTGGTTTAGCCACTTCTCTGAAAGCCACTGCGTTCCATAGACGATAAAGGAGAGGAGGGAACGTCTATACTGGGGAGCGTGATAGGCATGGATGCCACTGCTAACTGGGAGAGAGTCTATCGCTGTGCGGCCGCGTCGCTGGCGATCGCGTGCAGCATTCACTATTCGTGGGCCGAAACCGCTACGGTCGCTTCCGCGCAGGTCATTGCGTTCGGCGATCCGGATGCCTTCGACGACAACCCACAGCGACAAACGGCCGTTGTTACCGGAGTTGCGATCGACGCCGCGGGCAAGCGCCTGATTGCTGCCGGCGACGACCACGTGGTGCGCGTGTTCGATGTGGAATCGGGCGAGATGCTCGATCGCTTCGCCAAACACTCTGACTGGGTTCGCGGACTGGGAATTTCCTCTGATGGCGAGACATTGGTGTCTGCCGGTGAAGATCGTTGTTGTCATGTCTGGAATCTCACTACGGGCGAACATGTCAGCGTGACGCAGAAGGTGAACCGACCTTTTCGCTCGGTGGTGTTTCACCCGAACGGCGTGCAGTTCGCTGCCACGGGGTTTTGTTGCCCGGCCCACATCTACAACCTGTCGGGCGGGAATCTGGAACTTGCGATTGAGTGCCCGAACAAAGACCACTCGGCGGCAGCTTTTTCGCCCGACGGCCAATATCTGGCCATCGGAAGTAGCGACGGTCAGTTGCGCATTTGGAACGTGAGTACGGCCGAGCAGGTTCAATTGATCGATGCGGGATCGCGACGGATCCGCGCCATTGCTTACTCTCCCGACGGTCAAACGATCGCCACGGGTGGCGACGGAGAAGTGGTGACATTGTGGAATCCAGCGACGGGCGAGCGCCGACAGCAGTTGTACGTCCGACCCGCCAAGGCATTCTGCCTGAAGTTCATCGACCAGGAGCAGTTGGCCATTGGCGGAAGCGACAATCGCATCCAAGTTTGGTGGACCACAGGGCCGTCTCTTACGAAAGTGCTTGAGGGTCACACAGGTACTGTAAGCACCTTGGCCGTCGATTCCACCGGCGAGTTGCTCGTCAGCGGTAGCTTCGATACTACCCTTCGGGTCTGGCGATTGAACGGAGTCCCCCAGCAAAAAACGGCCAACCGTCCAACGGCCACATCCCGCTAATACGATCCAGTCGCGGCTCAGGAGTCGCAACCAGCAAGGAGGCACCGCCGTGGGACTCTTACAAAGTCTGTTTGGCAAGTCGACCGCGCCCAGGTCATCCAGAACAGTTGCAGTGGTCAAGTCGCGCCAAATCCGTGGCGGTGTGGAGCATCTGGAACCCAGGCAACTGCTTGCTGCCGATGGTCTCGCTCCCGAGGTGTTGCTCGGTAGCGTGTACTTCGAAGAGGCCTCCGGCGACGATAGCCAGCCCGACGTCATCGAAGTGACGTTTGTCGGCGGTGCGACCGGCACGACGCTCGATCGCTTGGTGATTAGTGGCGACAAGCGTGCAGACGGCCTGACCGATGGCGACATCTTCTTCGATATCGCCGACGGTGGCCGTGGGGCGTTCGACTCGGTAGGTCTGTCGATCGTTGATGCAAGTGGTTTCACGGTCGATAGTGTGGCGGTCGTCGATGGTGGTACGGACATCGTTTTCACGTTCTCAGGTTTTGAGGCGGGCGAGTCGCTCAAGTTTTCGATCGATGTCGACGAGCTCCAGTTCGCTGACCCCGCCGGCGACAGCGTAAACTCTTTGGTCGAGGGGGCAGAGTTCGAGCGGAGCACCATGGTCGGTGAGTTCTCTGCGGAAGGGTTTGTCGACCTGACGCTGAACGGGACTTACTGGGATGCATTCGACGCCAACATGGCAACTGCCGAGTCGACCGCAACGCTCAACCTGGATCTGCCTAACGATGCGTACTCGACCGAACGCGACTTTACCGACCGTACCGCTGGCGCGGTTGCTCACGAAGCGCAGATTCCACTGGCGACGCTTTCGGGTTGGGTGTATCACGACCGGTCCGATGACGGCGTATTCAATCGCGGCACTGAACAAGGCATCGGCGGAGTGACCCTCGAGCTGTTGGATGCCGCCGGAAACGGAACCGGTATCACCACCACTACGTCGACCGAACCCGGCAGCGTGGGCTACTATGAGTTTCGCAACCTGACCGCAGGCACCTACGGAGTACGCGAAGTACAGCCCACAGGTTGGCTCGACGGCAAGGATACTCCTGGTAGCCACGGCGGCGCGGCTGCGGATGAGTCGGGAGGGCGAGTCGACATAATCACCGGCGCGGTGCTTGGCTTCGGCGATGATGGCGTCGAGTACAACTTCGGCGAATTGCTCGTTGGTTCGATTGCCGGCCGAGTGCATGCTACCACTGGCCCCGACTGCAACATCGATGAGCCCGAAATTTTGCTGGCCGGGGTTCGCATCGATTTGCTCGATGCCAGCGGCACGGTTCTCGAAACTACCGAAACCGATGAGAACGGCCGCTACCGCTTTGCGAATCTGGCTCCCGGAGAGTATCAGGTCCGCGAGCACCAACCCGATGGCTACTACGACGGTAAGGAGCACGTGGGAACTGCCGGAGGCGAGGCTTCCGACATTGGCGAGCAGTACAGCTTGATCTCGAGTATCCAACTCGGCTCGGGCATAGACGCCACCGAGTACTACTTCTGCGAACATGTCGGCCCATCGCTTTCCGGTTGGGTTTATCACGACAGGTCGAACGAGGGTGCGTTCGATCGTGATACCGAAGAGGGCATCGGCGGGGTTGTCGTCGAACTGCTGGACGCCAACGGGAATCCGACGGGAGTGACGACGACTACCTCGAGCGCGCCCGGATCGGTTGGTTACTACGAGTTCACCAACTTGTCTCCCGGAATTTATGGCATACGCGAGTACCATCCTGAAGGGTGGCTCGATGGGATCGACGCCGCCGGAACCCACGGTGGCGTGGCCGCCAATGAGTCGACTCGCCGAGTCGACGAGATTACGGGCGCGGTACTCGCATTCGGCGACGTGGCCCGGGAATACAACTTTGGCGAGTTGCTGCCGGCATTGATTTCTGGGCGCGTTCATGCTTCGACCGACGGCGATTGCAGCTTCGACGATCCAGATATCCTGCTGGCGGGTGTGAAGATCGATTTGCTCGACGAGACGGGCTTGGTGGTCGCCACCACGTTCACGGACTTCGCCGGAGAGTACTCGTTCACTGGCCTCGCTCCAGGAGTCTACCAAGTATTCGAACACCAGCCTGACGGTTACTTCAATGGCGATCGTCGCGTTGGCACCGCTGGCGGCGAATTGACGGGCACGGATACTATCAGCCAAGTCGTTCTCACCTCGGGATTGGTTGCCACGCGGTACGATTTCTGCGAACACGTCCCGGGTTCGATTGCCGGCTTTGTGATGGCCTCCAACGGCCCTGACTGCGACTTCGACAATCCCGAAATCTTGCTCGAGGGCGTGCAAATCGACCTGATGAACGCCCAAGGCACAGTGGTCGCCACCACCTACACTGACTCGAATGGGCGCTACCGGTTCGACGGCCTTGACGCCGGCGAGTATCGCCTTCGCGAGTACCAGCCCGAGGGATACTTCGACGGCGGCGAGCGCGTTGGCACCGCCGGCGGCCAGCTTTCGGGCGCCGACGACATCGTCAACATCCGGCTCAGCCATGGGCAAGACGCGGTGAACTACGACTTCTGTGAGCACATTGGTGTTTCGCTGTCGGGCTGGGTGTACCACGACCGGTCTGACGACGGCGTGTTCGATCGCGACACGGAGCAGGGCATCGGAGGCGTTACGCTGAAACTGCTCGATGGCGATGGCAACGACACCGGTCGCCGCGCCGTGACTAACAGCCAAGGCTTCTACCAGTTCGCCGACCTGCCGGCAGGCAAGTACGCGATTATGGAAGTTCACCCTACGGGTTGGCTCGACGGCATCGATACTCCGGGCAACCTCGGCGGCAAGGCCGAGCAGTCGCCACCCGGCGACATGATCAGCCAGATTATGATTGCCTTTGGCCAATCGGGCACGGAGTACAACTTTGGTGAATTGCTGCCCGGTAGCATTCGTGGTCAAGTTCATGTCGATACCGATGGCGACTGCGATCCAGATGACGACGAACCACCAATTGCTGGCGTGCGCATCGATCTGCTCGATCACAACGGCAACGTTGTTGCCACCACCACAACTGACTCCAACGGCGAGTATGTGTTCGACGACCTGCGTCCGGGCATCTACAGCGTGCACGAGCACCAGCCGACCGGGTACTTCAACGGCGGATACAACATTGGTTCGGGTGGCGGTTCGTTCTTTGGCGTCGATACGATCGGCGACATTCATCTCGGCTCTCACCAGCACCTTGTGAACTACGACTTCTGCGAAGTCCCACCGGCCAGGCTTTCTGGTTATGTGTTCATCGACGGCCCACCGATCGTCACGTTCGACGGAGTGCCCGACGACATCTCGCTGATTCGCGATGGGCAGCGAACGCCCGACGATCGTCCACTTGCGGGTGTCGTGCTCGAGTTGCGGCAAGGTTACTCTGGCGATCCAATCATGGGCGACGAGGCGCTGGCTGGTTACTACGACGACGGGCCAATCCGCGCCGTGACCGACGCCAGCGGCTACTACGAGTTCGCCGGCTTGCCCGGGGGCAACTATGCGGTAGTCGAGGTGCATCCCGAAGGGCTTATTGACGGTGTTGATACACAGGGTACCACTGGCGGCTTGGTGGTGAACATTCCCGGCGCGGCCCGCGATCCGGTTCTCATCAAAACGGGTGGAATCAACCCGGAACAGCAGGCGGCCATCGAGCAAATGCGGTCGCAGTTTGGCAACGACGTGATCTTCCGCGTACCACTGGCTGCCGGCCAGCATTCGCAGGAGAACAATTTCAGCGAAGTCGATACGACCACGGTGTTCATCATTCCCGATCCTCCCGAAGAACAACCCGATCCATTCGTCGCACCAGCGGCACTGCCACGCATCCAACCTTCTCTGTTCCCAATCCCCGCGCCCGAGCGGCCGGCACCTAGGATATTTGGTGGTCCCACGCCGGCGATTGGGTACACCTGGCACTTGAGTCTGATGAACGCTGGCTTCCCTCGTAGCACACCGGTTACCGAGCGGGCGCTGGCCCAACTCACGTCAACGCGTGTCGACGCCGCCACATGGGAGTCGGCCGAACTCGACCAGGCTACTTGGCAGCTTGGCGAGCAGGACGAGTCCGAAGGCGACAGCCAGACCATCGTCGGCTTTGGCGACTCGCGCGGTGTTCCGGTGGTGGGCGACTGGGATGGCGATGGCGACGACGACATCGGTGTGTTCGTGGATGGACGGTGGTATGTGGACTTGAACGACAATGGGCGTTGGGACTCCGGCGACTTGCTTGCCATGTTGGGCGATGACCACGACCTTCCAGCCACCGGCGACTGGGATGGCGACGGCAAAACCGACATTGCCATCTTCGGTCCCCGTTGGGTGGCCGACGGTTGGGCGATTGAGCATGAACCCGGCATGCCCGACACCGCCAACACGCCCGGTCGCTTGCCTGGCAAGGCGAAGAACGTTCCGCCCAAAGCCGACGAAGCCACCAAGGGCCATCGGCTGCTGCAACGCACCCCGCACGGTCGCGCCCGCGTTGATTTGATCGATCACGTTTTTCAGTATGGCGAAGTGGGCGACCAGCCGGTCACGGGTGATTGGAACGGCGATGGCATCGCCACGATTGGCGTGTTCCGCGGCGGTCGGTGGAATCTCGACACCGACGGCGACGGCGTCTTCACGTCGGCCGACGCAAGCGTCGACTTCGGTGGCCACGGCACTCCAGTCGTCGGCGACTGGAATGGCGACGGAATCGACGACCTGGGCGTGTTTGCCGATGGCGTTTGGACCGTCGACACCAACGGCAACCGCGAACTCGACGCCGTGGACCGCGTGTTCGAGATGGGTTCGCGCGGCGACAAGCCGGTCGCCGGCGACTGGAACGGCGATGGCGTCGACGAACCAGGTGTTTACACGCCAACGGGCGCGGCCCCGCCGACTGATGCGGCCGCGTGATGGCGAATCGAGCTAGCTCGCTTTGAGCTTGTCGATTTCCTCTTGCGCCGCGGAAATCTGGGCTTCGTACTGACGAACCTCTTCGGGGTCGTCCATTTGCTGCTTTGCGCCGGCAAGCTGCTGCTGCAGTTGTGTGATCTTCTTGCGCAGCACTTCGACGCGTTTCTTAGCTTTCTTGTCCATGCTCACGTTTCAATCAATTTCTGGCTAACGCGCTACGGTTCACGAGTTCTCGTTCGCAACATCGGCGCCGGCGGCTGGTTCGTCGATCACCCGCGGGATCTTATCAAAAGTTCGCATTGTCGCCGCGATAACGAAGATCAACAACGTCGCCGCGAGCGCCATCGACAGCCATTTGCCCAAGTTCGCCCGCATCTTCATCGCCGCCTCCGAACTGCCCGCAGTTGCCGCAGCCACAAAAAACACAAACATGGCCAGCAGGAACTTGATGCCGAACAGCATGTGGTACGTTGACGGCAGCTTCTCGTTGCTCGTCACGATGTAGAAGAAATTGACGAACCCGCTCAGTAGCAAGAACGTGGTGGCCAACATCACCAACTTGGCCCAGGCCGACCGCCGCCCATGAAAAAGTGCTTCGTCGCGATCCTCGGCACCCTCAGCGAGCGGTGCCACGACCACCTTGAGATAGACCAACCCGCCCAGCATTAACGCGGCACAAGTGATGTGCAGCACGCGTATAACCAGCATTAGGGCCCATGCCGTATCGATCACGGGGGGAGGTGAATCAGCGACTAACAACATTTCGATCATCGACTTTCCAACTCGCGGGTAGGTGTCCCTGGGCAACTGCGACCCATTAGACCAAAACCGAGCCTACACTTCAGGAGCCCCCCGAACACCCGCATGTTGTCACCGTGCAACTGATAGCCACCTGCCACTTGCCCCTCGCCACTACCCTAAGGTCCATTTTGTCCCGCATGTCGAAGAACGATTTTAGGGGACTTTATTCGCCTCTTATCGTCCTCGCCGGTTTTCGTTTTCCTCTGTATTTCTCGATGTTTTTCATTTCCCAAGGAGAATTCGAATTGTCCATTTTGTCCGTTCTTGAGCCGCGAAGGGACAATTGATTTGGGAATGACGCATGGCCAATTGAATCGTCTAACCTCCAACTCCCGACCCGTCGAAGACGGAATGACCCAAGTGACCCAACTCGCGAAAACGATTCCTTGGGTCACTTGATGTTCACAACTTACATCCGCGCGAGTTGCGAATGCGTCGACTTTTTCCGATCGTTTTTGCCATTTCCAAGTCGTAAGTCAGCGGCCGCACGCGACCCAAGTGACCCCATTGGGTCACTTCCCTCGCTCAACTGACGAATGCCAAGTACCCAGCGATGAAGGTAGGTGAACCCGCCGAGGCGGCAGAACCACCTACCCTACAACTCCCCTAACACCTAACAAGAAAGGCGGACGTCCGCCGGCGCAGCGAGCAGCGCGTGTTCCGCCAGCGCGAATCGTTGGGCAGGTGGAAGGATGCACTCGAGGTGTCGATAGGGGGACAAAGCCCTACCCTCGTTGGCCAACACATCCCACAAACACATGCGGTACACAACAACTCGCTCCCGCAGCCGCCGCTCGGACAATCGACCGGTTTGCAGATGCAGCCTAACATAATGAGTGGCCCACTTTCTACAAGAAAATTCGGCCGCTTTTGCACGCCCCATTACTCGTCAAACACGTACTCAATCGTGCAGTTGGGAATTCGTTCGCTCAGCAACTTCTTGGCTTCGGGCGTGATCATGTCAGGGCTTTGAAGCACGAGGGAGGTAATTTGTTGCAACTCGGCTATCTTCCTAGCTTCTACCTGATCTACTCGATACCAAGTCGGATCGCTAGCTCCGATTTCGAGGCTTCGTATCTGGGGCAATTCGGCAACCGACGAATATGGATAGGTAGTCTGCCATGGATCATCCGCGAAGCTGAGGTTCCTGACGTACTTAAGGGGCCTAATATGCGGAAGCGCCTGGTCGAAGGAATCAGAGGACTCAAGATTTACTGGATCGTAGAATATCTCCGACGGATGCCACATATAGGGAGGAAGCAATTCCTCGCCGACAAGTCGCACAAGCCAGGTGGGGGCGAAACACTCTTCGTAGACGTGAAACTCGGGCCTGGCGGCGGCGAGTTCGAGTCCCTCGTCGGTTACCGCGGTGCCTTCGAGAGTTCGCACGTGTTGTTGTTCCGCACGATGCGATTTCAGTTGGAACGAGTGCCACCCGAGTGCACCTGCAAATAGAAAAGTAAGCAGCAATAACTCCGAGAGTCGAATCTGACTGAGTCGCGCCCGTCTCCGTCGCCGCCATTCCCAAAGAAAGGCAACTAAGCAGATTCCAATCAGCACCACAAGCAGATCGGCTAGCAATTTGGAAAATGAGAACTCACAATCCTCGGCTTGCCATATGGCCCATGCGGCCGAAGATAGCCACGGGATACCCAACAGCGGTTCTGGCGTTGCGGCTAACTTGTCATAGTTGGTTCTCAGTAGAAAGCGATAGGGCCAGCCATGCGCGAACTCGGTCCATGTAACATGACCGCCGCCACTCGCCGAGTTGTAGAAAGCGCCTCCTGACGAACAGACTACTCCGGGAACCACAATCACCAAGGCAATCAGCAATGAAGCCAATGCGACTACCAGCGAGGAACGGTGTAAGCGGAAGCGTGACACGGATGAATCTCCGGAAGAGTTATGCATAGCATCTTCATCACGCGCCGCCAGTTGGCTCCAGCTTCAGTTCGTGGCTTCGCTGTTGTTCGTTTCGACGGAAGATCGGGCCCACTTCCACAATGCAGCTATCACGCTCGGTGCGAACCGTTGCGCAGTCGGGCGAACCGGCTCCTCCCTGATTGGGATAGTACGCCGATACACCCTCGAGCACGGGCTTTTCTCCATTCAACCGTGGCATGCCAAAGATGACGTTTACCTTTGGGATGTTCGAGCGCGGGATCTTACTGGTCGAGTAGACTTCGACGAACGCCGAATGGCGATCACCGTAGGTGAACTTCTCGCCCTCGAACAGCAGGCTGCCCATTTCGACTTCTGTATCGTCCGCCAGATTTTTCACACGACAGGTGAACCAGGTAGCAGGCTGGCCGTTGTGCTCGATGGTCTCTCCCTTGGTTATACTCCAAGTGTAGTTTCCTGCCTTCCATGCGTACGGTCTGCGGACGCTGGCGAACTCACCCTCATAGCCGGCGCTCTCCACTAGGCAGTCGTCGGCTGCCGTACGAACATGGTCCAACCCGATCGGCGTTCGCTTGTCTGCCGACCACCGCGAGAAGATGGCCCCATGTCCCCGATGCACCCGCGTACGGCTTTGCTTGTTGGCCCAACCGTTGATGTTGGTTTGCATGCCGCCGTAGAACTGCAAGCCGTTGATAGTCGCTGAACCGCAAGGCGAAATGTACAAGTTGTAGTCATCCGACACATCGCGATCGATGGCGACGTCAACTTCGAGCGACTCAAAATCTCGCACCGGCTCTTCGAACCTCCACCAGATATTGGCCAGGTGCCAAGGCAACCTCGGCAGTTCCACGCCTAACGCCTCGGCCATCTCCCGCGGCGAAGGCTGAGCGCAACGATCGTCGGCCAGCGTTGAAGCTGCAACGAGGGTGCTGGCGACAATGACTACGAGATGACGCATGGCAATGACTCTCAGAGCAAGGGATGACGGCCGACCGCTTACGACTTAGGGCCATTATCGCCAGCAAGGCGGCCACCAACAACTCCGCGCCTACGGAGGCCTACGTGGCAAACAGACTGTGGAAGGAGCCTCTAACCCCGATAGTCGGCGTCGGAGATGCCCCCCACAAGGCCCATTGATTGATGCCTTGGTGAATAGAAGTCGCAACCAGACACGGTCGCTTGGACACGCTGTCGCAGGCAAGAACTGCTTGACAAGGCCAACGGAATGCCGCGTCGTTTGGTTGACGGCCAAACCCTGCTCCAATTATGTTGCGAGCAGTGCAGATCCGGCTGCTTGTCGGTCTCAAATCGCCCCCCCAATGGAGGAGACTACGATGGCCACTCGTACCACATTGATTGTCGCGCTCGTGTTTGGCTGCGCGTGTGTCCTCTGGGCACAAGAACCTGCCGACGACAGTAAGGCGGAAGTGCTCGACGCCAACAGAGCATTTTATGCCGCGTTGAATGCCCTGTTCAAAGGAGAACTCGAACCGATGACGGAGGTGTGGTCGCACGCCGACGACGTTACCTATCTCGGTCCCGACAATTCGTTTCGCATTGGCTGGGAGGCGACCCACAAAGACTGGCAACAGCAAGCGGCGATGAAACTGGGCGGCGTGGTTGAGCCGGAGGACGTTCATGTGAACGCCGGAAGCGACTTGGCCGTGGTACACAACTTCGAACTCGGTGCGAACGTGGTGGACGGCAAACCGGTCAAAGTAAAGATCCGCGCTACGAATGTCTATCGTAAAGAAGATGGCAAGTGGAAGATGATCGGCCACCACACCGACCTACTGCCGTTTTTGGATCAATGATCTGCCAAATCCGATCTGTGAGTGAGCCGAACGCGCTAGCGTCGGGTGCTGTGGAGAAGACCCGAGGTTAGCGCCTTTCGACTCACCTCTTCTCATTCACGTGGAGCCGTCATGCGATTTCAACTAGCGCTTGCAATTTGCCTATGGTGCGCGGGGCAATCATCGGCCCAAAGAGTGCCCGCCCAAACCGAAGCGATTGGGGGTGGTCCGCTGATCGCCGCGCGGCAGGCGGCTATCGCCGACCTTCCGTTCCACCACCAGATCGATGTTGAAACGTTTCGCAAGTGGGTGGCGATTAGCTCTCAATGCACCATGGCGGAGTTTGAGCTGTTTCTCGCGCCGCTCGATCCAAAGGAGCAGCGGCTTATCGACAAGATCGAGTCGCTTGCTGCTCCCATCGTCAACCGGTTGCACTTTGAAGACTTGCGTGAGGTGCTCAAGCGCGGGCAACTCTCGTCGTACCTCATGGAGGAGAAAACCGGGAGCCATCTGAAACACACCACGCCGCAACTCGAGAACGAATTGTTTGGCGCGTACGACTGCGTGTTTGCCAGTGTGGGACCGCCCGATGGTTCGCCTCAATACGGCGACGTGATCATCCGCTTGCGCGACTCGGTCCGCGAGCACGGTTGGGCGACGCCGTTTAGCGGCATGCACTTCATATACGCTATTCGGCACAGGGACGCCCGCAAGATGCAGCGGATGTTGGCCTCGGGAACCGAGTTGCCAACCCAAGCGACCAATCCCCTGAGTTTGGGTTTCGACGACCGCCTGCATTTCACGCACTACGTCGTTGCCGAGAAGCACTGGGAAAAGGCGCTGGCGTACCACGCGATTCTGGTAGTTCGCAGCGCCGACGACTCGGCGACCGGCAAGCTGGTCGAAGCCCGCTTTGCGAAACTGCTGGAAGAAGATGATCCCTACGAGTTCTGGAAGACGTTCATCCCCGCTCGCGAGAAGAACTTGTCGCTCGAAGAAGCGGCTGCTCGTGTGCCGTTTGGCTACCTCGAAGGCAAGTTCGACAACCAACTCAAGAGCGAACACTTCACTGCAATCGAGGTGCCCGCCGATAAGCTGGCGGAGGTCCGATCGTGGCCCGAGGCCCAGGCTCACCTGCCATTGATTCGCGCCAAATGGGCCAACGTACCCTAGCTTGGCTGTTTTCGTGCCCGCTAATTACGCGAATGCCCGCGAAATAGACATCTCTTGTAGCGGCCAACTGGTGCTATGTGGTACCGTTACGTGTCGCAGGCGCAAGAGTCCGACGTAGCGGACGCTATTGCATTCCAGGGAGATTTCGCTTGCCACGAAATCGATTCACAGTAGCCACCTTACTTGCAATCACGACTGCGACAGCGGTTGGCGCTGGATTGTGGGTGCTGGTCGATCGCTACTACGGCGTCGCAAACGTCGTCGCACACATCGAGACGTGGGTCCTATTCGTCAACGGACTCGCGTGGGGCTGGCCGCTGATCATTTTGCTGGTCGGCGGTGGATTGTATCTGACGGTGCGATCTGGCGGCGTGCCATTCTTCCGTTTGAAGCATGCCGTCGACGTGCTCCAGGGCAAGTTCGACAATCCCGACGACCCGGGCGAGATCACGCACCTACAGGCGCTCGCGACAGCCCTTTCGGCCACGGTCGGCATGGGCAACATCGGCGGCGTCGCGATCGCGATTACGCAGGGTGGACCGGGCGCGATTTTTTGGATGTGGGTGACGGCGCTCGTCGGCATGGGCACCAAGTTTTTCACCTGCACGCTCGCCTGCATGTATCGCAAGGTCGACGCCAACGGCATCGCCCAAGGTGGGCCCATGTACTACATCGAGTTGGGCCTCGGCCCTCGATTTCGGCCGTTGGCGATTATGTTCTCAATCTTCGGTGTAATCGGTTGCCTGGCGATGTTTCAATCGAATCAACTGGCCGAAATGCTCGAGTCGCAGTACGACGCTTCGCGTTGGGTGTCGGGCGTGCTGATGGTGATTGGGGTTGGCGCAGTGATTCTGGGAGGAATACGCCGGATTGCGAGGTTCAGCGAGAAGTTGGTGCCGCTGATGTGTTGCCTGTACGTATTTGCGGCGGTGGCGATCTTGTTTCTACGTGCGCCGCAAATCCCCGGTGTGCTGCAAATGATCATCCGCGACGCGTTTACCGGTAGCGCGCTGGCCGGCGGGGTGATTGGCTATGTGATTATCGTCGGCGTGAAGCGGGCGGCGTTTTCGAACGAGGCGGGCATCGGCACCGCGCCGATGGCCCACGGGGCGGCAAAGACCGAGGAACCCGTGCGCGAGGGGCTAGTTGCGATGCTTGGTCCGCTTATCGACACACTTGTCGTATGCACGATGACCGCGCTGGTGATTCTCTCCAGCCCGCCCGAGTTGTACGAGACAAAGCTGGACGATAACACACTACTTGGCGTGTCGCTCACCGACGGCGCATTTGAGTCGGGGCTTGGTTTCGTGGGCTCGGCCATCGTGCAAATGTCGGTGGTGCTGTTTGCGTTTTCGACGATGTTCGGATACGCCTACTACGGTCGCAAGTGCATGTCGTACTTAGTCGGACCCGCGCGTGGCGAATACTACAACTATTTCTACCTTGTCGGATTGCTAGTTGGGGCTGTAGGCTCGGCGAGCCTGGTGGTGAACATCATCGACACGGCCTTCGCGCTCATGGCGTTTCCCAACATGATCGCCACACTGATCCTAGCGCCTAAAGTTATTGAGGCGACGCGAGCGTACTTTGCGAAATTGGACCAAAGGTGAGCCGAACGCGCTAGCGTCGGATATGACCACAACACCCGAGGCTAGCTCACTCGATCGGCGAGACGTCGACCGATACGCTGAGCGTCTGGTCGCCACCGCCGACGAATACTCCCTGAATAGGGCAGACGTCGCCATAGTCGCGCCCGTAGCCGATGGTTACGTGATCGGTCGTCGGAATCACGTTGTTGGTTGGATCGAAATCGACCCAACCAAGCTCGCCGCAATACACTGACAGCCACGCATGCGACTCGTCGGCTCCGACCAGTTTCGATCTGCCTGGCGTCGGCGCCGTACGGAGGTAGCCGCTGACGTACCGCGCCGCCAGTCCAAGCGACCGCAGGCAAGCGATTCCGAAGTGCGCAAAGTCTTGGCAGACGCCTGCCTTGTTGGCAAGTACTTCGTCGACTTGGGTGCGAACGTTGGTAGCACGCGGGTCGTACTCGAACTCTTCGAAAATCCGCGCGGTGAGGTCGAGCGCGGCTTCGACGATTGGCCGCCGCGGCGTGAATGATTCCTTGGCGTAAGCCGCCAGATCGCGAGATTTCGGAGCGTAGTCCGATTCAAACGCGAATAGGCAGTCGTTAATGCTGGCCTGCGGCGGACGGGACTTTAACCCTTCGACCAACGTTTCCCACTCAGGCGAGATACTGGAGTTGGCGACATCGTTGGTCGCGGAAACATCAACTTCACTGGTAGCGGTAATCGAAAGCCCTCGATGCGAATCGACAAGTGAGAAATACTCCACGGAGTTACCAAAATAATCGACCTCGGTCTCCACATCGATTGGTTCAGGTATCACGATCAGTCGGAAAAGCCCACAAGTTTGGCCGATGGTCGCCCTGGGGCGGAGGTGAACTTTGTTGTGGCACACCGGTACCGGTTCTGAGTAAGCATACTTCGTGGTGTGGGTGATGCGGTATCGCATGGTAGTTAGCTGTGGTCTTCGGAATGCAGCGATAACGGCGCAGTCGACATCCGTCGCGATGGTCCGGCGTGTACCAAATAACGATTGGCAATCTCACGCGACAGGTTCTGCAAGTTGCGGTCCAGGCTACCCATCAGCGACGCCAGCACTTGCCGATCTCCCACGTCATACGACTCGCACACGCCCAACACATCGACCATCCGCACGGCATGCACCATCGACAAGATCAGTCGTTCGTGCGGTAAGTAACCAGGAGGATGGTCGTCGCCCGGCAGCTGTTCGATCTGCGCCTGGAGAGTAGCAAGCTGAAAGGCGACGCTACGCGGGTTCGTTTCGTCGGTTAATAGCAGGTCGAGCACCGCCGGCAGCTGCAGATTTGCCAAGTACCGCGATCGATACGTCATGACGCTATCGGCAATCTCAAGCATCGCTTCCAGCGTGTCGCTATCGTTGCCCGACGACTCAATCAGGCAACTGTCCAACAGACCAACCGTCTGCAGTGCGCGTTCGAGTCGGCGACCGATGTCAAGGAACCGGAACACGTGCGACCGAGTCATGCTCTCCATGCACATGCCTTCAATCGCCGCCAGATCCGCGATCAGGCCGTTGAGCAAACTCAGCACGTCGGTCAAGTCGATGATTTGCGGTGCCTGAAAAGCTTGGTCGATGTGAACCAAGATGCGCCACGAGTCGGTCGATATGCGGTCGCGAACTAATGACGCGGAGCGAAACATATTGTCAAGCAAACTGCGAATGGCGCCCGGTTGGTCGCGATCGAAGACCAACGCGGGCAAAGCCGACTCGAGTTGTGGTAGCTGATGGCGAATTTCGTCCAGAGCGAATCCAGGCTCGATCTGGCCCTGGGCGGCCAACGCTCGCAGCAGCGTGCCGGGCACCACGTCGTTGCCAGTGGAGGTTTCGCTGGTGAGTTGCAAGATAAACGTTCGCATCTGCCGGGCGGCCGCGTCGGCGCGTTCAATCTGACGCCCGAGCCAGAAGATGTTGTCGGCCACGCGGCTTGGCAAGTCGCCACCGGTCCGGCGGATCACGATCCGGTCATCGCGGTGGGTTAGCAGACTTACATGGTCGACCGGCTTCGAGCTAAGCACCCAGGCGTCTTTGCTGCCGCCCGATGCAGGCACGGTCAGCGGATTGGGCACCGTTGGATCGGATGTGCGTGCGAGCCCGCCTGGCATTACGCAATACGACTCTCCCGACGCCACCGCAAACGAACGCACCACCAGGTTGGCCGGCTTGGCCGCACCATCATCCCAGCGCGGTACCGTGGAAAGGGCTGGTCTCTCTTGGCCGACAAACTGGCCTGGATTGGTTTGAATCAGGTTTCGCAGCTCCTCCGGCGCCATGGCGTTGAGCCGCTTATCGCTCGCGTAACCAGTGCCCCGAGTGCGATAGGCGTTAAGCACCACCAACTGCGATTGGTTCGCGAGTACGCGACCGAGCGATTGGGATTCGCCACACCACCACGTAGCGATACCGGGCAACAGCAGGTCTTCGCCAAGCAGAAACTTGCACAGTCGCGGCAGGAACGCCATGAACGCTGGCGACTCGACCAACCCGCTGCCAAGTGGATTGGCGATGCCAACGGTTTCCTTACGCACGGCTTGCAATAGTCCCGCGACGCCCAAGGCGGTGTCGTCGCTGAACTCAAGCGGGTCGCACGCTTCACTGTTGGGACGTCGAAGCAACACATCGACCTGAAGCAGCCCATCGAGGGTTTTTAGCCACACACGGTCGTCACGCACGGCCAAATCGCCAGCTTCGACCAACGAGTAGCCTAGATAACGAGCTAAGTAAGCGTCTTCAAAATAGTTCTCGTGATGTGGTCCGCGCGTGTAAACGACGATACGAGGGTTTTCGGGTTGTTGAAGCGCCAAACGCTGCAACTGTGCTTTGAATGCGATGAAGAACGGCGCAAGCCGTTGCACATTGCACGCCCGAAACATGTCGGGCAGCATACGCGAAACTACTACACGATTTTCCAGCGCGAACCCGATGCCTGAGGGAGCTTCCGTTCGATCCGCAAGCACCCACCATTGGCCGTCGGGCGCGCGACCCAGATCGGCCGCATAGAACGGCAGAAACGTCTCACTCGGTGGCATTTGCCCGTGGTAAGCCAAGCGAAATCCGCTGTGGCCAAACAGTAGCTCTACCGGCAGCACACCCTCTTTCACCAGGTGTTGTGGTCCCAGTAAGTCGGCGAGCACCAGTTGCAACACGGTGGCTCTTTGCGCGATGCCGATGGAAATCTTGTTCCACTCCGCTTCGCTCACCAACAGCGGCAGGGGATCAAGGTCCCACGGGCGAGCATTTTCGTCGGGGTCGCCATAGGCGCTGTACGAAAGTCCGTTTTCGTAGATCAGCCGCTGCGAGTGGCCCCAGCGCCGCGAGAATTCAGCGGGCCCCATCTGGTCCAGCAGCCCGCGAAAATGCTGCCAGGTTTGGCGCGCCACACCATTCGGGTGGAGCAGTTCGTCGTACCGCGAGGCGTTCGTCTGATAGCCAACAAACAAGTCGGGAGGGGCGGGGACATGCGACACCTGGGCTTGCGCCACCGATGTCCCCGCTGAGGACTGCTGTTGACTCTGCATAGCCGCTCACCGATCAATGCTTGCCGCGTCGAAGATCAAGCGTCAACGGAAACTCGCGGCTAGACGTGTCACCGGAAATTATACCAGCGCCAGGCGTATGCCCAAAGCCGAAGAATCGAGTCGCTCGTCGGCTCTCGGCTTCGAGCGCATTGACCGGGAAGGTCGTCGGATTCAATCCACCTGGATGGCCCACATGGTATTGGCAGCCGGCCATCGACCTACCTAACCACTCATCGTAAAGGTCGAACACCAGCGGGCCATCGACGCCGATGGTTGGATGCAAACAACTTGGCGGTTGCCAGGCGCGAAAACGGACACCGGCAACGAACTCGCCTTCGGTACCCGTAGGATGCAGTGGCACGCGTCGCCCGTTACAACTCAGCACGTACCGTGGATCGGTCATGCCTTGCACTTTGACTTGAATCCGTTCAACCGATGAGTCGACGTAGCGCGCCGTGTAACCGCCGCTTGGTTCCTCGCCCAACGTGTACCATGGTTCCATCGCTCGCCGCAATTCAACGTTAACGCCGCGTGAGTTGAACGTGCCGATGCGCGGGTAACGGAACTCGAAGTGGGCATCGAACCATTTGCTCTCAAGCGGGTAGCCGGCGGCTTGCGTCCCTTCAATCACGTCGCGGAAGTCTTGCCAGATGAAGTACGGCAGCATCCACCGGTCGTGAATGCTGGTGTTCCAGCTTACCAACTCGTCGGCGTAGGGCTTCTCCCAAAAACGCGCCACCAGCGATCGCAGCAGCAATTGTTGGGTCAAGCTCATCCGCGCGTGCGGAGGCATTTCGAACGCTCGAAACTCCACCAGTCCAAGTCGGCCCGAAGTGGTGTCGGGCGAGAACAACTTGTCGATGCAGAACTCGGAACGGTGAGTGTTACCCGTGCCATCGACCAGAATGTGCCGGAAGATGCGATCGACCAGCCACGGCGGAACCTCGCGCCCCGCGGTCACCTGCTCGAACGCGATGTTCAGCTCGTAAATCGAATCCGAGCGCGCTTCGTCCACCCGCGGCGCTTGGCTCGTAGGACCGACGAACTTGCCCGAAAACAGGTATGAAAGCGACGGGTGATTGTGCCAATAGCCGACAAAACTCTTCAGCAAGTCGGGGCGACGCAGCCAAGGGCTGTCGGCCGGCGTCGGCCCGCCAAGCACCACGTGATTTCCGCCACCGGTGCCCGTGTGCGAGCCATCGAGGTCGAACTTCTCAGTGCCCAGTCGCGACTCGCGGGCGTCTTCGTACACGCCGCTGGTGATGTCGACTAACTCGTCCCAGCCAGCTGCTGGATGAACGTTTACCTCGATCACGCCTGGGTCGGGGGTCACTTTGATGTGCTGAATCCGCCGGTCGTGCGGCGGCAGATAGCCTTCGATCACTACTGGCGTGGCGAGCGACTCGCAGGTGGCCTCAATGGCGCTCACCAAGTCGAGAAACACCTCGGTGCGGTCGATTGGCGGTAGGAACACGTGCAGACGATTTTGCCGCTCTTCCACGCAAAGCGCGGTACGCAACACGTGTGCAGGGTCGTTGTACTGCGTGTCGACGGTGAACAAGGTGGAGTCGTTGGAGGGCGGGGTCGGACCTGGCGGTTGCCAGTGTCCGTTGCCACCGCTGGCGTCGCCTCCGTGTCCGCCGCCACCCACCGTGGCAAACTGGTGGACTTGCTTTGCCGGTCGAAGCGCTTGGAGTCGATCGCGGCCGACAGTTGTGGCCGGTCCGTACCAGCCGGCCCGCTGGCGAAGTTCTTCGTAGGCGGGCAACTCGGCCAACGCAACCATCGGGTCGGCTTCGAAGAAGTCGACCGGGTAACCGGGATCGCTCTCGTGCAGCAACGACTGCAACGGCAAGCGATAACCCATGGGCGAATCGCCCGGTAACAGGAACAGCTCGTCCGACCGCACCACCCAGTGTCCGCTCTGCCAACTTGGTGTTGGGTCCCACCAGCGGTACTGCAGCGGCAACACGACGCCAACTGGGCTCGTGATGCCTTGCTCGAACACACGGGCCACGCGTTCGCGCTCTTCGATGTCCTCCAGCTTCGAGTCATGCACGTCGACATTCGCCGGCAGCCGCCGCTCGCGCCAGGTGTAGTACATCACGTCTTCGTAGCCGTACACAGCATGGTCGGGATTCACTTCCAATCGTTCGGCAAGTGCCTTGGCAAATCGCTCGGCATCGTCGACCGTGTGCCCGTAGTCCACATCCTTCTTGGCAAACAACTCTTGGTTCTTCCAAATCGGCTGCCCGTCTTTGCGCCAGTAGCAATGCATAGCCCAACGAGGCAGCGACTCGCCCGGGTACCATTTGCCTTGGCCGTAGTGGAGTAGCCCTTCGGAACCAAACCGGTCGCGGAGCCGCAACATCAGCTCGTCCGCTAATCGCTCCTTATTCGGACCAACGGCCGCGGTTTGCCACTCGTCGCCGTCCATGTCGTCGATCGACACAAACGTTGGCTCGCCGCCCATCGTTAGGCGGACGTCGTTGTCGACAAGATGGCGATCCACTTCGTGGCCGAGCGTTTCAATCTTCTGCCACTCTTCGTCGGTGTATGGTTTGGTGACCCGCGGGTCTTCGTGAATTCGTGCCACCGACATTTCGAAGTCGAACGTCACCTCACATTCACCAAGCGCGCCGGTGATGGGGGCGGCCGACACCGGGTGGGGCGTACACGCCAGTGGGATGTGCCCTTCGCCCGCGAGTAGTCCGGACGTGGGATCGAGCCCTACCCAGCCCGCACCAGGCAGGTAGACCTCTGTCCAGGCATGCAAATCGGTAAAATCGGCCAGCGGCCCCTCGGGCCCGTCGAGCGGTTTCTGGTCGGCGACAAGTTGAATCAAGTAACCCGAGACAAATCGTGTGGCGAAGCCCAACTGCCGAAGCGCTTGGGCCATGAGCCACGCCGTGTCGCGGCACGAGCCGCTGCGAAGTTGCAACGTTTGTTCGGGCGTTTGCACGCCAGGTTCCATGCGCACCAGGTAGTCGATTTCCTTTTCCAAGCGCTGGTTCAAATCGACTAAGAAGTCGATCGTCTTGCGCGGCGTGCGGTCGATGCTACCGAGCAGCTTGTGGAATTCAGCTCCGGTTGGCCCTAGTGCGAAGTAGGGCTTTAGGTCGTCCATTACCTCGGCTGGGTAGTTGAACGGGTACTTCTCCGCCTCCGGCTCGAGGAAGAAGTCGAATGGGTTGATCGCCGCCAAGTTGGCGATTAAGTCGATCTCGATCGAAAGATACTTCACCGGATCGGAAAATACGCATCGGGCCAGATAGTTGCCGAACGGATCCTGCTGCCAATTCAGGAAGTGGTCGTCGGGCTCGACGTTCAGCGAGTAGCTCTCAACCGGCGTTCGGCTATGCACCGCGGGACGCAATCGAATGATTTGCGGCCCGAGGTTGACCTGGCGGTCGTAGTGATAAGTCGTTTTGTGATGGAGGGCGACGCGGATGCTCATGTTGGTCGTGACTCGGTGAGGGGTTCAGTTCGCCGCCTACGAACTGGACTGGCTTTGCGTTTGTGTGGATGTGTGAGTACCCTCCGTGGGTGATGTCGGCAATTGGAAGAAGTCGTCGTGGATCGCAGTACCGATTTGGTTCAACTGCGACTGAAACTGGTCGATATATTCGTGCATACCACTGCGAATCACATCGTCGATACTCGTGTAGTCGAGCTGTGTTCGCAGCCGTCCCATCAACTGCTCGCAACGGTACTGGAACGTCCCGAATTGGCTCCCGGTGATTTGGCAAAGCGACTCTTGCGCCCGCATCAAGCAAAAGTGCATGGCTCGCGGGAAATCGCGATCGAGGATCAGGAAGCGGGCTACGTTGGTTGGCGTGATTTGCCCGTGCAGGCGGCGATACATAGTCAGGGCACTGGCCGAGCGGAGCAGGGCGGACCAACGCACCACGTCGAGTGAGGTACCGACGTCGTGTGCGGTGGGTAGCAGCAGAAAGTACTGCACGTCGACAATTCGCGAGGTCTTATCGGCCCGCTCCATCAGTCGCCCCATGCGCGCGAAGTGCCAGGCCTCGCCGTGCGACATCGTGGCGTAAGTAAGCCCGAGAAGCGTATGACTGGCGAGCTTTACCGACTCGCAAAACTCGTTGGGCTCATCGAGCGGTTTGCCAGCGCGAGCAGCGGAGGTTACCAGCAGATAGAACGTGTTAATCTGCTGCCACATTGGCACCGTAATGCTCTCGCGGACGCTACGCGCGTTTTCACGAGCACTCGCCACGCACGACAATACGGAGTTCGGATTGCGCTGATCGTAAGCCAAGAATTGAAGTACGCTCTCGCGGCTTGGCTCGCCGTAGAGCTCTTCGAACAACTGCTCGTCGCCCGTAGTATAAACCAGCGGGGCCCATTGATGACCGAGTTCCGATCCTTCGCCGAGCGTTAGGTTGTAGTTGACGTCGATAAATCGAGCGACATTCTCGGCCCGTTCGATGTATCGCGCCATCCAGTAAACCGCCTCGGCGACCCGACTAAGCATGCTACGCCCCGCTATCCGCGGTCGCGTAAGCTGGTGAGCCGTTCTCGATTCTCGACGACCGCAGCACCCACGTATCTTTGCTACCGCCCCCCTGCGACGAGTTGACCACCATCGATCCCCGCTTCAGCGCCACGCGCGTGAGCCCGCCGGGCATGACGTAAATCTCCTTACCACACAGCACAAATGGGCGCAGGTCGACATGCCGAGGTTCCAGTTGCGACTCGACGAGCGTCGGTACCGTCGACAACTGTAGCATGGGCTGAGCAATGTAGTTCCGCGGGTTAGATTTGATCAGGTCGACGTATGCGTCGCGTTCTTCCTGCGTCGACTGAGGACCCATTAGGATGCCGTACCCGCCCGATTCGTTGGTTGGTTTCACAACCAACTCATGGAGATTGTTCACCACGTGGTCGCACTGCGAAGGGTCGGAGCAAACGTAGGTTGGCACGTTGTCGAGAATGGCATCTTCGCCCAGGTAGTACTTAATAATGGCGGGCACGTAAGCGTACACCGCTTTGTCGTCCGCCACCCCAGTGCCGGGAGCATTGGCCAGAGTGACGTTGCCGCGGCGATAAGCATCGATCAATCCAGGCACGCCTAAGCAAGAGTCTTCGCGGAAACACTCGGGGTCGAGAAAGTCGTCGTCGATACGCCGGTAGATTACGTCGACCTTGGTGACGCCCTTGGTCGTTCGCATGTAGACGTAGCCATCGTCGACGATCAGGTCGGAACCCTGCACGAGTTCGATGCCCATCTGTTGCGCCAGGAACGTGTGCTCGAAGTAAGCGGAGTTGTACACGCCAGGCGTCAGCACGACCGCCGTGGGCGAAGCGGCTTGTGGCGGCGCGCACTCGAGCAGCCGTTGCAGTAGCTGCTCGGGGTATTCTTCGACAGGCACCACCGACATGCCCTCGAACACCTTTCCGAACGCCCGCTTCATCACCTCGCGGTTTTCGAGCACGTACGACACGCCCGACGGGCAGCGAAGGTTGTCTTCCAACACGTAGATGGTGCCGTCTTCGTGACGGATCAGGTCGACGCCGCTGATGTGGCACCACACGTTTTGAGTCGGCCGAAACCCGACCATTGGCTCGCGATACGTCTTTGCCGACATCAACAGGTCGCGGGGCACCACCCCGTCGGCGAGTATCTTCTGTTCGTTGTAGATGTCTTCGACAAACAGATTGAGCGCGTGAATCCGCTGTTTCAGACCTTGCTCGACGCATTGCCATTCGTCCGCGTCAATGATGCGAGGCAGGAGATCGAACGGCCAGACTTTCTCCGTGCCGTCTTCGTGCCCGTAGACGTTGAAGGTGATGCCCATGTTGCTCAGGTTTAGCTCCGCCGCCCGCTGGCGGTCGCGGAGTTCGCCTTCGGAGATCACATTGAGCCGTGCAACGAAGTCGCGACAAGCGTGGCGAGGGTCCCCCCCCGCGCAGTACATTTCGTCGTATCCAACCGGCGCGTAGGGCATCATTTCGACAATTCTAGGGTGTTACACTGCATGGCTCCAGCAGGGACTTCGCCTGCAAGCACGCACGGCACGCACTGCCCAATCCTTGGGCACGCGGCGAGCAGAACGTTCTCAAAGTCGCCGGCAGCACGCTGGTTGTGGTCGGCCATCCGGCAAGCTGAGTGGAATAGCAACAATCGTACCAACCATGACTAGCAGCCGCTGGCAAGGCTCCCAAATCGACGTTGCTGCATGCGGCTAATTAGGCTAATTTCGCTGGACCCAAATGCGTCCCGCTGCGTGTTTGGCCCCACTTGCGGCCCGCCCCACCTCCGCCGTCGGCGTTTGCCGCATGTCCCGCATGGAAGCAAGGGAATTGCCGGCTATGAGACTCCAACATTTGGAATTCGATGCCTACGGGCCTCCATCGCGCCGCGTGGCGCTGGATCTGTCGGCTGGGCTCACCGTAGTCGACGCACAAACCAGGTCGACCTGCAAGACGATTTGTGATTTGGTAGGCCACGTTCTGTATGGAGCGCGCCAGGACGATGCACATACGGTGGCCTCGACGATCGAAGGTTGGATCGATGTTGCGAGTCCGGCGGGCCATGTCCGGCTCGAGCGCCACTCAAGCCACGTAGACCGCGGTAACTTCACCGAACCGCGCCTGACAGTTGCGCCGCTCAATGGTCAGCCGGTAGGCCCCGATACCGCCCGCGAACTGCTCGGCGGTATGACGCCCGAGGTGGCCTCCCGGTTGATGGTGCTTAGTTCCACTGACGATAGTCAACTGGAGTGGTTATTGTCGGCTGACTTGGCAACCGAACTCCGACGCCTGGAGCAGGCAGCGGGGCCCTCCGCTACGGTGCCTCGCGGCGAGGCGGCATCGGACGAGTTGTTTGCCGAGCGTGATCGCCTGTCTCACCAACTCGAACTAATGCTTGCCGATAAGCGCCACAGCAGTGAAGCGTTCGAGAATACAATCACTGAACTTGCCAGTGAGATCGACTCGGCCGATCGGCACCTGACCGAACGCCGGCACGAGCTAGACCGCGTGCTGGCGGAATCGGCCGAGTTGGAGACTCAGCTAAGGTATCACGAGCTATCAGAGTTCGTTGGTCGGACCACGGACGAAGCTTATCTCGCCGAGCAACAACCCAAACTGAACGGGCTGGACGAGCAAATCGCCAAGTGGCGACGCGCGTTGGCCGAGTTAGAGGCCCGCGAAGCCGACATCCGCGGGCAACTGGCCCAACTCCACCCCGACGATTCGTCACCCTGGTTGCCGCTGGCCGATCAGCGCGGGTGCGTCTCCATCGCCCAACGTTTGGTTGCCGATCTCGATAGTGAGGTGGCCCGTTACGCACGCCCCGGCGACTCGACGGCCTGCCTTTGCCGGCACACACACGCTCGGCTACATCCGTTGATTGATACGCTCGGGCAGCAAGTCGAGAAACTGGCCCGCTTGGTCGATCAGTATGAAGCCGCCATCCAGGTCGAGCAGCTTAAAGCCGAAGCGCAACACCTCGCCCGCTCGCAAGTGGAACTGCGAGCGACGATTGACCATCTGCTCGAACGTCGTCAGTCGCGGCTGCGCACCTCGCGGGCTCGCGACCTCGAGACCGATCGAGCCAACCTGCCCGCCGGCTCGCAGGCTCGGCGCGGCGAGCTGGAACGCATGCGCGATGAACTGTCGTTCACGATCGCCGACCATCAGCGATGCTTGGATGAGCTATCCGCGCGGCGCGAGGCGCTTTCCGAGCAGCGTGCGGAGATCATGAACGACCAAGTGCTAGCAGCTTTGCGGCAGCAGTTGGACGAGGTTACACGCCAGATCGAGCGCCGCCAACCTGTCGTCTCGCAGCGCGCTTACTCGACTGCCCCATGGCGGGCATCCGATATCCTGGCCAAACTGACCGATGGGCGGCTGCGCGAGGTTCGGCTTACCGACCATGGTCGCGGTGCAGCGGCTGTGAATCGCCAAGGCAATCTTGTCGATCAGGACGATTTGAATAGTGTCGACCGTAAGCTGCTGGCCGTCAGCCTACAGCTTGCAGCGGTGGCCGGCGCCGCCACGTGGGGCTTGGAACTGCCGGTATTGGTGGCCGACCCGTTCGCACAGCTTCCTGCTGCCGAATCGTCGATTCTAGCGCTCGTGCTGCACGACTTGGCCCGCACCGGTCAGCAAATCGTCATCGTTACCGCGGCGCAATCGGTGCTCGATCGGCTGCGTGCGGTCGGACAATCCATCACGTCGACCGACGTCGATCAGTCTGCGGTGCAGGTCGAGCAAGTTGAGCCATCGACTAACATCGCATTGCACAACGCCGAACAGTTCGCCTTGACATTGGACGATCCGATTGAACGCTTCCGAGTTTTCGGCGACGACACGGCCCACATCTTTTCCAAGGTGGACATTCACACCATCGGCCAACTGCTTGACGTTGACCCCGACGATCTTTCGGCGGCGCTCGATCGTACGGGTGTCTCGAGTTCGATAGTCGACCTTTGGCAGACGCACGTCGTGATACTGGTATACGTTCCCAACCTGACGCTCGACGACGTGCAGTTGCTTACCGGCGCTGGAGTCCGCGGCGCTGGAGCACTAGCCGAAGCGGATGCCGACAAGCTCTTCCAGCGGATCGAGGAATACCTGGATAGCCCGCGTGGCGTGCGGCACCGAGCCGCCGGCGCTGGCCTAACCCGCGCGCGAGTTGCGAACTGGATAGCCGACGCGCATCGCGAGCAACCACGTTGGCGCGTCTCCAAATACGCCGCGCGGTGGAAGAGTCGTCCGCAACGACGTCGATCGCCAAAGGACCAACGAAATGGCAGGTCGGCTAAGCCTTCGGCCAGCAATGGCAAGAAACGCACCAAACGTCCGCTGCGGTTTCGGCTGTCGCGATCGAGTCCGGTCGTCGACGCCCCAAGCGTTGGCCCCAAAACGTCCAAGCGGTTAGCCAAGGCAGGCATTCAAACGGTTGCCGATCTGTTGGCGGCCGACGCAGCTGCAACCGCCGACGAGTTGGGAGTCAAGCATGTTTCCGCGGAAACGATCGTAGCCTGGCAACATCAAGCGCAACTCATGTGTCGCGTGCCCGAGTTGTTAGCGCGTGACACACAGGTCTTGGTTGGATGCGGGTTCACGACGCCCGAAGACATTGCCGCGACCGATGCCGCCGACTTGCTCGAGTTCGCCAAATCGTACACGTCGACAGTTGAAGGCACGCGCGTACTTCGCGGGGCCGACCCTCCCGACCTGCCGCGAGTGACCAAGTGGATACAATGGGCCGGACATTGTCGCGCCCTCGAAGCGGCTTAGCTGTCTACAGCGACCCTTCGGCATGCAGCAGGCGTTGCTTTGTAGTTAGACCGCCCGGCGCGGAGTAACCTCCTAGGCCGCCGCCAGACCCAACCACGCGGTGGCACGGCACCACTATCGGAAATCGATTGTTGGCCATCACGTTGCCAACCGCACGTGCCGCGCCAGGTCGGCCTGCTAGCTTGGCGAGTTGAGCGTACGTGCGCACTTGGCCCCATCCGAGCTTTTGGCACTGTTTGATGACCCGCGCACCAAATGGCGTGAGATGATCGGTCGCTAGCCGAATGTCGCCAAATTCTTGCGGCTCGCCCGCGGCGAAGTTGATCAAGCGATCTCGAAGGTCGGCCACCCAGTCGGGTACTTCATCGATCCAATCAGTTTCCACAAATCGGTTCGACCGAAGCAGCCTCTCGCGATTCGGGTAACCAAATGCCACCTGATGCAGCGCGTCGGTATCGAACTTGAGCGCCATCCAATTCAGGTCCGTTTCGAAAGCAACGCAGTGGTGGCAAGCTGCTGCGTCGGTCTGAGGCAAGGCAATCGTTGATGACATGTTTGGACCTCCCATCCGTGTCGATTTTCTTGGTGCTTGGAGCCCATTTCAGGACCCGCTTTGACAGATTTCCGAGCCGCATTCTATACTTCAGGGAGGGCTGGGTCCAATGCTCCAGATGCGTCGTGTTGCTTCGTTCGATCCGCTCCAGGCATCCTTTCCAGCACCATGAAGCTGCCCACCGGCTGAGGAGGAGACATGTTCTCGTACCCTTCGTTTGCGGACGACTATTACCTGACGCTTACCCTCAGCACGGAGATGGAGCTTGCGGGCAATCGTGATTCGGTACTGCACTATGCCGAACAGATGCAAAAGAAGTATCCCGACATGCGGAACTTCTACGCGCGGGACAAACGCGATTTCGTGCTCGAAGGCGACAAGGACTCGGGGCAATATCGATGGGCGGCGGTCGAGACGCGGCGGGTGAGTTCCGGCGCGGTCAACTTTGAGTCGTACGCCGAAGCAGTCGAGCAGCATCATGCAGCTTTGGAAATTGCACCCTACGCCCTTTCGGTCAGTCCATTGGACTGCGAGGCACTCGACTTGTTGGCCGGGTTCGACTTCACCTACCGCGGCAATCACAACTCGCTAGTGAACGAAGCACTCGGGTTGTGCCCCGCGTTCGAGAAGCTGGCCAGCATGCCAGGCGCGGCGTTCATCAACAACGAACCCACCATTACGCTCGCACTCGATGAGGATTGCCGCACTCAGTGTCGAGTGAGCATCGAGACGCGCACCACGCCCTACCATGTGCGTACCGGCGAGTTTCAGGAAGACCAGTTGAGCGTGTACGTCACCGCGCGCCGCTATGGCAGCCTCGATCCAGGAATGACGTTCGGGGCAGCGCTCAATCAACTGGACGACGTGTGTCGCGATGTAATCGAGAACTACGTGGCACCCAGCGTACTGGAGCCACTCGCCCGCACGATTGCGATGGGTTAACCAACGTTTACGTCAGCAAACGGTCGATGCTGGCCATTAAGCGATCCATCGGAAACGGCTTGCGGATGTAGTCGTCGACGCCGAGCATTTCGGCGTACGCTTTATGGCGACTGCCTTCGTTGGCGGTGATCATAATGATTCGAGGCGGATTCTCACGAGTGCGCCGCAACTTCTCAAGCACCAGAAAGCCGCTCCGCTTCGGCATCATCATGTCGAGAATCACTAAATCAGGGTCTTCCCGTTCGGTGATTGCCAACCCTTGATTCCCGTCGCGGGCGATCATCACCCCGTAGCCCTTGGCCTCAAGGGCTAATCGAAGCGATTCGATAATCTCGGCGTCGTCGTCTACCAACAGAATGCGCTTGGCCGCCGCCTTCTTCGCGGTGGAGGTGTCTTTTGCCATAGGGATTCAAGCGGGTACGATTGCAATGAAGCGAATGTTGCCGACGTAAAGAAACCGGCCGCATCGGAATGAATACCCTGTATGTATAGCGGCTGCCACCCGGTTTGGGAACGGCCCGCGCATGGTGCGCCTATCCAGGAAGGCTGTTTAACGCGCCACTTACGGCAGAAAAGAGGAAGGCATGAGTGCCGATCCGCCGCGACCAACTGCTTCGCCCGCAAAAACCCCAATTCCGGACGTGGCCCTCCCGTATCGTCCCCAGAATCCCAAAACGTATCGGCCTGGAATCGGGCTGATCGGCTGCGGTGCAATCACACGGCACCACTTGCAGGCTTACGTTGCGGCTGACTACAAAGTCGTAGCGCTATGCGATCTCGATCGCGGCCGCGCCACAGAGCGGCAACAACAGTTCTATCCGGAAGCTAAGGTCTACGCCGACTACCACGACTTACTAGCCGATCCGCGAGTCGAAGTGGTCGACATTACCACGCATCCGCCCCAGCGGCCACCACTGGTTGAAGCGGCCCTACGGGCTGGCAAACACGTATTGAGTCAGAAGCCATTCGTCACCGATTTGGATGTCGGCGAGCGGCTCGCGAAACTGGCCGACGAGTCGGGTGTGACGCTAGCGGTGAATCAAAATGGGCGTTGGGCGCCGCACTTCAGTTACATCCGTCAGGCGGTTGCGGCGGGGTGGATTGGCGAAGTTGTCTCGATGCACTGCGCCGGCCACTGGGACCATAGTTGGGTGAAAGGTGGCCCCTTCGAAGACGTCCGACATTTGATCTTGTACGACTACGCCATCCACTGGTTCGATCTACTCACAAACCTTATGGGCGATCGCGACCCACTGCGAGTTTACGCGTCGGTCGCGCACAGCCCTGCGCAGGACGTGCGACCGCCACTGTTGGGGCAGGTGCTAGTCGAATATGCCGACGCGCAAGCGTCGCTCGTTTTCGACGCGTGCAATAACGTCGGAAGTTGGGACACCACGTTCGTTCTTGGCACCACCGGCAGCGTTCGTTCCGAAGGCACAAGTGAGAACAGCCAGCAAGTGATCGTCTCGACCGAGCATGGCGAGTGGCGCCCGATTACCGAAGGTCGATGGTTCGACGACGGATTCCACGGCGCGATGGGCGAGCTGTTGTGTGCGCTTGAGGAAGGCCGCACACCGATTCATAACGCGCACGACAATCTCCGCAGCCTGGCGCTCTGCTTCGCGGCCGTCGAAAGCGCCGATACGCACCGCCCCGTGGTGCCGGGCAGCATGCGCAAGTTACCCGAATGACGCGCCGAGTTGCCCTATACTTCGCCGCCAGCTTCGACCAGCACGTTGCGTTCTTCGCCCTGGATGTAAGTCCGACCGCGATAGAATTGCGACCATACCACGTAGATCACGGCGGTTACGAGCATTGCAATCGTGAAGAACCAATAGTAGCTAGCTCCTGGCAACTTGGATGTGCCGTCGTCGTTCTGTATGAACGCATTCACGACGGCCGTAAATAGATTCCCTATAGAAACGGAAAGCATGCAGAACGCCATAATCAGCGACTTCATGCGTCGAGGCGCTTGTGTGTAGAAGAACTCGAGCATCGTGATCGATACCATCACCTCGGCCGCTGTGAGCACGAAGTACGCAACCACTTGCCATGTAATGTGGGGTGTCTGTCCGTTGTCAATCTGAGTCTCAATCCAAGTGGAGACGGCAAACGCGCCGGCAGTAAGAAACATGCCGATGCCAATCTTGCGTAGCGGTGTTACCGTGAAGAACTTTCCCATGAGAGGGTAGACTCCGTAGGCAAACACCGGGATTAGAATCAATACGAACATGGGATTCGCGGCCTGCAATTGGGAGGGCAGCAAGGATAAGTCGACTGTTCGACCGCCCCATTCAATGGTGCCGAAGCTCAGGTTCATGCTGTCTGCCTGAATCACCCAGGCAGAGGCTGTTTGATCGAATAGTGACCAAAACATTGCCACAAGTAACAGCAGCGGCGTGAGATTGAGCATGGCGACAAGGCCATCGGCACCGAATGTTTCGGTAAAGAACTTGTTCCCACCAGCAGGAACGTGCACGAATCGATTGCGGCCCAGCCAGAATAGGAAGGTGGCAATCGTCATCAAGATGCCGGGTACGCCGAACGCCCAACCTGGTCCGGCCTTTGCCAGAATCACCGGTGTCAGTAAAGTGGAAATCACCGAACCGAAGTTGATGGAAAAGTAGAACCATCCATAGACTCGCGAGAGTAAGTGCTGGTTCGATGTACCGAATTGGTCGCCTACATGAGCCGATACGCAAGGTTTTATGCCGCCCGAACCGATTGCGATTAGCGCTAGACCTGTGAAGAGAATCCACCTAGGGGCGATCACGTCCTGCGGCATGTCCATCATCGCCAAGACACCATGCCCAATGCAGTAGATCACGGAAAGGTAAAGAATGGTCCGGTACTTGCCCCACAACCAATCTGAGATCACTGCGCCTATGAACGGTGTCGCATATACGGCCGTGACGAACCAAGCCACGTTCTCCTTTGCTTGATCCGCGGTCATGACATCTGGGCTACCCGCCGTATCCAGAAGGTACTTTGTCATGAAGACGGTTAAGATTGCCTTCATCCCGTAGAAGCTGAAACGCTCGGCCGCTTCGTTGCCGATGATGTACGGGATACCGGGCGGCATCGTATCGATGTCGAAAGGCGTGGTGCGATTCTTGCCACCGACAAGATCGGTTGAGGGCTCGGTTTGGGTCTCAGGACTCGTGTATGGCGATTCGGGCATCTAAGGAAGACCTCTGCAATGTTCGCGAAAATCGGAGACGGCGGGACCCCAAGTGTAACCGATCGCCAAACAAAGAACCCAGTCCAAGTCGCTATGGATGCGGGCAATCGGCGAAAGGAGAGTTCAACCGTTGTCGGGCTGCTCCAACCCGCTGCCGGTTGCAGAACCCGGCGTGACCAACGGTGAGTCGTCGAAGTTCGTAGCTGGCTCCTCTGGATGCCACAGAAGCACCATCGCCAAAGCACCGGCAAGCAGTAGTAAGACAGGGCCGGCCCACGGCAGGTGTTTCTTCCAAGGTGCGGGAAGCTCTGCGTTGGGTAACGTTGAGGTGCTCACCAGCGTTGGTCGCAACACGCCGAGTTGATCCGACACGTTCAACAAAGCGGTAGTCAGGTCGGCCGGCGTCTGATACCGCACTTCGGGCTGCTTTGCCAACATCCGCCCCACCACCGATGCGAGCGGTTGAGGAATGTCGTCGCGCAGCTCTAGTAGAGCTGGTGGTTGGTCTCCCTGATGACTTAACAGCTTTTGTAGCGGCGTACCGCCCGGGAAGGGTGGCCGTCCGGTCAGCATGTAGAACATTGTGCAACCGAGCGAGTAGATATCGCTACGCGTATCGGCGTCGCGGGGACTACGAGCTTGCTCGGGGGCGATGTAATCGAACGTGCCGATCGTCATTCCCGTGGCCGTCAGATCGGCTTCGCCCTCGGCGTCGAACTCCTCTTGTTCCACTTGGTGCAACCGGGCGAGGCCCATGTCGACCAGCTTCGCCTGGCCCTCGGCGGTGATCAGAATGTTCGATGGCTTGATGTCGCGATGCACCACGTTCCGTTGCCAGGCGTGCGTCAACGCATCCGCGATTTGCAACGAGTACTTCACCGTGTCCGCGATTGAAAGTGGACCGTTTGTGGCAACCAAGTCGCGGATGTTGGTCCCTTCGATGTACTCGAAAACGATGTAACGTAATCCACGGTCCTCGCCCACGTAGTGCACGCGGGCGATACAGGGGTGGTCGAGCCGCGCGGCCGATCGGGCTTCCATCCGAAAACGTTTGGCTGTTTCCTCGCTGCCAGCCTGATGCGTCGAAAGCACCTTGACTGCAACGGTACGATGCAGCACGGTGTCGCGCCCTCGCAGCACCGCCCCCATGCCGCCGCCGCCGACAAACTCTTCCAGCACCACGTCGTCAACACGGTGGCCCACGAGTGCTCGCCCCAAATCCCTCGGCTTTAGTCCCGTAAAAGCACTCTGTGGATCGAGCGGAGGAGATGCCGATATGGCCGTCAGTTCGTCTTCGTCCACCAGATCTTCGATGGGTTGCGCCTGCCCCTTCACATCACGCTCCGATCGCGCGGGTTCGCCTGCGATGTTCGTTGAGTCGGGTCGAGGCGTCAGGTCGTCGCCAACCATTTCCATTGCTTTCAATCGATTCTCGGCTCGTCCGCTGAAGGCATCCATTCTGTCACTGCGATCGCGTCGTTTCGGCGTCGTTTCGCGGCGTTACCAGGGATGCGACCGCGGTCTGTTTTCATTCTACTAGGCCGACGTGTCGGCTGAAGCCAAATCGGCACCGGGCGTGGTAAGCGAGATGATTTTCAGCTGGATCTTGCTGATAAGGTTCGAACACTGCATCAAGAAGATGGAGAACGCTTCGTCGGCGTACAGTTCTTCCTCGGTCAGTTCGCGCAGTGCCCTCAGCTTGATTGTCGTTACTTCGTCGAGCATGCCGCGAAGCTGTTCGGGATCGGTAGTGCGCATTTGGGCGACTTCAATGTCGAGCGTTTGCTGCAGCATCGCGTCAAGTCGATCTTTCTCTTGTTGCAGTGCCTCCTTACGGCGACGGCGCTCTTGGGCTTGCGCCCGCTGCCACAGTAGAAACAAGCCAGCCCCCAGGGCGAACAGGAGTTCCTTCGTTGCGGCGATCGATTCCATCATGGCCGCGATCTCTCCAAGACGGTCGACGGGGTCGAAATAACCACGTGCCGACGAATGCGGCTCCACCGGGCACCAGGCGAGCGCCTGCGAACGCGGCAGCAGATTGGCGAACTCGGTTTGCAGGCCCCGCTCGTAAAAAACTTCAAGCAATGCTTGCACCAACGTCGGCGAAGTATCGGCAGGCACCACCACCAGTCCGGCCGTGGCCAACGTTTCAATGGTGGAAGCCGGCGTTGTCGGCGAGCCACTGAAGTATCCCTCCGGGATCGCGTAGGGTTGCCACTGTACGCTCCGCCCGGCGTAACCTTGAGCCTCGGGAATCGATACCAAATCGAAGCGGCCAGAGTCGAGCAGCCGAACCACGTCAGGGTTTTGCAGACCTGTCACTACCACGGCCGCATCAGCTTCCCCTTTCTCAAGCGGGCCGAGAAAGCCCTGGGGGTCACTGTTGTCGGCTGGTTCGGCAACGTTCACGTGAAAGTGTTCGAACAGTCGCATTGCCGAAGCGTGTGAGCCCGAGTCGCTTGGCCCAAGATACACCGTTTGGCCGTTGAGATCGCGAACCGACTCGATTTTCCTATCGTTACCTTGCTTGTCCACATCCCGGCGGGCGATCACCAGAGTAGGCTCGGGGTACAGCGGCGCTACAATCGACAATCGCCGCCCGTCGTCCAGCGGACCGGTTAGTAACTGGTCGCCCTGCATCATGGCAATCTGCACCTCGCCCGACTGCAGCATCTCGCGATTGGCCACCGAGCCGGTTGTGGAGTGCAGCGTGACCGGTCGGCCCAGTCGTTCTTCGAGTTTGGGCTTCACGGCAAGCCAAAGCTGGTGATACAGGCCGTGCGGATCGCCAGTGGCGACGTGCACGGTTGCGGGCAAGCGATCGCGCCGCATGAGGCCAACAATCGCGGCGAGCACGGCAAGTGCCACGAACGCCCATAAGAGCGTCAGCCGGACAGTACGATCGGCAGCAATACCCACGGCAGTTTATCCCCACGCACGACAAGGCGAAACGACGAAGGGCTCGACCCGCTGATTGCGAACCGAGCCCTGTTCATTTTAGTCGTCGGATGGACCGTGAAAACAGCGGTCCAAGTCAACCTTCTAGACGTCGTCGCCAAACTCTTCTTCCAGCGCCAGGACAAGCGCCTCGTCGTCACCGGCGTCCAAGTCGCCCAGCAACTCGACCGAACCCAAGTTGTTTTTCATTTCCAACTCATAATAGTAGAAATCGACCGATTCAGTGGTCGTCGCGTCGTTGCTCGAAGCGACTATCGGTTCCACCGATGCCTGGTCGACGGTAGCGGCGATCAACCCCAATCCGTCGGTATCGAACTCACCGACAGTTAACGGTGCTGCAACGAGCGGCGCCATGATGGTTTGCACCGGCAACGCCACAGCCCCAAGGTTGTCGCGCCACACGCTGTAGTCGGCAAACGACACTCTACCGTCGCCGTTGCCGTCGGCAGTCAGGTCCTGACTACGGAACGCCTGTTTCCAGTATTGATAGTCGCCTTGGTCAACCACGTTGTCGTTGTTGTAGTCTCCGGCTAGTTGCGGAGTGAACGACGTCGATACCGAGGCCGCCACCATGTAGTCTTCCACCTCGCCCAGAATCGCCGGACCGTTGGGCTTGTTGAATTGGGCGTGTCCGCCTTCGCCATATCGGAAGCGAGCGCCAAGCGCGTTGCCCATCACCGAATCGGGCACGCGGATGTACAACTCGTTCATCCCGGTGTCCAACCGTGGTTGGTAAGCAAACGGAATCGGAACGCCGGAGGAGTTGAGGAACTGAAGGTGTTCGTCGGCATCGAAAGCGCCGTTGTTGTTGAAATCGACCCAACCTTGCAGGAACAGCACGTTGGTACTTGCTTCGACATCGATGCGTATCAACTCGCCCGCAACGATTGGGCTAGAGAACGTGACGCCGTCGTCATTCGCGTCGAGCCCTGCGCCGGTATCAGGCTGACCATCGGCGTCGGGCGTAACGTTGCTGCCAAGATGGAACCCAGCAACGTACCCATGGCTCGGCCCGCCGTCGGCGCTGGTGGTGAGAAACGTGCCACCTAAGTCGCCCCAGTCTGAGTTAGGCTCTGGTGCGGACGGGCTGTAGAAGCCAAAGCTCACGAATCCGTTGGTGCCATCTCCCAGTTGTTGGCCCGGGGCAAGTACGCGATTCAGATGATGTCTGCCGATTGGGTGGGTTTGATCGTCGTAAGTGTAACCTGGCCCTGGCATGACGTAGATGTCGTACTCACCTGCCGCCAAGTTTTCGAACAAGTAGTTACCATTGGCACCGGTGATGATGGTGTGCTCGGCCGTGTCAAACGTCGCAGTAACATCCGGGTTGATGCTGTTGTCGGCGTCGAGGTAGATGGTAAAGCCATCGAGCCCCTCTTCGCCGGACTCTCGAGTGCCGTTTTGGTTCACGTCCTTGAACACGAAGCCCGAGATCGAACCCAGGTCGGGCGCAACGCCAAAGTCGAGCTGCGTTGGGAACCTGAGTACATCATTGGGGACATCGAGAATAGCTTCAGCCGGATCGAAGTAAACGCGACGGAAGCCCAAGCTGGGCGATGGCGTCGCGCCTAGGCTGCCGGCGAAGCCCTCCGCAGTGATGTCGTCCCCGGTCGGCGCCCAGCCGTCGCGGTAGTCGACCATCAGATTGTAATACTCAGCCCCAACGTAGTAATCGTTTAGGAAAAGAACATTTCCAAAGAAATCTTGGGGCACGTTGATACCGGTGTTCATCTCGACACTGAATGAACCGTCGGCGGCGGTGTACTCCATGGGCTCCAATGGTGTGTCGACGCCATTGTCGAACACTCCGTTGAGATTGATGTCGCGATAATCTAGTACCCCGTTCTCGTTAATGTCGACAAATACGCGGAACTCTTCGACGGTAGCGTCGTGGAAGTCCTGGACACCATCGAGATCAAAGTCAGCGAACACGTTGCCTTCAAAAGCCACCGTCTTTGGTTGGAGCACAAAGTTGCTTTCAACGTGGTACGCGGCTATGGAGTCGTCGTTCTGGATGCCAATGCGGTGGGTGTGCATTGCGTTGCCGACAATGTCGTACTTGGCGTTGCCAAACTCATCGGTCGGCATGTCGAAATGGACGTAGTAGTCAAGTTCTGCGCCGGGCAGACTGTTGTTGTGATTCGGGTTCCAAGGCAAATCGAAGTAGTAGTTGCCGTCGGCGCTGGTGTAGGTGTATCTCTCGCCAGGGTCATGCATTCCATTGCCATCGGTTTCGACCCAAACCTTGATTCCGCCTACCATCGGCTCGTAATCCGTGTCCGACGACGAAATGATATAGGCTTCGCCGGTAGTGGGCGTAACGTCTTCCGTCGCAATAACTCCTGTGAAGTTGAACGCGTCGTCCTGATTGATGTCCAATCCGATGGACCCTTGGATCCGCCCGCCGAGGTCTGGCCCACCGAAGTTGGGAACCGTCTCGGTTGGTGTGACGTGGAAGTCGATGATTCCGTCGAGTGTTGCGGGAGAAGTGGTTGACCAGTTTTCAATAACCAGTTGCCATTCACCGGCAGTGACTACTCCATTGCCATCGGTATACAAGTCGGAGTTAAAAGGCTCCACGCGATCGCCGGTGATCGGATTGATGGTGCCGACCCCTTCGGTCCGCTCGCCCCAATGGCGATTGGTCGTGAAGGTATGCACCACGGAACCACCAAAACCCAAAGGACTCTTGACCGTCGCTCGTTCCCAGTTGGTGAGTTCAGAGTGAGTGCCGTCCGGCGAAACCAGCGTTAGGCGCAGTTGCGAACTCGCGGCATCGTCCATCGCTATATTCAGGGAGACTTCAATCCATTCCACGCCGTAGTTTGCCGGGACTACGATGGGAATCGACTGTGCGCCACGCGTGTTAACCGGCAGGGGATCTGGCAAGTCGGGCGGCGGGGCAAGCCAAAGGTCAAAGTACGGGCCGAATCCTGGCAGGCCACCCACGCCGCCCGGAATCGTGATTGTATTGTTGACCACCAATTCGGCTGCGGGAACGTTGATTCCGTTGAATCCTGACGAGAGAATCTGCACTTGCGATTGGTTTCCGACGGAAACCCAGTTTTGGGCCAGTTCAACCGCCATCTTGGCGTCGATGGCGCCGTGGCCATAGCCGTAGTCGAACCCGTCGTGCACGAAGAATCCCGCCCCATTGTCCGAAAGTGCATATTGGAAGTCGGTCGAGTCGGGAACACCACTCGCCATAATCACTCCGTTGTCGCCGCCGGGGTACGTGGGCCATTGATCCCCGATGGGTACACCAGCGTCTTCCAATGGATCGGTGAAGAACGGTCGGGTGTTCGTTTGCCAACCGCCTGAGTCAGTGAACCCGAAGTCCGTTGGGTCGATCTTACGAGACGAACGCGCCAAGATGTGCTGCACGTCGCGCATGGTTAGTTCAATGCCATTGTCGCGAGCGGCGCCAACGATCAGCGCAATCACGCCCGACGCAGCAGGCGCCGCGGCGGAGGTGCCGTTAAAGTTCTGCGTGTAGTCGGTATCGGCCAAGTAGTCGCGGCCAATCACGTCGTCATCGACGCCCGACTGGTTGTAGCCGGCTTCGCCTCGCAGGTCGGTGGTGAAGATCGATTTCGAACTGGGGCTGTTGCCGGTGGGCGCGGTGACAAACACACTTGGGCCGCCCTCGGCGTAGGGTACCGTCACATCGTCTTCGTCGAAGCCCGCCACCGAGATGGTGTAGGGTGAGTTGGTCGTGCCAGAGTGATTGGCATTGTCGCCAGCCTGCGCATCATTACCCGACGAGAAGACCTGAATCGATCCCAGGCCGTCCCGCCCGAAGAACGCAGAATCGTTGAGTGCCTGCTGGATAGTGGGATCGGAGAATGCGATTCGCCCAGCGCTGAATCCCCAGCTATTGTTGTAGATGTCGACAGCGGGAACGCCGTTCTCGGACAGCATCCTGTAGGTGAGCGCCCCATAACGCGCGTCGTCCTCCGAACGATCGATTGGTATCACGTCGCCGGGGGGATTGGTGCTACCGATCAGCCGAATCCCGCCAATTGTGGCGTCGTAGGCCACGCCAGTAACGCCGGCGCCGTTGTCGCCCGCCGCACCGATAATGCCAGCAACGGCAGTACCGTGGGCGTCTTCATCGTCGCTCATGTCGCCGTTGCTACCGGGGTGCGGAAAGGGATCCCAATCCTTGAAGTCATAACTGTAGTAGGGATCGTAGTTGGGGCCAATATCGGGATGCACGTACTCCAAACCGTCGTCAATCACGGCAACCACTACACCTTCGCCGGTGGTATGCTTCCAAGCTTCCTCAGCGCGAACATCCGCCCCCCATACGCCGAAGTCGTCGAACTGATCGGGTCGGCTAATGATCTGGCCGGTATTGCGAAGATGCCACTGGTCGCGAACATGGGGATCGTTAGGCAAAGAGTGCTTTTCGATCGGCAACATGCCGCCCGGGTAGAAGTACTCGACGCCGTTCGTGCTGCTGAGAAGGTTGACTATACTCTGACCGCTAGTACTTCCGGCGGAGACAATATACGTATCGGATATGGGCGAGAACTCAGACGCGAATAGTCCCGTTTGCGCAAAGAAAGTACCGACGTTGACACTCCCGTCGGTCCTTACGACCCAATAAGCCGCGTCGTCAAGCTGTTGGCTCGAGTACTGGGCCAAGTTGGCGGCCGCTTTGAAGGCAGTTTCGACGCGTCGATCTTGCGCTGCGGCAACGCCGCCGGGATCAGGCGTCGCATAGATCGGATCGACGGAGAACATGTAACGGTCTTCAAGCTTCTCGACGTTTCGCAGCTTGGGTCGTTGCGGGTTGATGCCGCCACGTTGCCTGCGAAATTTGCTACTCCATGACCGTTGCTTGCGTCGCTTGCTCATTGCGTATTGTTTCTCTCTGTAACCACCACCGTTTGATTCGCAGAACGTTGCCCTCTCTTGGGTTCCGCCGGCAGTAGGTAATCTGACTTTCTGTCCCTAAGTTCTTAAACGCGAATGCCTCGGATAAGTTCCACCTTTGGCTCTCCACCCTATTCGCCCAGCCTCGCCAAACTGCCTGCAGACTCTGGCCAGGGTCTGCCACAGCTTGTCGGGTACATGATCCAGACTCTAGACCTACCAGGAGGGTGGCCCGTTGGCCAATGGCTCTTCGTGGGAGGGATGGGTGGTTCCGTGCGGTCGTTCCGCCTTCATCGATGGTATCAACAGGCAAAAGTAGTGTCAAATTATCTGCTGGAAACGGTTTACGTAGATCTCGCGACCTTACCCAATGCGCCGCTCGACGTCTTGAGAGCTCAGGGTACCGCGTTCGCGGCAGCTTAGCTGTTAGCTGTTCCACTCTGCCGGGAGGTGTCCAGCCTTGGGTGGCGGGTTTGCCTTCAAGTCGACCTGGCATTTTTGAAAAACCTTGACGGTTTTTCCGGGAATGCTGCTTTTTCGGCTCGCACCGGTCCGATAGTTCTTGCAGCCGTCCTCCTTAGGCACCGGGTGCTTGGGGGGAGGGCGTGACCCAGACGCGCGGGGGGCGCATCTGGGGTTAGAATCAAACGCATGGCAAACCGCCGGGGGCGAGCTGCCAGCTTCGAGGGGGGAACTTTGATGACCTGGGCTCCTTTTCAGGGAAGTCGTACGGCCGGCTGGGCGATCGCCCTGTTGTTTGTTGCGCCGGCAGTGGCCGTCGCGCAGGTGCAGCAGGCGTACTATCAGCCGCGCGGTGCATCAACACACCGAGCACAGTTTGCCAATTTCTTGCGGGGTGGCAGCGACGTTTGGATGGACGCTCATGGCGACCCGGTGGTGGTGCCGGCCAGCTATTGCGGCGAGGCCTGTGGACCGATGGGTTGCTATGGCGGGGGCGGGTGCTACGGCGGCTGTGGTCCCATGGGACCAGGCGGTGGATGCGCCTGCTGTGCGCCCGGCAATGGGCCTTATCCTTACGGGCCGCCACCAGGCAATACGATGGCCCAGCCACCAGGCGGTTGGTCGGGTGAGTATTCGCCTTACATGCAGCCATGCGAGGAGGAGTGCGGTCGTGGGCACTGGCTTGGCGATTGTTGCCTATTGGGAGGCGGCGGTTTGTTCCGCCCGGTCGACCAATGCGGCCCGCACTTTTTCGACTTTTCGGCCGAAGCGGTTTATTGGAAGAAGGACCGCGCGGCCGACCCGAGGGTCATCTTTGCTACGATCGGCGTGACCAATGTTTCGGAGGGCTTCGATCCGGCCCTTGCTTTAACCACCGACAACCTCGATCTCGATTATGAGCCTGGTATGCGACTCACGGCGCGCCACGACCTGGGGGCGTTGTCGTTCTTGGAAATCGCGTACTCCGGGCTCTATGAGTGGGGAGCCGTTTCGCAAATCGAAGGTGACGCGAACATCTTCACCGGATTCAGCGACTTCGGAATCAATCCACCCAACGGTGCGGGTCTCGACGCCACCGAGCAAGCCAACTTAGCTCGTGTCGAACTGCGCCACGAGTTACACAATGCCGAGATTAGCGTTCGCCGCTATTGGATTGGATTCAATCCGCGAGTTACGGGTACTCTGTTAGCTGGTTTCCGCTACACGCGCCTGACCGATGAGCTTTCTCTGCGAACCATCGGTAACGCAGGCAACGCGTTTATTCCATACCGCACCGAGAACGACTTGGTTGGTTTTCAGGGCGGCGGCGATGTGTGGGTTACCGTGCGGCAAGGTTGCCGTATTGGCGCGATGGGCAAGGCTGGTATCTACAACAATCGCATGGAGTCGACCGACAATGTGTACGCCTCGACTAGGGCCGACGTGTTGTTCGAGCAAGTCAAAGGCGACCGCGTGGCGTTCATTGGTGAAGGCGGCGTAAGCGTTGTGTGCGACCTTCTGCCAAGCTGGTCGTTCCGCGCCGGTTACGATGTGCTATTCATTAACACCGTCGCACTGGCGGCGAATAACTTTGACTTCGATAACGAGATTTTCCTAGGTGGCACACGTACACCGGTGCTCCGCGAGGAGAGTTCCGCACTCTACCACGGAGCGAACATCGGCTTCGAACACGTGTGGTAAGCAGACCTTCGGGGGGAGGGACGCGCGAACCTATGGCGGCGAATTCGGTCTTCTTATTCCGGATTCGCCGCCTCGCGCCGCTTGAATCGACTGTAGGCACAACCTGGATGCGAGGTATAATACCAATGGATGGCGACGCCGATGGCTTAGCCGCCTAGGCTGCCCAGCACCATGCCACGCACCACCAAAGGAGGCCCGATCCTCTTGCCAACGGACATCGATCGCAAACAGGGAGTCGATAGCGAAACTGCCGTACTCGTAGGTGTCGAGCTTCCTGGAACCAGTCGTAGCGAAGAACCTCTCGACGAACTTTCTGGCTTAGCCGAAACCGCCGGCGCCGAAGTGGTGGCCCGACTCACCCAGCGCCGCGAAACGCCCGACAAAACGACTTATCTGGGCAAAGGCAAGCTCGACCAGCTTTCGCAACTGGTCAAAGGCACCGATGCGGACGTTGTGATCTTCGACAACGATCTTTCCCCGGCCCAGGTTCGCAACCTCGAGCAAACCGTTGGCGTCAAAGTTCTGGATCGGACCGAGCTGATTCTCGACATCTTCAGCACCCGCGCGCAAACCCACGAAGCCCGCTTGGCCGTGGAGCTTGCCCAGTTGGAGTACGCGCTGCCCCGACTCAAGCGGATGTGGACCCACTTGTCGCGCATGAAGATGGGCGTGGGCATGCGCGGACCAGGTGAGAAGCAATTGGAGACGGACCGCCGTTTGGTCGAAAAGCGAATCGTCGACCTGCGGCGTGAGTTGGAGAAGATTCACAAGCGGCGCGAACGGCAAGTCGAAGGGCGGCGCGACCACATGACCGTGTCGTTGGTCGGCTACACGAACGCTGGCAAGAGCACGCTAATGAACAAGATCACCGGCGCTGGCGTGCTCGCGCAGGACAAGCTGTTCGCCACGCTCGACACGCGAACTCGTCGCTGGAGTTTGCCAGGCTGGGGCCCCGTGTTGCTGAGCGACACGGTCGGATTCATCCGCGATCTACCTCACCGCTTGATCGCCAGCTTTAAGGCGACGCTCGAAGAAGCGCATCAGGCCGATTTGCTACTGCATGTGGCCGATGCGAGCAACCCGGTGGCGGTCGACCAAATTGCCGCGGTTTACGGCGTGCTCGAGGAACTGGGCATCGAGCAGAAGGACACGATCTTGGTGCTCAACAAAGTCGACAGCATCGAAGATAGCGCGCAACTCACCAAATTGCTCGACCGGTATCCGGCGGCGATCCCTGTTAGTGCTGCCACCGGCGATGGACTCGACAAGCTCACTGCCGCAGTAAGCGACGCGCTGAGCATCAACTTCGTCGATGCCGACATCGAGCTTGCGATCGACAACGGGCGGCTTGCGGCGTTCATCGCCAAACATGGTGAGATCCTCAGTCGCACCCACAGCGGCGATCGCACCACAATTCATTGTCGTATGCCGCGTAAGTATTTGGGTCGCATTGATCAAAGCGAGGCAGCGATCCGAGAGCGATCGCCAATCCTTGGCGTGCCCGCAGACGATCAGTCGCAAGGCGGTGCATCGTATTCCAGCACCGTGGACGAAGTTGCCTGATGGCTCGCCGTACGCTATCAGGGATGCGGGCGATCATCACGGGGGCATCGGGGGGAATCGGTCGCGCGTTGGCCTTAGAATTGGCGGGCCGCGGCGTTCGCTCGGTGCTCCTAGCACGCAGTAGCGACAAACTGGACGAAGTTCGCGACGCCACAGCGGAGATTGGCGAGCCCGCCATCGTGGTGGTGGGCGACGTGACCGATCCCGCGGCGCGTGACGAGGTCATCCAACTGGCCCGCAACGAGTTGGGCGGGCTCGACTTGCTGATCAACAACGCGGGCGTAAGCGCCAGCGGCACCTTTGCCGATGGGTCGCCCGCAGTGATGCAAGAGATTTTCGCAGTCAACTTCTTTGCTGCTGCCGAACTAACCCGCCACGCACTACCCATCCTCCGCGAGGGCAATCGGCCGATGGTCGTGAACATTGGTTCGATTCTCGGGCATCGTGGCATTCCTTACACCAGTGAATACTGTGCAAGTAAGTTTGCGATGACCGGTTGGAGTCAATCGTTACGGGCGGAGTTGGCGTCCGAGGGCATCGACGTGCTATTGGTGTCGCCAGGCACCACGGAGACGGGCTTCGCCGACCATCTCGTCGAGCAGCGCATTCGCCTGCCGTGGGCGGGAATGAAGGGAGTTTCGGCCGAATACGTAGCCCTAGCCACGGCGCGGGCCATCGAACGAGGCAAACACGAAATCGTCCCCAACTGGCGCGGCTGGTGGATGCTGTTAGCCCATCGTGTTTCGCCGAGACTGGTCGACGCGGTGATGGCACGACTTGCTCGTAGGCGAAGATAGTTGATTATCACCGCCCGTAATAGCCGCACTTCACCACCAAGACACGAAGAGCACCAAGAGCTGCAAAAACAGCGATTCAGGATTCCATTCTGTTGCAAAGTGGGATACTCCTGTTGTTCTTCGTGTGCTTGGTGCCTTAGTGGTTCAACTTATTGTTTTGTTGCTTTGGATCGCTTCTCAGCCAGTATGCTTAACAAATTGGAAGTTCTCTACGACGATGGTCCTTGCCTGGTGGTCAACAAACCGGCTGGTTTGCTCACACAGGCGCCAGCGGGTATCGACAGCCTGGAAATCGTCGTGAAGGAATTCTACCGCTCACGAGAGGGCAAGGCGGGGTCGGACAATCTGTACCTGGGCATCATTCATCGCATCGATCGACCGGTGACGGGCGCCATCGTGTTTGCGCGTCACGTCCGCGCGGCTCAGCGTCTGGCAGCCCAGTTCCAAAACCGCACCGTCAGCAAGACTTATTGGGCGATGGTTGAAGGCCAAGTAACGCCCGACGAAGGTACTTGGGTCGATTACCTACACAAACGCCATGGTATGGCGCAGGCGATCGTGGTGCCTGAGGATGATTCGCGCGGCAAGAAAGCTATTCTGCATTACCGTGTTCTAGCGCACATGGATGCTCGCACGTGGCTGGAAATCGAACTCGAAACGGGCCGCACGCATCAAATCCGTGTGCAGTCGGCATCGAGGGGGCATGCGATACTTGGCGACTCGCAGTACGGTTCGACCGAGTCGTTTGGTCCGGCGTTCGACGACCCGCGCGATCAAGCCATCGCGCTGCACGCCGGCACGCTCGGCTTTCGCCACCCGATGCGCGACGAGCAAGTCGTCGTCGACGCGCCACTGCCGAGCTATTGGCCAGCTCTGTGAGCTACGATCGGCTGCGGACGATCTTACGAAAGCAATCGAGCGTCTCTTGGCTTACGTGGTGCTCGATGCCCTCGGCATCGACTCGTGCCGTCTCTTCACTAACGCCGATTGCCAATAGAAAGTCGAGAACCAGTTCGTGCCGGCGCTGCGATTCGCGGGCTAAGCGGCGGCCCCGCGCGGTGAGGGTGATTGGCCCGTACGGCCGTGTGTCGACTAAGCCCTCGTCCTTAAGCCGGGCGATGGTCTTGGTGACGGTCACATGGCTCACCTCGAACAGTCGAGCCAAGTCGGCGCCGCGGCACGCACCGTTTTCCTCTTCGAGCTGGGCGACCGCCTCGACGTAGTCCTCGGCCGTTTCGTTGGCGTGGTCGTGCCGGGTGCGGCTAAATTCGTTGGTGCCGCGTTTTTTGGCTCTCGTCATGGCCGCTGCCGCCTAGGTAGGCCACCAATATGGGGGATTTGTCTACAAACATCAGCTTAGATCGCTGCAGCCCTCTTGACCAGCAGTTTACCCAAGGCTAAACTTCAGCCAAGATTTAGCAGAGGCTAAACATTTTGAATGGAGGAGAGGCACTTTATGAGCTTTGCAGTCAACAACCGCCGTGGGTTCACTCTGGTTGAACTATTGGTGGTGATCGCGATCATGGGAATCCTCGTCGCCCTACTGCTACCCGCCGTGCAGGCGGCCAGGGAAGCGGCGCGGCGCAACTCATGTACCAATAACCTGAAGCAGCTTGGCCTGGCACTACACAACTACGAGTCAAGCCATCGTAGACTTCCGCCCGGTTACGCTTCGCAGTCGACAACCAATCCACCACATCCTCTCCGCGACCCTAACACCTGGGATGCACCGCCAGGTTGGGGCTGGAGCGCCTTCTTGCTCGATTACCTCGAACTGTCCGCCATCGCCGGGCAGCTCGACCTCGCCGAACCAATCTGGCGCGGCGAATACGCGAACGTCATCCGCCAGCAGCCTACCGTGTTTTTCTGCCCTAGCTCGTCGGGGCCCAGCGATCCGTTTCTTGTCACCGACGAGTCGGGCCAGCCGCTCACGATTGCCGGCACGCAAGTGGAAGTGGGCCGCTCGCACTATGTAGCGAGTCACGGGCAGGAATCGTGTTGGGGCGAGTGTGGGGCTGACATTGAGGGAAGCGTTTTTCGTGATATCCATGCCGACTGCGATTCCGGTGTCGGAATCGAGAAGATCGTCATTAATGGAGATGTTTCGCGTGTGGCGGACGGGCCGTTCTTTCGCAATTCTAAGGTCGAGTTTCGGCAAGTGACGGATGGCCTTTCCAACACCATCTTCCTCGGCGAGCACTCCTCGTCGCTCAGTGAGAAGACTTGGGTTGGCGTGGTTCCGGGGGCATTTACTCACCCGCTGTTTGAATCACCAGAAAACGGTTCCGACGCTGCCGCGACGCTCGTACTTGTGCATGCCGGACCGTCTGGCGGAGAGTGTGACATTACAGGGTTCCCCATCATCCATCCGATCAATTTTCCCACATACCATGTGGGGCAAATGTATGCCGAGCATCCTACCGGTGGCAACGTGGGGCTGGGCGATGGCTCGGTGCGTTTCGTTGCCGATGGGGTGGATCTCATCGTGTGGGCGGAGTACTCTAGCATCAACGAAGGCGAAGTGCCGAGGGAGCTATGAGCAGCCTAACCAGATGCATTGGCATCGTCTGCCTGGTATCGTTGTGCTTCGCATTGGGTTGTGGACCGGGCAAGGTTGGGCCAACGGCTTACGAGTACGCCAAGGCCCTCTACTCGATTACGAATCGGCAGGCGAGCGACGTGCTAGAAAGCGTGCGCACGCAAATCGAGGTAGACCGTGCCGACGGCAAGCTCCCCAGCAGCGAGGCCGACATGCTAATCGCCATCGTCGACGATGCTGCCAAGGGTGAATGGAAATCCGCCAATCGCGAATGTCGCGAAGTGATGGAAGCCCAGATCAAATAGCGCGGAAGGTCACAGCCGCCCGGCGTGCTCGAGCGCGTTGTAGATCCACGGATGCCGCCATGGGTTGAAGGTTGGATAGCTCACCGATAGGGTCGAAAACGCAAGTAGCACGAGCGCGATGCCGCGGCCCCAGCGATTGAGCCCCATCCAGTCGGCGGCCGGCAGTAGCGTTGCCAGCCAAAACGGTGCTAGCCAAAACATCCAGCGGAAGCCCGACGTCATGCCGCCGTAGTTCCTGTCTATTTGTGACCTGAGCACGATGAAGAACACGAAACAAGTGATCGTGAGCGCGAGGGTTATGAGCGCAAGCTCCCGATTCGTTCGCGGACCGCGAATACTCCACATGCCTATGCCCACGATCGTCAGCAGCCACACTGGCGTAAGCGAGTAAACGCCGTGGTGTCCGACAAGCACGTGCAGTGCATATGTCGGCTGCGACGGCTCTCCGATGTCGATGCCCTGACGATTCTGCCAGTAGCTTGTGATCGTCTGACCGTTTTTTTCGTACGTATAGCTATACCAGTCGTCGTCAGGGTCGGTGTCGCTGCGGTGCATGTAGGGTACGCGCAAGCTGTTATGGGCCACGTAGTTGGTTGTAAAGAACGCAGCCGCCACCACGAGCACACCAGGTACGCCCCATATGAGTGTGCGCTTCCAGTCATGAAGCAAGAGAATCAGACCCAATAGAGCCATGAACGCGGTTGCTGGCAGCTCGTTTGCCGCGGTGAAAGCGGCCGCCAATCCACAAACGAGGAATTGCCAACCGCGAGGCTGCTCGGAGCGGGCGATCTGCACAAAAAAGTAGATCGCGACCGCCGCGCTGGTCGCGCCCACGATGTGGTTGTTGAGCGTAATCGCAAAAGTCGTTAGCAGCGTGGCAAAACATGCGGTTGCTACCACGAAGACTCTTCCCCAATCAGTGGCGCCAAGCTGCTCGGCAAGGGCGGCGATGACGACAAAGAAAACAATCATCGCCGGCACGTTGGTTAGCAGCAACATCAGCCGCCCAACTTCGTAGGGATGCGTGCCAAGATTCCACCCTGTAATCTTGGTCAACAGCCAGTACTTGGGAGCCAGCAGCGTGGCCATTAGCGGCGGCTTGCTGCTGTAGTAGTGCCGCTCTCCGTCACGACCAAGGTGGCTGACCATGTCGATTGTGTCCCATCGCGGCTCGCGAAAGAGGTTGTCGATCTCGTACGTACCTTCCTCCACGAGCGCCCGCACCGTGAGCCACCGACTCCGATCGTTGGCGCTAAGAAAAGGCCGTTCGAGGCTGAGCTTTTGTTCAAGCTCTGCTCGCTTCCTTTGCATCCGATCGTCGAGCGAGGCCTCGTCGGTCCCGGCGGCAAGTTGCGCGTCGCGAAACACCTCCAAACGTTCGGCGATGCGTGCTTGGCTAAGATCTTCTGCGTCGACGGAATTGACCGCCAGAATGCGGCCTGACATGTGTCCAACGGCAATCGCAATCATGACCGCGTAGATGCCGCGGCGCAGGTGAGTATTGGTGTCGACGTGCTCGGTGGTCACGGTGTGCTACCTTGCTTCGGCGTCGGCACCTTTTCGTGTGGGCCCGAGTACTCCGACACCGAATAGAGGTCGGCTTTGCGAATCATGAACGAGGTGATCATCTCGCCCAGCAGGCCGACCGACAGGAACTGCCCACCAATGAGAAACGCTGCTAACGCATAATACAGAGCGGCCGTCTCGTGCAGGTGAACGACTTCCATACCAGGGAACAGCCGCGACACGCACCACACGACAGCCAGGTAGCAAAGAATCGTGAGGCCAATTAAGAATGCGACGAGCCCGGTCGCTCCCAACAGATGTTGGGGTCGCTGTCCAAAGCCCGTCAGGAACTTTACGGTAAACAGGTCGAGCAATCCCTTGATGATTCGCATCGCGCCATACTTTGACTTACCGAACTTGCGGGCTCGGTGGTTGACGGGCACTTCGCCTACCTTGAATCCGCGTGCGGCCGCGAGCACGGGCACGAAGCGGTGCAGTTCGCCATAGATTCGCACTTCGTCGAACACTTCGCGGCGATAGATCTTGAAGCCGCAGTTGTGATCGTGCAGTTTCACGCCCGTGAACCACCCGACCAACTTGTTGAAGACCTTCGAGGGCAGTGTCTTGTGCCACGGATCCTGTCGATCGATCTTCCAGCCACTTACGACGTCGTATCCTTGATGCAGTTTCTCTAGCAACAGCGGCAACTCGGCCGGATCGTCTTGCAGGTCGCCATCCATTGTTACGACAAGTTGGTCTTCCGCCTCGTCGAATCCAGCAGTCAATGCGGCCGCCTTGCCGAAGTTCGTGCGGAAACGGATACCAAGCAGCCCGGAATCACTGGCCGCCAGACCGGTAACGACGTGCCAAGATCCGTCGGTCGATCCGTCGTCGACAATGATAATGCGAAGACGGTAATCATTCGCGTGGGCAACGGCCTGCAATTGTCGGTGAAGCTCCTCAAGGCTTTCCGCTTCGTTGAGAACGGGAACGACAATGGTGATGGGAGTCATTGCGTGTCATCGCAGGGGAGGCGAGAGGAAGTGCGACGTAGGCGGGGAATATTCAGTATAGCACAAGCGACGATCTCAGATGCAATAGAGGTCAATCGCCACAGCGCGGCGACCACGAGCGCCACGCTAGGGGAGATCGTTGTCGCCAATAGATCGGTTTGCAAAGCGTCGCGTACCAAGAGTCCTCCCGGAATCAGCGACAAAAATCCCGCCACCACGGGCAGCGTTACCGCTTCGACCCACAATGTGAGTTGCGCGATTGGAGAGACGTTGGCGACTCCAACGGCTCGAACTGTGGCCCACAAGCTTAGTCCAAGTATCGTCCATGCAGCAATTGCGCAAGCAACTCCCTCAGCAGTCAGGCGCCATGTGATTCTAGGATCTGTTGTGGTTTCAGCAGTGTCATCGTCTGACCTGCGCGCGATCAACCGCCCCGCAAGACGATGCGCGACCGGCGGCGTCACGGGCAGCCCGGCGAGCAATGCCAATCCAGCGGCGACCAGGACGTGCGTTGCCGATGCATCGCCGCTGGTCGTAAGCAGTACCGCGGCCATGGCCCCGCCGGTGGCCATGAACGTGAGTGTTTCGAGAAACACACTCACCACTACTTGCCGCATATTGCATCCAGCCGACACCAGCACGCCGGTGCGCAACACGGCGACCAACGCTTTGCCCGGGACGTACTTGCCCAGATGGCCCAAGTAGTAGGCGCGAACTACGGTCGCCATACCTGGCGACTGATGCAGGCACCTTAACGTTCGTTGCCAATAGAGCGCCATGGGCGCCAGACCGGCGATGTACAAGGCGCCCGCCGCAAACACCCAAGGCCACGCGAGATGAAACTGGGCTTCGGCTAGTGTCGCCCAGCCCTTCCGCACCGTGCCACCGGCAAACCACGCAACCAGTGCTAGCACCACCAGTGTGACACCCCACCGCATCGCGCGGCGTAATGCGGAAGGTCGAACGAACGGATCGGCGGCGGGCGGCGACGTCATGGCAATCATGCTAGCAGAAACTCGTTTTTGAGCAGACATCGGAAGTGCGCGCCGCTCGGATAGAGCAAATTCTTTGGGCGATTCATGTGGAAAGTGAGCCACTACCTGTGTTAATGTACGCATGTATATCTTCGTGCCGCTCGAACGTTGCGCTAGACGAGCGAAAGCGTAGGCAATTGTTGGGAGTTGGGGGCTGGAAGACGTGATTGGTCATTGGGTACCCGGTTTTGGTCACTTCAACTTCAATTGTCCCTTCGGGCGCTCAAGAATGGACTTTTCACGCGTCGGCCGGTTGCTTGCGAAATGAAAAAACATCGATAAAAACAGGGTGAAAAGAAAATCGACAGGGGTGATGAGAGGTGAATAAAGTCGCCATAAATCGTTTTTCTGTAGGCGGGACAAAACGGACATTAGAGCGCCCTCCGCCTATCTGTAGCGTGCCCGTTTACTGTGTTTGCACCTAGCTACGTTGGCCTGCATCGAAGAATCCTACAGATTCGCCTGCTTCGGCCGTCTGGCCAGATTTGACTTGTTTGCGCCAACATCGCTACAGCTAGCCGAAGCACGCTCTAATGGTGGGGCGGTAGGCGGTAGGGACAGTTCGCTCTGTGCGTTTTCGAGATGCTTGCACCGACCGTCGCGGCTCTCGGAGTTCCCATTTTCTCTATGCCCGTTTCGCCGGTTTCGCTAGAATCCGCGATGATTGTACGTGGTGGCGACGACTTGCTACCCGCAGATGTTCATTCCACACTTCCCGACCCAACTGCGTCATGACATTACCCACCTTTCCGCTACTCATGCCGCTTCTTGCGGTCTCGTTTGGTTACGAGCCATCGAGCGACGCCGAAGTTGGATACGACTATACGGTGCAGGTCGAGCCAGAACTGCTCGAACAGATGCAGCGCCGCGAAGCAATCGATATCGAGGCCAACATTCCGGCCGAGGTGACTCCAATTCGGCGGATTCGCATTGTGGTTGGTGACCGCCCGTTACCCAAACGATTGCGGAGTACACCCGTCACCCAAACGGCCTTTAGGCAGGACATCGATGCGGCCGCTAGTCCGAGCATCGAACTACTCGCACAAACGGGCCCAGCCGGAGGCTTTGGGCGTAGCGCCACCGGTTTTAACACACCACAGGCCCGCACCGGTGCCACGCCGGCTCCAAGTAGTTCCGCTACTGTTCCATCGATAAGTACCCAGTACTCGCAACCGGCGAGCAGCGTGCAAAGCCAACTCGATGCTGGGTTTCAAGCGGCAGAGGCCGGACTTAACAATACCAGTTCGGCGGTAGCGAATACGGCGACAAGCCTGCAGGCGAGTGGACAAGGGATCGTTGACTTCGCGCGCGAAAACCTGGGTGAGTTCGTTGCCCCTACCGAGAGTCAGGCAGCGGCAGCTAGAGCCGCGCAGCCGACAGTCACTCGCACCGGTGCGCCACCGGCCCCCACCGCGGCTACCGGATTCGACTCGAGTCGTTACAGCACGCCAACCGGCGCAGCCTCAGCAAGCTCAACCGTCGCCCCTGGCGAAACGTCGCTGCTTGCTCAGCCGCGCCAAGCTACCGCTCCTCAAGCGGCCGGACTCAGTCAGGCCGAGCGCGAGTATCTTAACCGCATCGAGCGAGACCGAAATCTTCAACAACAAGCTGCGCTGGCTTCCCAACGTGATGCGGCAGCGCGAGGTTCCGTATTCCCTGATCAACCTGCGATGCAACCGTTGCCCAATCGGATTGATGGAGTGGTGGCGCCGCTTGGCCGCCCGTCGACCGGCACCGAAACCGCCGGGTTGTCCGGTGGGCCAGCCATTCCCGCACCCAACACTGGCTCAACCGCGTGGGGCGCGAATCAGGGGCCTAAGCCAAAGAACGCGGAACCACCTCCGATCGGCACCGCGCCACCAGCGATTACCACCGTCAAGCATACGCCGGCACCAACCGCAGAAGATGAAGAGGTTGCCTCGTGGCTCAAGGAGCAGGAGCTAAACAAAGAGGCTTCGTCCACGCAGGAATCCGGTTCGTCCAACACACCTGTCTGGCTGCTGGGCTGGACCATTGCGATTGGTTCGGTAGTGACAAATCTATTCCAGTGGCTCAACATTGTTGACATGCGGAACAAGTACCGCGTGGCGCTACGTCGCAACTCGCCCAATTTCTCTCGCAGCATGGCGGCTTAGGAGATCAACCCTGCGATACCTTCCGTAACGGCCACAGTGCCACATCGATGCTCTTGGCAAAGTGCAGTAGCGGCGCGGTCGCGCGTGGTTCGATGCCCAACGGAGCGAGCATCGTGTTCCCGCGAACCTCTGCCTCGGCCCGCTGCAAAGGCCAAGGAGCGTGGTGGATTTCGCCACAATACAAATGACCTTGTCGCGACTGGCTGAACAGGCAGTATCGCTCTGTAAGCCAGTGCTCAAGCGAACCGGGCATTGCTGGTTCGACCGGCGACGTTGAACGGTAGATGGCATTGAAGTTCGCGGACGTCGAACCATAGCGCATGCTGCGATATCGAACCAGCTCGGCCTGTTGGCTCGCGATGATTCGGGCGCGGTAGTAGGGCAGATGGAAGAACGTACGACCGCCCCACACTGCTAGTCGGCTAGTTGCGTCGAGGCTAAAGAACCAAACGCCGCATCGGTCGCCGCAGCGAACATAGGTGCGGACGTTCAGTTCTGGAAAATGACGCGCTGTGGGAATGCCCGGCATAGCTCGCCGCTTGATACGCATTTGGAAGGGCACTACGCCAATCCATGCCGAGCCGTCAAACGTATCGATCGCCAATTCGGGCGGAACTTGCGGCCGCAATTGGTTGGCAGGGATTGGCCAATGGGCGAACAACAGGTCGTACCACTGTTGTAGCCAAGTCCATTGGCTAGCGGGAAGCGGCCAGGGGCGATGGTCTGTGGCGTTGAAATCGGGAACATTCATGGCCAATGGCTTAGTTGGAGAAACCTGTAACAGAAGCCACAGGCTGGCGTATAAGCGTGTGGAGGCCGGCCGTGTGGGCCGGTCGTTCTGCTCAAATTCCCCTTGCGAGATGGTGCCATGCGTGCTTCCAACCTTGTTTTGCTTGCCGTACTAGCGACCTTCACCTTACTTCCATCGACTGGAATTGGGCAGGCGGTCGACTTCGAGAGGATTACCCAAGAGACAGCCGAGTTTACAGATTCCGAATCCAACCTAGACAGGTCGCCAACTCCACAGCGCCGTGGAACTACCCGTTGGATGCCTGCCCGGATCCTGGTGCGGGCCATCTTCGGTAACGCCCCGGGTGACCGTCCACGACTGAAAGATGAACTTGCGGAGCCGCTGCGTGCTGAAGTCTACGACTTGCCGCCAATCGAATTTGACGGTGGAGAACTTGAAGTCGACGAAGAAGTTGAGAACGCGCCCGACGTCGATGACGAGTTTATATTCGAATACGATGAGAATCTCCCTGACTCATTTCCACCAGAGGAAATCGCTGATGACCACGTCAATGGCGATACTGCAGAACAGCCGGCTTCGTCACGCTCGGAAGGAGCTGACGTCGATGAGTCTGCGGAGGACGCAGAGTTACCACCTACGCCGACTGGGCCGCTATCCACTCTCCCACCATCGCCCGATCCGTTCTTTGGGGCAGTACACAAGCTGCTTTCGGCAGGTGACCATCAGCCACTGTTCCCGCGACACACCCTTCGGCCGCCAACCGATCCAAGCACGAGCGGCGGTAAGGAGATGTTTGTCGACGCCTATGGCGACTTGATTGCGTTGGAGGAATTGCCCGTCATCGCGAACGCAGACATGCTCAGGTTCACCAGCGTCCGCGCCGCGGCCGACTCGCATGGCAAAGTGGTTTTGCTGGTCGATGGGCGGGCGTTGCTGTTGGAGATCGACGATTGGCAGGACGGCACCGTCTTCGCCCAAATGCCACCGCTCGCGATAAGCAAGCCGAAGGTTGCTCGCGTGTACATGTCCGACGCGGGTGGCGTGGTGATCGACGCGGCGGACTTTGTGATGTTACCTCCGCTACAAGATTGAAATTGTTGTGAGGAACGATAACCATTCGCGGAAAAGTCGCTACTACTACCACCGTGTGTAAATGAGCGGCTCGGCCATCGGCCGGCCGCTCAGGCTGTCGGGCTCGACTTCGTCGTAGGAGTGATATCTGGGATCATCGTGCTCCCAGTCGTACTCGACGGCGCGACTTGGCACGCGGGGCGCGTCGTATACATGTTCCACCACTTCCTCCACGGCTTCAGATACCCTTTCGCGAGGGGCGATCGTCGCAGTGTAGAAGTAGTCGGGCTCTTCGGCCACTACTGCTTCGACCGGCTGTTCGACAACTTCGGGCTCGACTTCGACAGCCTCCGTCACCGGTTCTTCCTCGACGATTTCTTCAACGGCGTCGGGCTCTGGTTCCTCGTCGAACACGTCGCCAAAGCGGGTGGGCAAACGGCGGCAGTCGGCCGACTGCTTCTTGAAAATCTGAAGGATATGCTCGTGGCATGTGAATACGACGAGTTGATGGCCCGCGCCTGCGAATTCGCACAGCACCTTGGCGGCCACGGCTGCCCGGCGTTCGTCGTAATTCACTAATACGTCGTCGAGAATCATCGGCAATTGGATGCCACGACGAGCGAACATCGCCACCAGCGCCATCCGCACGCTCAGGAATAGCTGCTCCCGTGTTCCTCGGCTCAGGGATTCGACAGCCAGCGAACTGCCGTCTTCTCGATCGACGTACAGCACGTCGTCGGCCAGCGGTGTCCACACCCGTGTGTAGGTGCCGCCGGTTAGCTCGCGGAAGTAACCAGTCGCTTCAAGCAACGTATCGGGTTGGCGATGCTGTTCGTAGTCGTGACGAACGTGTTCGAGCATTTGGCTGACGATCGCCCGCTCGCGCCACGCCTGTTGTGCGCGGTGGAGATTGGCCTCGACGATGCCCAACTCAATTTGCTTTTCGGCAAGGGTCGCATCTTCTGCCAGGGAGCGTTGGCGTTCGACAAGTTGTGCCCGTTCGGTGAGCAACTCGTCGATCTGTTTTTCGGTGGATTCGTGATCGTCGGTGAGTTGTTCCCATTGCTTCTCGAGCGTCTCAGCCACCCCAGGGGCCATCAGCGGCGCGAAATCCTCTTCGGTGCCAAGCGACCCAATGGCGGCCAGGATCTCGCGGGTGAGCAGTTTACGCTCGTTTTCTAGCTGTGCCCGTTCGATGAGATCGGCGGCGAGCTTGCGGAACGCGGTTTCGTGTTCGACGCCCGCTTTTTGGAACATCGCTTCGCGCTTCCGAACCAGGCCGACCGCCGCACGTGCGTGTCGTGCTTCCTCGGCTTTCAGCTCTTTGGCCCGCTCGCGGAGTTTGTCACGGTGCTGAATGCTCGCCTTCTGCACCCGGCTTTCGGTGAGCAGGTGTTCAAGCTGATCAAGTGGTTCGGCGTCCTCAATTACCAGCCCTGTTTCTTCGGCCAGCCGCTCGATGCGCGTGACCACACGGTCGAACTCGCGCTGCCGACGAGACATGTCGTCGGCCCGACTGAGTGCTTTGGCTTCGAGCTGCGCCAGCTGCTCGTACTGACCGGCGAGCAGGTTGAGTTCCTTGGGCGAGATGGCTTCGGGCAGCCCGAGCGCCTTGAGCGAACCACGCCAATCTTTGTAGGCAGCTTCGGCGCGAGCAGTAGCCGCATCGAATGCCGCTTTGGCGCTGCGGCTCGCTTCATTCGCCTGGCGAGCTTGGCTTTCGACCGGCAGTATGTCTTCCAACTCAGCCAAATGCTTCTCAGCGGTTTGCAACCGCAATACGATCGAGCCGTCTGCCACTGGCAAGTCGGCTTCGAGTTCGTCTTTCTCTTCACGAGCGGCGACAAGTTGCCGCTGCACGTCGTCGAGTTGGCGGTGCACGCTGTCCAAGTCGTCGGCAGCGCGGCTCTCGCCGCTCCAACGAAACATGGGAATCAGTACACTAATGAGGGCCAGCAGGCCGCCTGCCTGCCCCAGTTCGGGGCGGCCCGTGCTAAACGCCCATGCGAATAGCAAGGCCGCTGCACCAAACACACATGCCCCCCATGCCACATACAGGCGCAGGGGCATCACCTGCCCATCCAGCATGTCGCGCGCTTGTTGTTCAAGCTCCACACCGCTTCGTCGTAGTTGATCGATCTTCTGCTCGGTGTTCAGCCGCCGACGCAGACGGGCCACCATATCTCCGGCGTCTTGCAAGTTGGTCGGCAAGCCAAGTCGTTCGCTGCTGGACGTGGCGGTTGCCAACTGCGACGCGTATTTCTCTTCCTCGCCACGATGCGATTCGTAGTGCAACTCGGCCTGCTCCAATTGTCGCTCGGCTGTTTCCATGGCCGTGCGCTGCGGGGCGAGCTTCTCGAGTTGCTCGGGTGAGAGCACCAACCGTCGCTCGCTATCGCCGAACCACTGGTTCGCCAAGCGACTGGTTTCGCTCTCAAACCGCGCGGCGAGCTGATCGGCCTCCGCTTCGAACTCGGCGTTCTGAGCGGCGAGCGACTCGAGCCACTCTTGTTGCTCGGCCAGTCCTTCGATTCGGCAACAGTTCTGCACTAAGACTTCGTTGATGCCGAGCTGTTCTGCCTCGTCGCGCAATTGGTGGCGTTGCGCTTTGAGGACGTCTCGCCGTCGTTCGTGTTCCCCAATGCGACCGTTCAGTTCGTCAAGATCGGCGATGGCCGACGACTCCAACGGATACAAATCGCTTAGCGAATTGATGCGCGCGTCAGTTTCTAGGCGCTGCGTCCATTGCGGGCGGATGCTCATGGCGACTTCTACTCGGCGGGCCCGCTGCTCACGCTCGCGGGCCTCGCCGCGTAGGTCAGCGACCCGATCGTCGATCTCCGAGATTTCCACGCCTCGTTGGCACCAATTGCGGGTTTGGCTCGCCAGTTCCGCGATTTCGCCTTCGAGTCGCTCGCGTTCGGCCAGCAGCTTGGACGTTTCCGACGGAACGTCGTTGGGTGCGACAAGTTTTTTCCGGCTCGACCGTAGCCCGACGATCACGTCGTACAGCATAATGCGGTCGAGGCCCGACGTAAGGCGATAAATCCACTGCGCCGCTGCGCTTCCGCCCAGCGTGCCGAGGTGCTGGATTTCGTCCAGGCCCATGGCGAACACGTTGTGGAACGTGGCCTCATCAACGTTTTCAATTGCTTCGCGCAGCAGGCGGTCGCCTTGTTGCTCGCCGTCCGGCAGTTCGACCGTTACCCGTCCGACATCGCTATCGCTGCGATCGGCATAGCGGCTCACGGTGAGTGGCCCATCGTCGGTCACCACGCCAAGGCGGCCACCTGCGCGGCCGCCGTTTACCGGAGGCAAGTAGGTTACGCGGCGGTCGTCCGAAACGCCGTACAGCACGCTCCGCAGAAACTGCATGAGCGTCGTCTTGCCGGCTTCGTTGGGTCCGTGCAGCACGGTGATTTCTGGTGAGAGTCGACTCAAGTTCAAGTCGTGCCATACACCAAAACCATCGACGCAGATGTCTGTAAGTCGCATGACGGGTAGTGGATTGTGAGGTAGATGTTCGGGGATTGGTGAGCCGCGCCATTCTGGGTCACGGCGTGTTGACTCACGACGTCGATTCCAATTCAATCGTCGCCTCAGGCGAAGTAAGCAGATCGATTCCGAGCTTCTTGGCTCGCTGTAGGACAATGGTTCGATGGTCGGCATGATCGAAGCTGGCGACCGCGCGAAGCGCGTTGTTCGTGAGCGGCGTGGGGAGTAGGGCTTCCAACTCCAGCGGCTTGCGCCCATCGTCTTCAAACGCGCTAAGTTGGCGCAGGAAGTCGCCAAGGATCGTTTCTTGGTCGTACCACTCTTCGGGCACGGTTGCGGGCGAATTACACTCCAGCCTCACCGTCCAACACAGCGGCGATCGCCGCGACGCTCGTTTCTGCAGCCGTTCAATTAAGGCATCCACCTCGGTGCCCGGCCGTAGTTGCGCGACGAGTGGCCCAGTTCCGCGCACATGCCAAGTCACGAGCAGATCGGTGCCTTGCGATTTTTGCCGTAGCTTATCGAGTCGTTCGTCGAGTCGTTCTTCCAGTTGTTCGAGAGTGGTCGACGCGGTGACCTCCAGCGTTTCGTCCACCCATCGTATAATGTCGGTCGAAATGAACTTGGTCGACGTCTTGCCGTCCACCACGTGCACCAGTGTGCAACCACTCGGGCCCGCTTCGGACGGCGAGCGGCCTTGGGGCGACCCGCTGTAGTGCGCGATTCCCGGTTCGGTGTCGACCGTTGCCCGACGGTGTCGACCGCCGAGGGCCATGTAATGCACTCGGTCGCCTTCGCGGCCGGGCGCGTCGTTGGTGCTAAAGGCCACGCCGACAGTGAATAGCCCGTTGGCGTCGCGATGAAATCCACTGGCGTCCACAGCGCCGGCGGCGTCGCTGCTGACACCCTGCACGCGGGCAATTATCTTACCTTCTCGCTTTAGCTCGACCGACTCGACTCGTCCCTTGCCAAACCGATGGACGTTTGGCGGCAGCTCCGCTACCATCGGCCAGTCGTCCGGCCCGTCGATCGCGCCACCCGCCCAGAACACTTCCACTCCGCGCGCTCGAAGTCGCTTGAATTGTTCCTGCAAGAACACGATGGCACGGGGGCCGCTGCGGTCGAGATCTACAACATCGCCCGAGAGCAACAGCGCGTCGGCACCCTCGACCAGCGTGGTCTCGATCACCTGTTGCGCTGCCAGGTATGCCGCATCGCGGGCGACCTCGCGCAAATCGTCCGATAGACTTGGCAGCCCGGCGAGTGGCGCCTCGAGGTGCCAGTCGCTGGAATGCACAAGGCGGATTTCGGGCCGTTGCATAACGCCTCCCTGCGTTGATGGTTGGTGGCAAGTGGCCTACGCTCCATGTCACTTGCCACTCGCCATAGGCCACTACTCGCCCACAATTTACATAGATTCACTGGCCCGGCCAACTTCAATCCGCCGGCGGGTGCTAGCACAGTGGAGGCGTTGCAAGAGCAGGCAAGGCGAGTCTTCGTTGCCGCCCGCTGCGTTCCGCCAACCGAAAATGTCCGTTTTGTCCCGCCTACAGAAAAACGATTTATGGCGACTTTATTCACCTCTCATCATCCCTGTCGATTTTCGTTTCCCCCTGTGTTTCTCGACGTGTTTTCATTTCGCAAGCAACCGGTCGACGCAAGAAAAGTCCATTCTTGAGGGCCCGAAGGGACAATTGAAGTCGTGGCGGCAAGCGGATGGCTTGCGTTTGATCCCTAGCCACATTCCATTGGCCACTTGCCGCTACTGCAGCGCAGCATGCAAATGGATGCATGTACACTAACACAGTTGGTGGCCCACTTTCTACAAAAATCGCCTCAGAATTCCGGCCCAATTGCCTGCTACTGGTACCACAGATCTCAAGATGGAACGCAGTGTGCTACGCTGAGGCTTTGCCAGTCATCGATCACTGAAATTTGGGTTCTCTTCGCCACACTTGCTGGACGCGATCCCGTTTCCACGGAACTTTCTTGCTGGAAGAGTCGTCAAACACTGTTGCAATACAGCCCTTCTTTTTCGGGTACCCTTCCAATGCCGACTGGATGTTCCTCGTTCACACTGATCGTTCTGATGTTGCTCACGCCGCCAAGGGCTCTCGGCGAGTCGTTTCCGCATTACACCATCGATATGATGTGCGATAAGGCGGAGTTGATCGTCGCGGGCACCTACCAGGGAAACAACAACGTTGAAGTTGACGATATTCTTAAAGCGTCGCCGCGCGGGGAGCCGCAAGGGCAAGGTATTGAAGTAGCTCGGCTCGATGAACACAGCAGAGAACTCTTTAGCGGGTTCCAGAAGACAGGCAAGCGAGTTACTACCGACCGTCTGGTGTTGTTCCTAGAGTTCGACGAGGAGCAGGAGCAATGGCAGTCGATTGCAACAATCGGCGAGGCCAATACTGTTGGTAGCTGCGGCTTGTTTTGGGTCGAGGGCAAGCAGTGCTTCAGCTATGGTCAATTCATGAACCCTGGGCCATTTGTTCTAGTGGACAAGGATGGGCCTCACAGCCGCGTTTCCGAGTCTTACGAAGCGCTATTGAAGCAAGTCGAAATTGGACTAGCGAACTCTACGGAGTGGCGAAAGTCACTGGCGATCGAAGATCCCGCAGCACGCGCCGACGCGCTAGCAAGGTATCTATTGCAAAGCACTGCCCCCTACGGAGATCAGGGCAGTTACATGTCTGCTGTACGCAAGCCACTTGCTGAACTTGGTAGCGTTGCGGTCCCTGCAGTTCTAAGTGCATTGGATGCTTCCAAGCACGACGATCGATTGAATACGGCTGTGCTTGTCATCTACGACATTGGACCGCCCGCGATTGAAGCGGTGCCAAAACTTCGCGACTTGCTCGACGAGGCCGATAGTAAGGTCGCCAAATACTATCTGCTTGTTGCGATGGCGTCGACTGGCGATCCATCGGTCGAAGCAGACATTCAGAAGTATTCCGATGGCAAACACGGAGTGCAGGCGTCTGAGGCGCGAGAAGCGCTTGATTTATTACGTAAGCGCATCCGCAAGTCGCAGGAGTAGGTGGACACAAAGCCCCTCACCTCCTTTGAGTTGAACCCCTTCGCCGCTTCGTAGGCCCCGTCGGTCGCCGATTAAAATTCTCCGCCTGGCCGGTCATTTCGAATAGGAATCGGCTGGGGATGGTCTCACGAGGTTTGCCCCACCTTCGGCGGGTGAGGGCCATGGTCATGGTGAGTTCATCTTGGGCCCGCGTCACGCCTACGTATGCCAGTCGGCGTTCTTCGGCGATTTGGGTTTCGCCGCCGTCGAGCGATCGCTTGTGTGGCAGGATTCCCTCCTCCATGCCCACTAGGTAGACCACAGGGAACTCCAGGCCTTTGGCGCTGTGAAGCGTCATCAGGGCGATGGCGTTCTGTTCGAGTTGCTTTTGCTTCTCGCGGCTTTCGTCTTGGTTGCCAACGAGTAAGTCGTCTAAGAAGGCCACAATGCGATCGCGCGGCGACTTGCCACGGCTCTTCTTTCGCGTGTCGTAGCTGGCGGCCGCGTTGGTGATTTCTTCGACGGTTGCCCACCGCGCGTCGCGGTCGTTGGGGTCGTCGTACAGGCGCTGCAATTCCGCGTCGTAGCTAGTGTCGTCGACAATCCGCCGCAGCGCTTGTTCGATACTCTGTTGATTGGCAGCCGATTGCCAACCGCGGACCATATTCCGCAGCTTGATCACGCCTTCGGTGGCGATACGGCTTAGCCCGCTCACGCCGGTGGGGTTTTCTACCACATCCCATACAGCCTTGCCGCGCGACGCGGCTTCAGCCACTAGTGCTTTTCGCGCCGCATCGCCAATGCCGCGCGGCGGAGTGTTGAGCACGCGAAGCAAGGCAGGGTCGTCCGCTGGGTCGGCGACCAAGCGTAAGAAGGCCAGGATGTCGCGCACTTCGCGGCGGTCGAAGAAGCTCATGCCGCCGATCAGCACGTAGGGCAAATTGGCGGCCCGCAATTCGGTCTCGAAGGCGCGTGGTTGCTCGTTGGTGCGAAACAGGATTGAAAAGTCCCTCGCCGCTCGGCCCATTCCCAAAAGACGTTGGATGTCTTTCACCACGCTCACTGCCTCTTCGTGTTCGTCCTTGAACTGCAGGATTCGTGGCTTGGGTCCTTCGTGCCGCGCGGCTCTAAGGACTTTGTCGTGCCGATCGGCGTTGAACGCGATGAGCGTGTTGGCGTGATCGATAATCGCCGCGCTTGACCGATAGTTGTCTTCGAGTCGTACCACCTTGGCGTCGGGCCAGTCTTTGGCGAACCGCAGGATGTGCGTCACTTCGGCGCCACGCCAGCCGTAAATCGATTGGTCGTCGTCGCCCACCACGCATAGGTTGCGATGCCCCATCGCCAAGCCGCGAACAATCTCATATTGGCTGTGGTTGGTGTCCTGGTACTCGTCGATCAGCACGTGGTCGAATCGCGATGCCTCGGCTCGGCGAACCTTGGGATGCTTGGTGAAGAGCTGCTCGGTCAGCAGCAGTAAGTCGTCGAAGTCGACCACTCCGTTGTCGCGTAGCGCTCGTTGGTATCGCCGATAACCTACCGCGGCCAAGTGTTCGCGGTCGGTCTCCGCAGCGCTCGTCGCCCCGTCGGGTGAAACGCTCGACATCTTCCAACGCCCGATGTACCCAAGTAAGTCCGCCGGCTTGAGACTATCGGCAGGCGCTCGAATCTCGCGCAGCGCCGCCCGAGCTTGGCTTTCCTGCTCTCCGCGATCGCAAATGCTAAATCTCTCTGGGTAGCCCAACGCTTTCGCGTGACGGCGAAGGATTTTGACGCACAGGGCGTGGAACGTCGATATTTGGGGCCGCGGCGCATCCTTCTTGCGACGCTTTGCGGTAAGCAGTTGTCCCGCCCGTTCCTGCATCTCGCCCGCCGCTTTGCGAGTAAAAGTGACCGCGAGAATGCGATCGGGCTTGGTGCCATGGCGGATGAGATTCGCAATGCGGAACGTCACCACGCGGGTTTTGCCTGTGCCGGCTCCGGCCAACACGAGCAGCGGACCGCTGAGGGTATCGACCGCGTCGCGTTGAGGTGGATTCAATCCGTCGGGCATCTTCGGGCATGTGTTCGAGAGTGGGCCGGGTCACGCATGATAGCTTGGGCGAGCTATATTCATCGAGCCCCGGGGTCAGCTAAGTCTCAAGTTTCATATCTCAAGGTTCAACGTTGGATGGAACATCGGAACTTGCGACTTGGTCCTTCTCGACTATCCTCCGCTTGACGATAAAGTTCGCCAGAATCTACACTTACGGTTTCTTGAGTCCCTCAGCGTCTTTATCAGGCGAGTGCGATGAAATCGGAAGAACGTCACGACATCGAAACCAACGAGTTGGCCAAGTTGTTCGACAAGGGCCGCGACCAAGTTGGGCCGTATGTCTCGTACATCATTTATGGCTTGCTCGCCGTTGGGGCCATTTATGGCATTACACGGCTCACCACGGGCAACATGCAAGCCAAGCAGTTGGAGGAGTGGAACACCTACATCATTGCCACGCTGCCCGGTAGATTCGATTCCGAACAGGTCAATTTGGCCGCCGGGGAATACTCCGGCACACTCGTTGGTGAGCTTGCCCAAATCGCCCGGGCTGATAGCCAGCTTACGGCCGGATGTAGAAACTTCTTCACCAACAAGAAACAGGCGATCAAGGAACTCAACGCGGCGCTCGACGAGTACAAGGAGCTCGCCACCTCGGCAAAAGACGAGAATCTCCGTGGCCGAGCCCAGCTGGGCGTTGGCAAAGCGCTAGAGGCGAAGGGCGAGATTACCGAAGCAATCGCCGCTTACGAAAAAGTTACCGGCGCATTTAGCGAAATGGCCGACCAGCGCGCCGAACAGCTCGGAGATATACAAGCGGCGACCTACGCCGACTGGCTTGCAAGTGCCGAGGGTGCGTCGCGCCCGACGAACTTCGACCGTAGGTCGCTCCCCGATTTCGCTGCCGATCGACTTGATTTGCCTGGCGACGACCCGGCGACCAGTGGCGTCGACGGAGGCGAGGACTTCCTGGAGATGTTGAAGCGATTCCAAGATGCGGCGCCAGACGTCAGCGACGGTCCCGATCGCTACGAGGAAGCTGATGCGGCCGCAGCTGAAATGGCCAACGAGGCCGCCGACGTAACGCCCACCGATGAATCGCTCGACGCGGTGGAAGTGGCCGACGATCCAGAGCTACAAATGGAAGAAGTGGCTGAAGAAGCGATCGATGGCAAGGTGGAGCAGCCAGCGAAAGACGCGACAGGTTCACCCTGAACGGCTAGGCCATCAAGTGGTTGAACATGGCGAACGCGTCGAGCGATCTTGAAGTCCCCAACTGGCCGCTCGAGATCACGGTTCCTGAAGAAGCCGCTTGCCTTCGGCTCGACGCGTATCTGACACAGACGCTCCATGGGTTCAGTCGGGCGAGCATCCAGCGGGCGATCGCCGCTGGGCAAGTCGAGGTCGAGGGTGAGCCGGCCAAGCCATCGCTCAAGGTCGAATCGGGTTGGGCGATTACCGTCCACGGTATCGAAACCGTTCGCCCGGGCCCCGAGCCCGAAGCGATTCCGCTCGACATTTTGTATGAAGACGATTGGTTGGTCGTTGTCAACAAACCCGCCGGGATGATCGTCCATCCGGCCAAAGGCCACTGGAGCGGGACACTCGCTTCGGCCGTAGCCCATCGGTTCGGAGAGTTGAGCACCACCGGCGGATCTCAACGGCCAGGCATCGTGCATCGGCTTGATCGCGACACCTCGGGCGTCATCGTGGTGGCCCGACACGATCGAGCCCATGAAGCCCTGGCCGCGCAGTTTGCCGACCGCACGACCGAAAAGGAGTACTGGGCTATCGCCCGCGGTGTGCCCGACCGCGACGCCGATGTCGTCGACAAACCGATCGGCCCCCATCCAAGAATCCGCGAAGCGAAAGCGGTCCGGCCCGATATCCCCGACGCCAAACCCGCGCTCACCACCTTTGAAGTGCTTGAGCGATTCGACCGCTTCAGCCTCTTGAAGGTGCTTCCCAAGACAGGCCGCACGCACCAAATCCGCGTGCACCTGGCGAGTGTGGGACTGCCGATCCTGTGCGACAAGCTCTACGGTGGCTCGGACCGAATTGCGGAAGCCGAATTGAAGGGCGCCCCTGCTGGCTCGCCCGGAAGTACCGACGACCCAATACTCGTTCGCCAAGCCCTCCACGCGCGACGGCTCACGATAGCTCACCCCAGATCAGGTGAACGAGTTACGTTCGAAGCCCCGTTGCCGGAGGACATGAGCGCGGTGCTTGAGTGTCTACGCGACGAGTAGTTGGATTCTCACGCAGAGACGCAGAGGACAAATAGGGCGGGATACCTTACCCTACCGCTCCGTTCTAAGATGCAGGTTGTCTTCGGGATCGTAGACCTCTATTGAGTATCCAATTCGATTCTCAGCACACGCTGCCGTTAGTTGTTGAACCTGCGACAGCATCTCTTCCAAAGTACCAGCATCTGCTTCAATCCTATGCTCTGACTTTGAATACTCACGAAACATGACGTGTTCGAATTCCTCAATATGGACATGACGGGTGTCACCTTCTGATGGTGTAAAACCCATTTGCCTTACCAGTTCTCGCAACTGAGAAATCGAGCCGCTGAACTTCAGAAATCCAAAAGCTATGGATGGGGCGTTGTCCATACCTAATTGCTCGTCGTTGAGATTTGCGTAAATCACTGCGTGATAGACCGCCTAATTCCTCGCTACACCTTTCCTCCGCGCCTCCGCGTGACACCCCATCCCTACACCAGCCCCATCAAATCCGTCACCCCCACCGCCCGCGGGCTGGCCAATCGTTCGCCGCGTCCGAAGCCGGCGGCCTCGCCGAAGTAGTGCGACATGGCTTCGAGCCGCTCGAACAAGTGCTGCTTCTCGGGTGGGAACTGCGTTCGGTAAGCGCGAATCGATGCCATCTTCTTTTCGTAGGTCGAAGTGATGTCGACTACAAAGCTGTTGCCGTGCGGTGGTGGTTCGAGCGAGTGGAAGTTGAGTGAGTAGTAGATGAGGCCCGCGATCTTGTGGGGCGGCAGGTGTTCGAACTCGTGGTCCCACTTGGTGAGCCGCGAGTAAAACACGGCGGCTTCGGTAATCTGCACCGCCTGCCAATGATCGGGCGAAGCCATAGGCGTGCGATCGCCCAGGGCGAGCACCAGTTTGGGCCGCCAACGGCGAAACTCGTTGGCGAGCGCCACGCGAGTCTTGAAATCGTCGAACAGGCGGCGGTTGGGCAATTCGAGCGTGGTCCGATGGTGCACACCCAGAATCTCCGCCGCCTCCGTCGCCTCGGCCAGGCGCACGTCGGGCCCCGGCGAGGCTGGCGTCGGCTCGCCGTCGGTCAGATCGACAATCCCCACCCGATGACCCTGCTCCACAAGCTTGGCCACCGTGCCGCCGCAACCGATTTCGACGTCGTCAGGATGGGCGCCCACGGCAATCACGTCGAGTGGCTCGATCGAAAGGTCCGATTCGTCGTTCATAGATCTCTGCCGTTGTTCTTGAATCGGCATCCGACAAGCGGGCCGCAGTGGTCGTGAACGTCGTTCTACACGCTCTGGGTGTGCAATCCCGCGCTTGACAGACCGCCGTACTGCCCACGAAAATCGCCGTTTTCCCTAAATAGCACGGTAACTAGCGGCCCGTCATTATTCAATTGCAGTCCACCTTTGGGTGAGCCGAACCCGCAGCGCCAGGTTGAATGCCTGCTCTTCGCCAAGCCTAGGCTTGCACCCGCGGCTCACCGACACTCACCCCCCAGCGACTACCATGCCTACTTTGACCGATTTGCCAACCGCCCCCTTGGACGAACCGACGGTGGCTCCTGTGTGTCTTCCACCTTATGCGTATGAAAAGGCATCAGACCCGTTCGACGACTTCGACGACGATGACTTCGACGACGATTTCGACGACGACTTCGAAGAGGAGTGGGACGACGAAACGATCGAAGACGAATTCGCCGACGAGTTCGAACCCGACGAACCCGCCGAAGTTGACGGCGACGAAGATGAAGGCGGCGACACGTTTAATGACGACGAGGACTTTGATGATTAAGAGGGGCCAGAGGTCGGGATTCAGGGGCCAGGGAATCGCGACCATTGCCAATTGGATCGCCTGCTTCCCTGACCCCCGACCTCTGACTCCTGACCCCTCTTATGTTCAAACCTGTCGAAGGCTCCGTTAGCTTTCCCAAGCTCGAAGAAGACGTCGGCGCGTTCTGGAAGCAGAACGACATCTACGAAAAGTCGCTCCAGCAGCGCGAAGGGGCTGAGCCGTTCGTGTTCTACGAAGGCCCGCCCACCGCCAACGGCATGCCTCACCCTGGGCATTGCTTGACGCGGGCGATCAAAGACTTGTTCCCGCGCTACAAAACCATGCGGGGTTACCGCTGCGAGCGGAAAGCCGGATGGGACACGCACGGGCTGCCGGTGGAAGTCGAAGTCTGTAAAGAACTTGGCATCCACAGCAAAGAGGAGATCGAAGCGTACGGCGTCGAGCCGTTCATCCAAAAGTGCCAGGCAAGCGTCTGGCGGTACATGCAAGAGTGGGAACGCCTAACCGAGCGACTTGGCTTTTGGGTCGACCTGCGGGAGGCTTACGTCACCTACCATCAAAGCTACGTCGAAAGCGTTTGGTGGAGTTTGAAGAATCTGTTCGACCGCGGGCTGTTGTACCAAGGCCATAAGATCGTCTGGTGGTGGGCGCAAGGCGGCACAGCGCTCAGCGCGGGCGAAGTAGGGCAGGGATACCGCGAGGTGGCGGACCCGAGTGTGTATGTCCGTTTTCAGTTGCTTGACGAGAATGCCAGCGAAGAATCTGACGAGAGTTTAGTCGTATGGACAACAACGCCTTGGACTCTTCCCAGTAACCATTTTGTGGCTGTCAACCCAAACCTCGAATACGCCGTACTTGGCACTGAAGTGGATGGCAAAGCGCATCGTTTGATCGTTGCAGCAGACCTCGTTGAAGCACTTCGCGAGAAAACGAAGCACGAACTACCTGAAGTTGATAAACGGCGAGAAGGTGCGTCGTTGATCGGGCACATGTATCGTCCGCCGTTCTCTTGCTACTACTCAAGCAAATCAAGAGACAAAGGCAAACGGCGTGATGGCTTGGAAGACGTCTTGGCGTGGCGTGTCGTAGGTGCTGAGTTTGTTACGACTGAGAGCGGAACGGGAGTCGTTCACCAAGCGCCAGCCTTCGGCGAAGTCGACTACGACGTTCTCGTTGCGGAGCGCGAACGATTTGTCGAGAACGAAGGCCCCCAACTCATCAACTGCGTTGGCCCCGACGGCAAATTCAATGACGAAGCCCCCGAGTTTGTCCAAGGCCGCTGGGTCAAAGATTGCGACAAAGACATCATCCGAAGTCTCAAAGAGCGTGGGCTGTTGTTTCACCAAGAGCAGTACTTGCACGATTATCCGTTCTGTTGGCGGGCAGAAGAGGATCCGCTGATTCAGTACCCGCGGGAAAGTTGGTTTATCAAGACCACCGCGTTCAGGGACGCGATGCTCGAGAACAACCAGGCGATCAACTGGCTGCCAGAGCACATCAAGGACGGGCGGATGGGCAAGTTCCTCGAGTCGAACGTCGACTGGGCGCTAAGCCGTGAGCGCTATTGGGGCACGCCGCTGCCAATTTGGGAATGCAGCGAAACCGGCAAGCAAGAAGCGCTCGGCGGCTACAATGAGTTGCTCGCCAAGCCAGGCGTCGCTGGTACCGAAGTGTGGGACGCCGCCAAGAAGGCGAACCCCGAACTGCCCGACGACCTCCGCGTGCACAAGCCGTACATCGACGAAGTCACCTACGACTCACCGTTTACGGAGGGCGCGCGGATGAAGCGCGTCACTGAGGTGATCGACTGCTGGTACGACTCGGGCGCAATGCCGTTTGCGCAGTGGGGATATCGGGGAGAGGGAGAAGATAGTTCCTCTCCCTCTCAGGGGGAGAGGTTAGGTGAGGGGGAGAAAGATCGAACGCGCTTTCACTCCCAGTTTCCCGCAGATTTCATTTCCGAGGCGCTTGATCAAACGCGCGGGTGGTTCTACAGCCAACTGGCCATCAGCACGATGTTGTTCGGCAAGCGACCAGCTTCGGAAGTCCCCAGCCCCGAGCCCCAAGCTCCGGCGGCGCAGCCGCCCCACCCGTTCAAGAACTGCATCGTCCTTGGTCTGATGCTCTCGGAGTGGTTTGAGGACAAGAAGGATCCAAAGAAGCTCTACCTGACCGAAGACGAAGCGAAGAAGGCGTGCGGACCCAAGGGCTTTAGGCAAGTCGTCGGTAAGATGTCGAAGTCGAAGAGGAACTATCAGGAACCGACCGAGATATTCAATCGCTACGGTGCCGACGCGCTGCGTTGGTACCTGTTCGCCAATCAGCCGCCTTGGACGTCGATTCGATACAGCGAACAGGCAATCAAAGACAGCATTCCCGAGTTTCTGCTTCGGCTGTGGAACTGCTACAGCTTCATGGTGATCTACGCGAACATCGATGAGTGGGATCCGGCGGTCGAAGTGGCCGAGGAGTTTACCATTGCCCCAGGCGATACGCTCGAACAGCATTTTGTGCAGGCGAAGAGCTACCGCCCGATATTTGACCGCGATCAGATCGACCGTTGGATCATCAGCGACCTGCACCGCACGATAGCCTTGGTGAACGAGCGGATGGATGCGTACGACAACTTTGGGGCCTGCACGGCGATTAACGAGTTCGTCGACGCGCTCTCGAATTGGTACGTCCGCCGTAGTCGCGACCGGTTTTGGGCGAAGGAAAAGCGCGCGGTCGATAAGCTCGACGCCTATTGGACGTTGTACGAGTGCCTACTGACGACCACCAAGATGATCGCCCCGTTTGTGCCCTTCTTGGCCGAAGGCATGTGGCAAAATCTGGCCGGTGTTTTCTCCGGAGCGCTCGAATCGGTGCACTTGTGCGACTACCCAGTTGCCAAGACGGCGCTGATCGACGAGAAGCTCTCGGAGCGGATGGCCGTGGTGCGGTTGATCTCCTCGCTCGGCCGACGCGCCAGAGAGTTGGAAAACCTCAAAGTCCGCCAACCACTTTCCAAAGTCACCGTCATCCTGGCCGACAATCAGCATCAGGAATGGCTAGTCGAAAACGCAACTGCCATCGCCGACGAACTAAACGTCAAGGCCGTAGAATACTCCGACGACCCTGAGAAGTACGTTACCCATGAGGTGCTTCCCAACTACCGGCTCCTCGGCAAGAAATTCGGCAAGCTGATTCCCAAGGTCAAAGCGGCCCTAAACAAAGAGTCGGCCACCGAGCTGCTCGAGAACATCCGCAACAAAGGCAGAGTCAACATCAGCGTCGATGGCGCAGAACTAGAACTGCTGCCTGACGAGATACAAGTTCGCATCGCTGCTAGAGAAGGCTATGCTGCAGCCAACGACAAGGGAGTTGTGGTGGTGCTGGCCACTGAACTGACGCCAGAGCTCGAAGCCGAGGGCATCGCCCGCGACTTGGTTCGCGTGATTCAGGATACCCGCAAAGACAAAGGTTGCGAGTTCACCGATCGCATCGAAGTGGGTATCGTTACTGACGATGCGAATATCAAAGCAGCTGTCGAGCAGTTTGCTGAGTATATCGCCGGTGAAACGTTGGCTGATAGTGTGACGCTTGGCGAAATCGACGGTGTTGAGCCGATTGAGGTCAAACTCGGCGACGTCACGATCAAACTCTACGTTCACGTGAAGTCATCGAAGGAACACTAATCCTCGCTAATCTTGATCAGCGAGGATTAGTGTTCCAAAGAATCATCATGAAAATCGCCGTCCTCATCTCCGGCTCGGGTCGGACCTTGAAGAACTTCATCGACCTCGCGGCCGAGGGTTCGCTCGCGATCGAGATTGAGCTGGTGGTTTCAAGCAATCCGCAGGCGGGTGGTTTGGAGTTCGCCAAGCAGGCCGGGATCGCGTCGGTGGTGCTGGAGCGTAGCGAATACGAGGGCCATCAGGCCTATGGGAAAGCTATTTTCGATAAGTGTCGCGAGGCGGGCGTCGATATGGTCGTCATGGCGGGTTTCTTAAAACTTGCCCCAGTGCCCGACGACTTCGACGGGCGTGTGGTGAACATTCACCCGTCGCTCATTCCGTCGTTCTGCGGCCAAGGCATGTACGGCAACCGCGTCCACCAAGCCGTGCTCGACTACGGCGCAAAGGTCACCGGCCTCACGGTTCACTTCGTCGACAACGAATACGACGCCGGCCCCATCATTTGGCAACAACCGGTCCCAGTATTCGAAGACGACACAGCCGACACGCTGGCTGCCCGCGTATTCGAGGCCGAGAAAGAGGCCTACCCGCACGTACTCGGTTTACTCGCCGCCGGACGGGTGCACCTGGACGGGCGACGGGTGACAATTGGGAAGAAGAGGGGTTAACCACAGAGGCACGGAGGTCTTGGCCACGGATTAACACAGATACGCACGGATCAGAATTGTAAGCATCACTTGAGAATTTCAGCGACAAGCGTATCACACGCATCATCTGTGCCTATCCGTGTTCATCCGTGGCTAAACAACTCTTCCGAGTCCTCTGTGCCCTCCGTGGTTCATCCAAATGGTTAACCTAATCCGCATCAAACATCCCACCCAACTCGCGCAAGTAATCCAGCGCCTCGTCCAGTTCCGGTGCTTCGACGCCCTTTTGGCGGCCAGCCCGGTCGCATTCGCCGAGTAGGATCAAGTCGTCGTACCATTCACACTCGCGTAGCCGTCGGTGTTTGCGGGCGCCGAGCGATCCGTCGGCGATCAAGTGGCAGTGCATGTGAAACTCGATCAGCCAAGCGGTGCGCTCGGTCACAAAACCGTCGAGCGCTTCAAGCCCGGCGTTCACGTGATCGCGAGAGTCGATTCCTTTGCCTACGTCATGCAGCAACGCAGCCATTAGGAACTCCTCGTCGTAAGGCATCTCGTTGCGGGCGTGATCGAACACCTGCAGGCTGTGGTACAAGACGTCGCCTTCGGGATGGTAACGTGGGTCTTGCTTCACGTCTTCGAGCGGCAACAGCAGCGACTCGAACAGCCGATAGCAATCGACACCATCCTCCGCATCGGCCAGGGCCGCTTCGAGATTGAGGTCCGGGTACTCTTCACTGAGAAACTGTTCAAGCTGTGGGATGCTGGCCCGTTCGATTGCTTTGCCGGTGATCGAACTCTTGAATACGTAACTGTGCTGGTCGGGCGAATAGACGGTCAACTCAAATGCATGGTCGGAGCGGACATGAATATGGGTAAAGACCTGCTCCTGATCGTTCTTACGAATTTGCTTCCGCTCGACCTGATACGACAGGCCATCGTGGTCGAGTAAGTGCGTAATCGCCTCGGCCGAATCGCTAAAGACATGCAGATCGATGTCGGAACCTTGTCGAATGTGCCCGGTGAGCACGCTGCCAATCAAACGCGGCCGAAACGGCGAAAGCCGCCGCATCATTCGCAGCGCCGCCAGTCGCATCGACTGCAAGTTCTCGGTCCGCGAATCGCCTTCGAGCAGCCGCGCGAACGACTGAATAGCGTCGCGAATCTCGGTGTTCGAAGGCAGATCGGCCGGTTTGACCCAGCCTTTACAGAGTCGCTGCGCGGCTTTCTGCTTGGCGCGGTAGTACTCGGTCTCTTGCCGATCGTACATCAGCCGGGCGGCTTCGAAGGCGATTTGCCGCCGCAATTTCGAGTTTTTCACAGTCAGGTGCGTCGTAAGCCCAAGAACCGACGCGATGGGCATAGGGAGGGAGGTTGATGAATAAGTATAGCTACCACCCAAACAGCTGCAATCCAGTCGGCTCGACAAACGCCCGAATGAATGGGGAACCCGAAGGGATGGCCCGGTTTGGCGATGGGAACACCGCGTGTAGTAGCTGCACGCGAGAAAGCCCTACTGTGTAAAATACTCCTTCGCTCCTTCCAGCACGCTCGTTGCCGCTACCGAAGCAAGGATCAATCCCATGACGCGGCTTACGATGCTGGCGCCGCCGGTGCCGATCACTCGCGCAATAGCACCAGCGAACAGCATGAACACGCACGTAATCACCAGCACCACTAGCATAACCGCCGTAGTCGTGAGTTGATCAAGAATCGTGTGCGCCTGGTTCTCCGTCAGCAGAACCACTGCCATCATGGCTCCGGGGGAGGCAATCGAAGGAGTGGCAAGCGGATAGACCGCGATATCGTGTAAACTGCGGAGCATCTTGGTTTCGCTCTCCGGTTTGCTCTCGCCGAATACCATCGTCAAGGCGAAAAGAAACAGCACAATGCCACCGGCAATCCGGAAGGCGGCCAGCGGAACACCCATGGCCAGCAGCACGATCTCGCCGGCTACGATGAAGAAAACGAGAATTGCCGCGGCCGACAAGGTGGCGATTAGCGCGATGCGGCGTCGTTCGTGAGGTGTTTGCTCGGCCGTTGCGGAAATGAACACTGGCAACGTGCCAATGGGATCGATCACGGCCCACAGGAAGATGAACTTACTGATTAGATCTTCGGATACGTTCACAGTGCCGCGAGGCCCTTAAGGTGCGATCAGGAGAACATGACGTCGCGAAGCATTGTAACGCCTAGTTGGAATCGCCGTCTAAGGGAGTACCAAGGCGAGAAACCGAACGACCTGACCCGATTTGCAGACTCGCACTCAAGCGTCGTCACCGGTGGCGATTTGCACGTAACTTTCGTACCGCCTAGTGTCGATTCGTCCGTCGGCCACGGCGTCTTTTACCGCGCAGAAGTCCTCGTGCGTGTGGGTGCAGTCGGGGAAGCGGCAGCGGGAGACGTATGGGCGTAGCTCGCGAAAGAAGCCGGCAACTTCTTCCGGAATCACATCCCACAACTGGAATTGCCGAATGCCGGGCGTATCGATCACGTGCCCGCCGCCTTCCAGCGGAAACAGTTCGGCAGTTGTCGTCGTGTGGCGGCCCTTTTGCGACTCGCCGCTTACGGTCTGCACGCGCAGTCCCAGGCCGGGCTCGATGGAATTGAGTAGCGACGACTTACCTACGCCACTTTGGCCGGTGAGCACGCTATCGCGACCCGTGACCAATTCGCGGAGCTGATCGACGTTCTGGCCCGTCGTCGCCGAAACCATCAGCACTTGATAGCCGAGCTGGCTGTAGACGCCTACCAGCGGCATCAAGTCGGCTGGCTCGACTAAGTCGATTTTGTTGATGCAGACCACGGGGCGAATATCGACCTTTTCGGATGTCAGAAGCATCCGGTCGATTAGGTTCGGCTTGATCCGCGGTTCGGCGGCACTGGTGACGATGATAATCTGGTCGACGTTCGCCACCAGCACGTGTTGCCGGCCGCGACTGGTGCGCGAGAGCAACCCGTGACGTGGTTCGACACGTTCGATGATGCCCTCGCCTTTGCCTTCGACGCGGAACCAAACGTGATCGCCAGCCGCAACGACGTGCCGTTGATCGGTAGCCATCGTCTTGAGCAGCCGCCGAGTGGCGCACGAGAATACCTCGCCCGCCTCGTCGCGCACGACGCTTACCAAACCCTGCACGCGAAGCACCCGTCCAGCGCGGCAGACCGACGCGTCGATCTCAGGCAACACGTAGGTGCCAGCTTCGTCCTCGACGATTTCAGCACCGGCAACTGTCCGCTTGCGAGTCAGCTTGCCCTTGCCGCTGATGCGTTCGCCGGTGGCATGGTCTTCGACCGCGTCCTCGCCGTACTGCTTCGTGAGATCGTTTTCGCGAGTGCGTACCTCACGATTCTTACGAAACGAGGTGCGAAGCTTTTTCTTCTTACGGGCCATGCAGTAGTGCGAGCGGCGCTACACCGGCTTTTCCGGCAGCTCAATTTGGCCCGCTTCGTCGTTGGTGGGATCGTAACGCTTGGTCGCTTCTTGGACGCGTTCCTTCTTGCCCTCGAGTCCCGCGCGAGACAACAGGGACTCGCCCATGATCTCTTGCGAGAGGTGATCGTTTGGCGGTGGGCCCACCGCCCCGAGATCGGCGGGCGAGTAGCGTACTTCGTACCGATGCTTGGCCACCGCGAGCACGTCGCCAGGATCAAGGCGTTTGTCCTGTACGCGGACGTTGTTCACCTTGATGCCGTTGCGGCTCCCCAGGTCGCGGGCGTACCAATAGCCGCCATCGACGGTCAATTGGCAATGGTGTGCCGACACATTAGCGAATCGCAGCACGATATCACAGCTTTCGCGGCGGCCGACCAAGAGTTGTTGTTTTTTGAGCGGAATCGTATCACCGCCGCCCAGCGGTATGAGTTCACCGTATTCGGCATCGGAGCCGTACATGGTTGACCTCTCTTATCAGGCGCAGTAGTAACTAATGAAGCAACGAAAAAACCCAAATGAAAAAATGGAGCGGGTCTATGTGGTCGGCTGTCGTCCACTGCTCACGGCAGCCGCTTGCCCCCAACATGTACCCTGATGTTTATGATGTCCTTACCAGGACGCCGCCGCCAACCCCCTAATCTATGCGTCGACGCAATTGCAGTCAACCAAACCACTTACGTCGACAAGTTTTTTTCCGCCATGGCGCCAGGCTGGGCTGCGGTTCTATAGCTACCGATTTCGCCTAAAGGAACTATTCGGCACCCGCGTGCAGAAGGTGAGCATCGACGCCGGTTTTACCTGCCCTAACGTCGATGGCACCGTGGCCAAGGGCGGTTGCACCTTCTGTGATAACCGCAGTTTTAGTCCGAGCCGCCGGCTCCCTCGGGCCGACATTCGTGGGCAGATTGAGCAGAGTCTTGCCCGAATGCGTAACCGCTATACCGATTGCGAAAAGTTTATCGCCTATTTCCAGCCCGCCACCAATACGTACGCCCCAGTCGAACGGCTTCGCCCGCTGTACGAACAGGCCCTCGCGCACCCGCAGGTCGTCGGCTTGGCCGTCGGTACGCGGCCCGACTGTGTGCCCGACGATGTCATAGGGCTGCTTAACGAGTTTGGCGAGCGGACCTACGTCTCGGTGGAGTATGGTATGCAAACCATGCACGATCGGTCGCTCGAATGGATGAACCGAGGTTGCGGGCACGATTCGATGATCGACGCCATGCAGCGGAGCCAGCTTCGGAAGTTCGAGATTTCGGCGCACGCCATCCTTGATCTGCCCGGCGAATCTCACGCCGACATGCTCGCCACAGCGCGCGAGTTGGCCCGCCTCGAAGTCGACGGCGTTAAACTGCACAATCTGTACTGCGTCAAAAACACCAAGCTGGCCGATCAGGTGGCTACCGGCGAGGTGAAGCTGATGGAGCAAGCCGACTACGTCAAGACAGTGGTGGATTTCATTGAACTCTTGCCGCCCACGATGGTCATCGAACGCCTGAGCGGCGACGCCCCCCCCGACTATTTCATCGGGCCTAAGTGGTGCCTAAATAAGGGAGCCGTGAAGCGAGAGATTGATGCGGAGATGGAGCGGCGGGATACTTGGCAGGGGAAGTTTTGGGAGAGATGAGTTCCAAAAATATGTGAATTCTATTGTCCGCAACAGTCCGAACCTTCTCTACTCGGTGGGATCGCCGGGCAACAGGGAGTTAAGATTCGCAGTGCTTCAATCCATCGCCATCGTTGTACTCTCGATACTGGCGGCCGTAATCTATGGCATCGTACATGATCAAATCACGGCGCGGATTTGCATCGAGTACTTCACGATCGGCCACCCGCCGATATTTGCTGCACCGGTCACTTCGCCAACCGTAATCGGGTTCGCTTGGGGTGTGATTGCGACCTGGTGGGTCGGACTGGGATTGGGAATACCGTTGGCGGTTGCGGCGCGTGCCGGCCGGCGACCGCAGCGCGATGTCGCGAGCTTGGTGCGGCCCATCGCGTTATTGATGGTCTTCACAGGCGTACTGGCGACAGTGTGCGGCGCGATTGGCTACTTCGCTGCCAGCCGCGGGTGGATTGTGTTGCTCGAACCGCTTGCCTCGCGCGTACCGGTAGACAAGCATGTCGTGTTCCTTACCGATCTTTGGGCGCACTCGGCGAGCTACCTCTTCGGCGCGCTTGGAGGTATCGTGCTGATCATTCGAACGTGGATCTCACGCCGTTCCGCCACTGGCCAAGGGCCGAAAGCAATCCCAAATTAACCAAGCACCAGCTTGTTGGCTCGGGAATGCTGGTCGACGAGAACTGCAACGGCGCACCCGCGCCGAAGTTGCTCTTCCAAGCCGTGTAGTCCGCTTCGTCGATCACACCTCGACTACTCCCCGTATCATCGCCGTTGGCTGCAAGACTGGTCGTCGAACCAATCGTATCCCGCCAGATGCTATAGTCGGCCAAGTTGACCAATCCATCGCCGTTGTAGTCGCCGGTGGGGCCGCTTACGACTTGGATGGAGAACGCAAAGTTGCTCATGCTGTAGTAGTCTGTTTCATCACCCGCGTTGTCCTGCCTTACCCGCACGAATGCGTTGGTGGTGTCGACGCTTGGGACCGTCCACTCAAACGAGTGCGGCGCTTGGTCGGTGTTTGTGGCCGGAAGATCCATGGCCACGTCGAGCCAAGGTCCGTCGTTACCGGTCGTCGAATACCAAAGATCGTAGTCGGTCGTGTTGTGCAGAATCCGCGGGTGCCACCTGATGGTGTAGGTCTCGCCTGCAGTCAGCATTTGCCCTCCAAGCGGGTCATCGAGATCGACGTGTGCCCCCGAGGGTGCGGATAGTAGCAATGCTAGATGCAACGCCAATACCCCCCGTCCAGCGGTATTCCAAGTCATCGAACGCTCCTCCAATTGCTGGGTGTTCACGTTGCGACTCGGAACGGACTGGGTTCGCAGGGCGTTTGGATTTTATTCCATGATGTCCAGTTTTTTGGTTGAATAGATGGAAGAGTTGCCTAAGGTTCGCGTCTTGTAGCTCGCATGAGGGGGAGTGCTGCGGCGAAAACTGCCAAGAGTGCAAAAGCACGCGGTTCTGGAACGCCCATCGAGGTGACGGCCGCGGCCGACCGGTAAGCCGACTTCCAAGTCATATAGTCGGCGGAGTCAATTTCGCCGTTTCCGTTGCCATCGGCTCCGGCGCCATCGGCGACTTGGCTGCCCAGCGAGTCGCGCCAAACCGTATAGTCGGCCAGATTCACGACCCCGTCGCGGTTGTAGTCGCCGAGGATAGTGTCATAGAGCACTTCCGCGCTGAGGTGATAGAACTGATTGCCTGCGCCGCTGCCTGTGACCTCCAGATAGTAAGTCCCGGCCGTCGATAGCGCGAAGCCGCTCAACGTTTCGGCTTCGCCGATGCCGGTCTGGTTGGCAGTTGCGATTGACGTCACTCCGTCGGCGGCAAGTAGGCGCAGTTGAAGATCGCTTTCTAGCATTGCATCGAGAAAGCCTGGGGAACCGCCCTGTGGGAAGTAGGTGTAGCTTGGCCCGCGGGGCGTAAGGGTAACGCCTAACTCGCCAGAGTTTGTCGTATCGAAGCGGTACAGGTCGACATCGCGAGAGTCGTCGATCGATGCAAAGTCGGTTTCGCTTGGGTGTACTACCTGCGTGTCGGTGGCCGAGCCGATCTCGACGAGCACACTGTCTTCGAGCGTGCCGAGCAACGTCGCCAGTTCGGGCGTATCGTTTCCCGCGTCGGATTCGTAGCGATCGCCGTAAAGTCGCACGAGCGCATACAGATCGTCGAATTGCGGGCCGGCGGTGGGAATCGTGCTGGTATTCATCAGCACGGCCGTGCCCGGTACGGTGACGTGTAGCAGGCTGAGCGAGTGACCCACCTCGTGCTGAAACACTCCTCCGAGCAGCGTGGCGTTGCCGAGTGTGGCGTTGGCCGTGTCGAGCAACAAGTCGCCGCCAAACGCCGGCAAGTTGGCACGCCCTAACTCGCCCGGTGTGATTAGATCGTATCCGCCGATTCGTATGTCGCCGTGACCGCTAGTTGCCGCTTGATTGGTCCACTGGGCGCCGTCGTCCGTTACGTAGACGAACGAAAGCCCTGTGGTATCGGCAAGGCGACTAAACTGCGCTGCCAAGTTAGCGAACCACGGTCGCAGCGTAAGGTCGTCGCCACCGGGACCGGCGCCATACCATCCGTCGAGGTAGGACACAAGATTGCTGACGCGTCCTTCAACAATGCTGTTGTCGGGGACAATGCTCCATCGTAGGGTAGTTGGATCCCCCTGGCCGAGCGACGAGCCATTGGTATAAGTGCTTCGCCAGCGAAACCCATCGACGAAGTTTGCCGCAGCCGCGGTTGGCGCCTCGAGCAGGAGTAGTCCGATAGCGCAGCAGTACCAGAGGTACCATGGAAGGTGCGATGGACAAAGAGAACGCTGAGGCATACGAAACGGGACCGATAACCAAGGCCGGGAATCTATAGTATAACTGACGACTGCATAATTGAGTCCTTATCGCATCCCAATGCAGCAGGCAACCAACGAGGCACATCATGATACGAATCGGGATCGCAGGTTTGGGATTTATGGGCATGGTCCATTTTCTCAACTATCAACGTACCCGCGGCGCGAAAGTCACCGCGATTGCCACGCCCGAGTCGGAACGTCGGGCCGGCGACTGGCGGGCGATCAAGGGTAACTTTGGCCCGCCGGGAGAGAAGATGGATCTGTCGGGCATCGAAACCTACGAGTCGGTCGACGAGATGATCGGCTCGGCAAAACTCGACGCGGTGGACATCACGCTTCCGCCCAACCTGCATGCGGATGCGGCAATCAAAGCAACGAAGGCTGGCAAACACGTGTTCTGTGAAAAGCCGATTGCGATGACCATCGCCGACGGTCGCAAGATGGTCCGGGCGGCGGAGAAGTCGGGTCGCCAACTGCTGGTGGGACACGTGCTCCCGTTCTTCCCCGAATATGCTTGGGCCCTTAAGGTCATTCGCAGCGGCAAGTACGGCGAGGTGATTGGCGGAGCGTTTCGCCGGGTGATCTCCGACCCGGAGTGGCTTCCCAACTATTGGCAGGCCGATAAGGTCGGTGGGCCGATGCTCGACTTGCACATTCACGACGCGCATTTCATCCGGCTGGTGTTCGGTCGCCCGATTGCGCTTTCTACCATCGGTCGAACTCACAACGACTTGCCCGAGTTTTGGCACACGCAGTTTCGATTCGAGTCTGGTTGTACCGTGGAAGCGACTAGCGGCACGATCGATCAACAAGGTAGGCCGTTCGATCACGGATTTGAGATTCATTTGGAGGATGCAACGTTGCTATTCGAGTTCGCCGTGATCGGCGACGAAGGACATTACTTGTGTCCGCCCACGATCCTCGACAGGTCGGGCAAGGCAAAGCGGCCGAAACTGGATGGCGGCGACCCAATGGATGCGTTTGCTGCGGAACTAAAGGAGGTGGTTCGGTCGTTTGCAGCCGAAGAGCCGAGCGAAGTGCTCGGCTGCCAACTGGCGCTCGACGCGGTGGAAATGTGCCACGCCCAGTCAAGAAGTCTGGCGACGAACAAACAAGTCAGGCTATAACATAGCAGCCCACGTCGAGTGTCTACCTGTATGATGTTGCGTTCGCAATACGCAAAGCGTCTAACATGCAACTCGAATTCTCCCCAGACAATGTGCTTTATCAACTTGCGCTCGTGCTCATCGCGGGCGTGGTTGGTGGCGAGCTATTTGGTTTGCTGCGGCTACCCAAAGTCACCGGGTGGATTTGCACGGGGATTGTAATTAGGGCCACGTCTGACTTTCACTCCTCTTCAACTGGTCTCACTAGCGATACCGTGCGCGACTTCGCGCCGTACATGAGCTTCGTGCTCGGGTACATCGCGTTTACGGTGGGTGCGGCGCTACACTTTGCAAGTCTGCGCAATTCAGGCAAGCGGCTGGGTATGTTGCTGCTTGGCGAAGCCGTACTAACGCCAACGGTGGTCATTTTGCTGATGGTCGTCGTCGGTGGTTGGCTTGCGCCTGAGAAGATGACCCAGCGGGCTAGTCTTCTGTTGGCGGCCATTGCCATTGCCGGCGCGCCGGGAACCACAATTCTCGTGGTGCAGGAAGCCCGAGCGCGGGGAATCCTGACGCGCACACTGGTAGCGGCCGTGGCGTTGATCGACATGGTGGCCGTAGGGGCGTTCGCATTTGTTTCGTCGTATCTCGCGGAAGGTGGCGTCAGCGGTGGTGTGTGGCACACCAACTGGTCGACCGCCATCGCGTCAGTGGCTTCGGAGTTCGGCTTTGCGCTCGCAGTTGGTACGATTAGCGCCTTCGTTGCGCTTGGCCTGATACGCACGCTGGTAAGCCCCGCCTTCCTTGGCCCCACGATGGTGGCCGTGATTCTTGGCGCCTGGGGTGGAGCGGTTGGTTGTAAGGTGTCGGGCATTTTGGCCTGCACGTTTGCCGGCATTGTGGTTTCCAATGTGCGGCACGATGTGGTTCGTTCGGTCGAAGCCTACTTGCATTCGATCGGAGGTGTGTTGTTTGCCGCCTTCTACACGCTTGCCGGCATGAACTTGAACTTCTCCCTCGTGCTCCAAGCGGCGGGACTAGTGGCGTTGTATTTTGTGGCTCGCTTTATCGGGAAGTACGTAGGGGCATTCACGGCGATGTCGATTGCCGATGTGCCCGCCAAAGTGCGGAACAACTTGGGCCTCGCATTGATTCCCCATGGCGGCGTGGCAGTCGGTTTGATTCTGATCGTGCAAGCCGATCCGCGCCTGCAAGACGCGGCTGAAATCGTCACCACTGTCGGCCTGGCCGCGTTGGCGATAAACCAACTCGTGGGACCAAGTGCGGCACGCTTTGCATTGTTCCGTGCGGGCGAGGCGGGTAAAGACCTGCCCCGGCTGCTCGATTTTCTCGACGAACACCATATTGCTGTGGATGTCACGGGCGATACCAAAGAAGACGTCATCCGCACGTTGGCCGCGCAACTCTACACCACCAAAGACAAACCGGCGATTCCTCAGGAGGAGTTCGTCGAGAAGGTCTTCGAGCGCGAGCGCATCGCTTCGACTTGCTTGTCGCAAGGTTTGATGGTTCCGCATGCGATACTTGACGATGGCCAGGACATTACGGGAGTGCTCGGAATCAGTTCCAAGGGATTGGATCTTGGCGCGCCGGACGGGCACCCGGTGCATGCTATTTTGCTGCTTGCGACTCCCCAAACCGACCGCAAACGGCACCTGGAGGTGCTAGCCGCGTTTGCTCGGGCCATCACGCGCGACATCAATCTTCGCGAACAGTTGTACCACGCCCGCAGCGCCGCTTACGCTTACGACGTGCTGCACGCCGAAGCGGGCGAAGACATCAACTACTTTCTTGAAGACGCATTGGTCAAGGCAGGCGTGACTCAAGAATCGAAAAAGCTTTGAGCTACGCCATGTGCTCAATAATCGCCGAGCCGAACTCGCTGCACTTCAGTAACTTGGCGCCCTCCATCAAGCGTTCGAAGTCGTACGTTACGGTTTTTGCACCAATGGCTCCGTTCATGCCGGCGATGATCAGGTCGGCCGCTTCATTCCAGCCAAGGTGGCGAAGCATCATTTCGCCCGATAGAATCACGCTGCCCGGATTCACTTTGTCTTGCCCCGCGTACTTCGGCGCCGTGCCGTGCGTGGCTTCGAAAATGGCGTGACCAGTGTCGTAGTTGATGTTGCCGCCTGGCGCAATACCAATGCCGCCGACGCAAGCCGCGAGCGCGTCGCTAATGTAGTCGCCGTTGAGATTGAGCGTCGCGATCACGCTGTACTCGGCCGGGCGCGTGAGTATCTGCTGCAGCATGGCGTCGGCGATGACGTCCTTCACAGTAATCGTGCTGCCGTCCTTCGGCGACTTGAACTCGCACCACGGCCCACCATCAACTTCCGTTGCGCCGAACTCTTCCTTCGCGCACTGGTAGCCCCAATCGCGGAAGGCCCCTTCGGTGAACTTCATAATGTTGCCCTTGTGCACCAGTGTCACCGAGTCGCGACCGTTGTCGATCGCGTATTGAATGGCCGCCTTGGTCAGCCGCCAGGTGCCTTCCTTCGATACGGGCTTGATGCCGATGCCGGCCGTATTGGGAAAGCGGATCTTCTTGAATCGCTCAGGGAACGCCTCGGCGAACATGCTCTTGAACTTGTCGCAATCGTCCGAGCCGTCCTCGAATTCGATGCCAGCGTAGATGTCTTCGCTGTTTTCGCGGAAGATCACCATGTCAGTCAGATCGGGTCGTTTGACCGGAGAGGGAACGCCTTCGAACCATCGGACCGGGCGCAAGCAGGTATAAAGGTCGAGAATCTGACGCAGCGCCACGTTCAGCGACCGAATGCCGCCACCCACCGGTGTGGTGAGCGGTCCTTTGATGCCAACCAAGTACGTGCGGAAGGCGTCGAGCGTTGCGTCGGGCAGCCAGTTGCTCGTCGAGTTGAATGCCTTTTCGCCCGCCAGCACTTCCGTCCAAGCAATGCGCCGCTTGCCGCCGTAGGCCTTTTCGACCGCCGCATCAAATACCCGCACACTTGCCGCCCAAATGTCGGGTCCTATGCCGTCGCCTTCGATGAATGGAATGGTGGGCTGATCGGGAACCTGCAGTTTGCCGCCTTGCATAGTGATTGCCGTGCCAGCAGGGGCGTCGCTCATGGTGGTTAGTCCTAATTCTGAAGTGATTGAAAAGGGTGTCGCCGGAGGTCGTACGATGTCCCAAGTGTGGCAAACAGCCGATTTTCGGCAGACCGATGCAAAGGGTCAATGGTCGCATGGATGGCTGTAATCGGGTGCTGGCGAGTTGCGTTTGCGCGCCGTGGTGGACACAATCGGAGCAAGTCCACAGCCAACTTTGTTCTCGTCCGCCGTTCTTTCATCTGGAGACGAACCCTATGTCGCCCATCATGCGCCGCCGCGATTTCCTCAAATCGACCGCCATCGCCGCCCTGTCGGCCAGCGGCCTGTCGCTGGCCCGGCCATCGCTGGCTCAGCAGTCCGGCGAAGAGCCACTCTACGGAATCTCGCTGGCCGAGTGGTCGTTGCACAAGACGATTCGCGCCGGAGAGATGACGAACATGGATTTTCCGGCCGTCGCCAAGAACGACCTGGAGATCGACGCCGTGGAGTACGTCAACCAGTTCTTCAAGGATCGAGCGAAAGACACCGACTACCTCACCGAACTGAAGAACCGCTGCGACGACCTCGAGGTCCAGAGCTTGCTGATTATGTGCGACGGAGAGGGGCAGCTTGGCGCAGCCGACGAGGCCAAACGATTGCAAGCAGTCGAGAACCACCACAAATGGGTCGAAGCGGCCAAGTTCCTCGGTTGCCACTCCATTCGGGTTAACGCCGCCTCGCAGGGTACCCGACAAGAGCAGCTGGACCGAGCCGCCGATGGCCTGAGTCGGTTGGGGGAATTCGCCGACCAATACGGAATCAATGTGCTGGTCGAGAATCACGGTGGACTGTCGTCCGACGGAGCCTGGCTCAAGGAGGTGATGGAGCAGGTCGGCCGACCGAACGTGGGCACGCTGCCCGACTTCGGCAATTTCTACGATTACGACCGCTACCAGGGTGTCAAAGAGCTCATGCCCTTCGCCAAGGCGGTGAGCGCCAAGAGCTACGGCTTCGACGCCGAGGGGAACGAAACGAAGGTCGACTACCGACGCATGATGAAAATCGTGCTCGACGCGGGCTACCGCGGCTACGTCGGCATCGAGTGGGAAGGCCCAGAGCCAGACGAAATGCAGGGCATTCGTCTCACCCGCGACCTGCTGCTCACCATCCGCGAGGAAATGAGTTGAGGTAACTGCCAATTCGGCAGCTCCCACCACAAGTTCGATGTCTTCGGCCGACCGGGGCTCTCTAGCCCGGTCGGCTTTTTGAATTTTCGTCAGGGCGTTTTTCTCGGAATGTTGGGAAAAATCACTCAAGTTTGAAATTAGCCTTGTTTTGATAGTGCGATCTTGATACTAGCGACTTTGACTGGGCGGGTGGACACTCGGCCAATGGGACAACTGTTTGCTGCACAAAAACTGTGCACGGCGGTGTGCCTGGCGATTGTGCAGCGGCTGCACCAACATAGGCAGTCGCATGGAATCGTCCTAAGTGCAAGCACTGTAACAGGATGCATGCAGTCGCTTGACAGCACCGGAAGATGTCCACAAACAACCGGGTCAGCGTCGACCTGGGCCCCCCGTCATTTAAGCACTTTTGGAAGGAGACGAGTGCCATGATCACCGAACAGCAGGAACGTTACGAACAGGTCCTTACCGCAGCACGCCAACTAGCCGAACGCGATTTGGACTGGGTGACATTTTTTCGCGAGGTGCTCGGAGTCGATGGGATTGTCCGCAAGGCGTTCCCCACGTTTGATGAGCTGGCCGAATTCGAGAAGAGCGAGCAGTTCTCGACCATTCAGCGCATCATCGTCAAACTGCGGGAGAAGAAGGGTACCGCCGACAACGATACCGAACCCACCCGCGTCATCACCGTTCGCTTGCCAAAGAGCATGCATGAGTACCTGCGGACCGAGGCACACGACCTGCGGACCAGCATGAACAAGCTTTGCATCTCGAAGCTGTTGCAGGTGGTTGAGCAGGATATGATTCCCGCCGAAAAAACCGCCCCAGCCCGTCGCCGCAGTGCTCCGGCTCCTCAGCCAGTGCAGCCACCTGCCGCCGTGGCCAGCACCCCTACGCCGGTGCCAGCCGCCACGCCTGCTAGCAGCCCGTTCACTTCCAACGGCGGCGTCAGCCCGTTGAAGACGAACTGGTAGCAGCTAGTCGTCAGCTATCAGCTTTCAGCCGCCAGCAGTCTCCTTCCCTTTTCCTCTCTCCCGCTCGCGGGGGAGGGGCCTGGGGTGGGGGCATCTGCCGAAAACAAAAAAAAGCCAGAGACAACCTGTAAGCCGGGTTTTGTCGCGGTGGGTCTTCGCGCTTGTGGAACACCCACCGCCGATAGCCATTCATCTACGCCGCGGGTTGCCCCGCAGCTCTAGCAGCCTACCCGAGAGTCGTAACGAGCCGAGCCAGCTCTGCTCTCTGTTTGGCCTTGCGCCGGGTGGGGTTTACCCTGCCAGGCGAGTCACCTCGCCCGCGGTGCGCTCTTACCGCACCATTTCACCCTTACCTGAAGGACTGTTGGCTCTCGGCTATCCATTTTCTTCAGCCGACGACCGACAGCCCCTCAGGCGGTATCTTTTCTGTGGCACTTTCCCTGGCCTCGCGGCCGGTGGACGTTATCCACCACCCTCGCTCTACGGCGCCCGGACTTTCCTCCCGCTTGGCCCAAGCTCCACGCAGTGGAAAACTCGGGGCAAGCCGGCGACCATCCGGTTGTCTCTAGCTATTTGTATTGTATGTCGACCAAAGCGGGGTGTCAGTTGTTCGCCGTTTGGTACCTAACGAGTAATGTCCCAGAATCACGAAAAACGATTCACTGTGGCAAAACCCGTCCCGCGCCGCACCAACTGCACAACGCTAACGCATTTCCTGCCAACACTTTACCGATACGCAGCTAATCGCCCCTTCACGAGTTTTGCCCCACGTTTTGCCCCAGTTGGGGCAAAACCCCATTCGGCAGGAGGTTTGAACATGCCCGTGCAACAAGTCAACTCGCACAATCCTGCCGTACCATTGCGGGCTTGCCCAGCGGCGCAGAAGACGGACTTCGACATCCCCCACCGTTGACGAAGCCTTCATTGGCATCTGGCGTGGCCTGCCGCGTGCATGGAATTTACCACAGCGGGTGGCCCATTTTCCACAAAAAACCCGAGTGAGAATTCGCGGTTCGTGTTCGCGACGAGTGGCAACCATTCGCCTGCTACGCGGTTTGTGAGGTGGTGACCAACTTGAAGACTGTGTTATACATTCACCAGCTACACCTCCTGCAGCAGTAGATACCTTCTGGAGAGGGCCAAATGGATATGATCACCTGCCCGAAATGCAGGGTTCGCGTCGTAGCGATGGCCGACGGCAACTGTCCAAGTTGTCGCCAACTCATCCCAGAGACTGCCGGCAGCTCGAGCGGGGATCACCCAGAACCTCTTGCGGCCGCGGTTGCCGTCCAAAGGCGTCCAACGTCGATTTCAGTCATCTCGTGGATACTCATTGTGTTGGGCGGCCTCGGGTTAATCACCACAACGATGATGTTGGGCAATCCCGCGGTACAGGAGGTGATGGAAAAGAGCCCAACGCCAGTACCCTTGCAATTGGCAATGAGCTACATAGGTCTTTGTGTGTTGCTTGCCAGCGGTGCCGCGATGCTCAATGGTCACAACTGGGGGCGGTGGCTATACATCGGTTGGACGGCGTTCGCACTCGGAATAGGTTTGGCGACCGCGCCGTCGAAGACCATATTACTTCCGAGCGCGCTCTTCTTTGCGGTTGTTGCCTTCTTCTTGTTCCGGCCGAATGCGTCATCTTACTTCACGGATGGCGGTGCAGGTGGTAGGACCAGTGTTTAGCATCCTGTGTTACTCCGTTGCAGGGTTTTTCCTGTATATCGTCATGGTGCTTTCGTTCGTCAATGCGGTGCCGCTGGCCGCAAAATACACACTGATCGGCGTTTTCGCGGCGATTGCTTTGGTGGGCTTGTTGCTGGGGCTACTGGCAACCGTCTTTGCACGTTGGCAACGCGACGTAGGTGTCGTATTCGTGTCCGCCGCACTATTCACAGCCTTCCTGGCTATTACTTTCGCCTGCCTGTGGTCGTCACCCGAGTTCGCCGAGCTGGTCCCCGACCATCAACGGGAATTCTTCAGCGACTACCTTGCAGGCTGTTCCAGTATTCTCATATTTCTGGCGCTAGGGAGCATCCTCCTTTGGCAGCACAACAGATCCAATCCGACTGAAAGCGGCGAAGCGAAATGACCAGCAGTCTGATTCGTCGTGATCCCCACGCGCCACTGCCTGAACCTGGCCACCGCGGTGGCCACCGTGCTGTGGGATCGCCAATACAAACAATACCTCTCTGGTGACTTCGACCCCCGCACCAACCCCGGCGCCTACGAAGGCCGTGGCCTAACCAAAACGCGCGGCGATTTGCTTTATGGTGGGGAGGACTGACGTCGCCCTGGCGATGGGTGGCACTGGTTGGCCGTAGGCCAACCAGTGTGACGAAGTCACAAGAGGTTGCACCCAGCCTAAGTTCGCCCGACAATCATCGCATGCGTGAAAGACGACGAGTCGCGGACGACCAGCTATATTGCCACTTCATCACCTTCTCAGTCTATCGACGAAGGCGTTTGTTGGAGCTTGATCCTCCGAAGCGAATCCTGCTAGGAGTACTCAACTTCGTTCTCGAAAAGCATGTCGCCAAATGCGTCGGATTTGTAGTCATGCCCGACCATGTGCATGTACTAGTATGGCTGCCCAAGACGGGCGAACTCAGCAAGTTCATGCACGAATGGAAACGGCAGTCGAGTCTTAAGATTCGCGCGTGGTATCGCGATGAAGAGACAAACTACTTCAGCAAGTTTGGCGAAGGCGACAAGTTCTGGCAGCCGAAGTACTATTCGTTCTCGATCGACAACCAGTCGAAGCTGGAAGAAAAGCTCCAATACATGCACAATAATCTCGTGCGTGCTGGGTTGGTTGATCGCGCAACCGATTGGCCTTGGAGTTCTGCTCGCTGGTATGCATCACAGTACTCGGTTGGCGTGAAGATCGAATGGGTCGATTAGCGACTCGGTGCTTCTTGTGACTACGTCACCCTGGTAGGACTACGGCCAACCAGGGCCACCCTTCGCGATCAGAGTTACCACAGCGCCGGATCGCTCAATGGCCCGATGCAAACGATCTGGACAGGCAACTCGCCGGTGTCCATTTCTTTGAACTCCATTGCCTGCCATCCAAACGGGAACTCCAACTCGTAAGGTGGTAAGAAGCGCTCCGCGGCGTCGGTGCTGAATCCGAATCGACGGTAGTACTTAGGATCGCCGTACACGAACACGATGTCGGTGCCCTTCTCTGATAACTGCTCGATGCCGTGTTCAATGAGCTGCGAGCCGACCCCACACTTTTGATGCTCCGGAGCCACGCCAACCGGTGCCAGAATGTAGCCCTGCAGGTTTTCCTGTTTGACGAGAGTTACCGGGCTGAAAGCGGTGTGGGCAATCACTGCATCATTGTCTTCGCCAACCAACGAGATTGTTGGAGGGTCGGTGTTCTCCAACAGCAGATCAACCGCCAGCTTCGCGACCAACTCTCGCTCGCTTTCTGGAAAAGCGGCCCGATGAACGGACTGGACGGCCTCGATATCGTTGGGGGTTGCTGATCGTAGATGCATGAAGAAGTTCTCCATTTGCGACACAGTGTATTTGGAGGAAGCAGCGCCAAAAAGGGTGGCTCCAAACCTAGTGCCTAACGGCGAATTCCCCCCATGAAGTATCGCCACCAGAAGGTGAATCGCTCGAGAAAACTGCGTTTGGCGTGCGATCTCATTTCGGCGCGTGCTGAGTAAAGGCCCGCCGCGTCGGGGTCAAAATTGTGCGTGCCGCAGGCGACGCAGAAGCGAACGCCCTCGGCCAGAGTGTCGCCGCAACGGACGCACTTGTGGCTGCCAGGCAAGATGTTCTCAGCGCCATCGTTGGAGGGATTGGTTGTCATACAGGCGATTCGCATTGAATCGAACGGTATTGGTTGGTCGTTGACCAAACTCCCGTTTTACCGACCCTTCTTCCGCTGCATAAACCCGATCACCTTGCGAGGGCGTCGTAACCTGAGACAATTGGGGCTCGCCCGGTCCATCATGTCGCGAACCTATCGCGGGGGTTGCTGGTCCGACTGCTGTGTTCCCCGCTTTGGCCCCCTTGTGCCCCCCGCCCATGGCCACCGTCTCAACATCCGCCACGCCAGCCGACGTGAGGAAGAGGGGCTTGATCAATGGCGCCGCGGCGTTTGGCTGGTGGGGGTTCGTGTTTCCGCTATTGCTGCTCGCCACCCAGGCGCGACTTAAGGCCATTGGCTATCTCGGAACAAGCGGTGCGAACGGATTGGACTGGAGCTTGGAGTTTCTGTGTCAGCGGACCATCTGGGCCCTGGTGTTCTGCCTGGTGTTGCTAGCGTGGCTTGGTCGATGGAACGAAGCGGGCGACTTGCTCGGCTCGCGGCGAAGCGTCACGTTTCTGTCGGCCACCGCACTACTGCTGGCCCTCAACTGGATAGGCTTCGTGTACGGCGCGGCGACAGAACGCTTAAGCCACGCGAGTCTAGGGTACTACATCAACCCGTTGTTTAGCGTCGCCCTTGGCGTCGTGGTGTTGGGCGAGCACTTGCGTCGGCTGCAGATGATTGCCATTGCCCTGGCCACGATGGGAGTCGCCTGGGAGACGTTCCGCCTTGGCCACTTGCCGTGGATTTCGCTCATTGTGGCCGGAGGGTTCGGGCTGTATGGACTGTTTCGCAAGCAGATTCGCGCGACGGCGATTGGCGGATTGACGGTCGAGACGCTTGCGTTGTTGCCGATTGCGGCGGCCTACCTGGCTTGGCGCGAATTTGCCGGGCCGACATTGGCGTTTGGCAGCGACACCGTGGTCACCGTGCTGCTCATCCTGTCAGGCGCCGCAACGGCCGCGCCGCTTATCTGGTTCGCCAACGCCGCGAAACAGTTGCCACTATCGACTGTCGCGTTCCTGCAATTTGTTGTGCCTACCGGTCAACTATTGATGGCGGTAACGCTCAATGGCGAGTCGCTCAGAACCGCGGCGCTCGTGTCGTTCGCTTTCATCTGGGCAGGCGTCGTCGCATTCCTTTACGACATCCGACTGGCTACTCGACGCGAGGCGCCCGAGGGCGGAGCGGTGCTTACGGAGTATTAAGGCAGCCCGCGATTCGTCGCTGTATCTCCGAGGCCCTCGTCGGATAACGTTATCCGCTACGCAACGTCAGCAGCACAAGTTGTGGCGGGCAGTTCCAGCGGATCACTGCCAGCGAGCAGGTGCCTTGACTCACGTGCATGGTGGTTCCGCCGTGACGGAATACGCCCGCGGAGTAGCGTGTACCATAGATGCTAGGTGCGAGAAGCGCGCCGAGGATCGGGAAACGGATTTGGCCGCCATGATTGTGACCCGCAAGCGCCAAGTGAAAGCCATGCTCTTGCGCCCAGCCGAAGTGGTCGGGCGAGTGGAGCAGCGCCAGGCGGAGAGCTTGATTGCTCTTCGACTGCTGCTCAGTGATTTCCGGACGCGGGCCGAACCAGGGCATTTCGTTGCCGGCGGCGACGCAAGGGCCGCAGTCGAAGTGGAGTTGGACAACCCGCCTACCAATATCCACAAATCCGCCTGCTACCAAACGCCGTCGCGTCTCGGCCGGATCGGACTTCGTATCGTGGTTCCCCAGCACAAACAGTTTGGCCCGCTTCGCTTGAAGACGGGCGAGTGACTCGTCGATCCAGTCGAGGCATTCGACGCGCTCGACAATATCGCCAGTGATCGCCACCATGTCGGGCGCAAGAGAATTCGAAATCTCCACCACGCGATCGAAGTAAGCCCGCGTGATGCGGCCAGACATGTGTAGGTCGGACCAATGCGCAATCGTGAATCCGTCGAACGCAACAGGCAAGTCCGGCAGGCGAATCTCCAATTCCAGTAATTGTGGCCGAAGCACTTCGTTGCCCGGTAGCGTGCCCAGGGTGCGAACCACTCCAGGTATTAGCATTTCATCGGGCGTGGCCTGAAGGTCGATTGGCGTGGTTCGGCGACTCTCGACGCCGCCACGTCGTTCGGGGTGCAACCGTCGCCAGAGGTTGTGCAGCGCGGCAATGAGTGCAGTGGCGACCGCTGTCCAACCGTAACCGGTGACAATTGCGTGCGGCAAATGGGGCCAGTTGCTCGGGTAGTGGTCGGCCGCCGCAAATTGCGCGAGTGGCCAAACGCCCAACACGAGTGCTAGGCCAATGGCGATGGTTAAGACATCGACCAGTTTGCGGTTCCAGCCGTAGGCATGCGTGCGATTGACGATCGCCACGCCAAGCACCGAGTGACCACCTAACGCCACGGTAAACAACAACAGACGGGCGAGTAGCGGCATGACGGCAGCAACGTGCGAACTGGCTTACTCGGCGGCGACCGTTTGTTCGACCGCTTCGAGCAATTGATCGAGGCGGAACGGCTTATAGAGCACGTGCTTCAGGCCGGCTTGGCGGGCTTTGACAATCGAGTGGCCTGGATCGTAGCCGAATCCGGTCATCAGGATCATTGGGACGTGCTCGCTCATCTCCCCGAGCTTGACCATGAGCTGATGCCCCGACATGTCGGGCAGTCGAATGTCGGCGATGATTGCGTCGTACTTTTGCCCAGTGCCAAGGTTGCGAACCATGAAGATGGCTTCTTTACCATCGTGAGCCGTTTCGACCACGCAGTTGTATCGATCGAGCAAAGCGTGGGCCGCGCTGCGGACGCCTTCGTCTTCGTCGACCACCAGCACCCGCTTGCCAACCAAGATGGGCCGCTGATCGACGCGCGCCGACCCGGGGCGGGCTTCGACCGGCGCCATCGCTTGGCCTACTTTGTGAATCACTTGCTTGATGTCGCGAGCGTTGAGCAAAATGTGCTGCAGGCGTTCGACTACCTCTGGTTCGTGGCCGATGTACTTCTCCATCACGTTCACCGCGTCGTTCAGAATGTCGTCGACTGGGCGTGCCACCGCACTGTGGATGGCTTCGACGCTGGCCGCCGCCGTAGTGGCCTTTTCCGCGGCCAACAGGTCGAGCGTGTTGAGCGCCACCGCCACATCGCGAGAGAAGATTTCGACAAACTGCAAGTCGCTCTCGTTAAACGCGCTAATCTCGGGGCTTTCAACATTAAAAGTGCCGATCACGTTGTCGTGCAGCATCAACGGCACCGTTAGCGAACTCTTGGCCCCGTGGCTGCCCTCAAGGTATAGCCGGTCTTTGCTCGTGTCCTCGCACAGGTAGCTCTTTCCCGTACTGGCTACAAAACCGGTGACCCCGTTGTCCTCGACCGACGCTCGTAGCTCGCGAGCCGCGGCTTCGGGTTTCATGCCAACCGACAGCAGCGGTTTGAGTGTGCCGGTTGCCTGGTCGAGCATGCGAATTTCAACCACATCGAATTGCAACACGTCCTGCGTGCAATGCAGGATGTTGTCTTTCAGCAAATCAATTCGCCCGCGGAAGTCCATGTCGGTGACGTCTTCGGGCGTGAGGTCGGCCAATTCGATACCGGCCTGATGAATGTTGGCTAACTTCTGTTGCTCCAGGTGCTCGTCGGTCACATCGCGAATGGTCACAATCAAGTGACGCTGCGCGTCGCCACCTTCGAACACGGGCGCGGCGTGAACTCGATAACAACGATTGTCTCGTGATCGTAGCGTGCTGGCGCTGGGGTGGTCGGTCGTCAGCGCGCGGCTAAAGGGGCAGAAGTCAGAACCGAATATCTCGGGATCCGAAAGGACCGTGTAGATGTTTTGCCCAACCACGTCCGACGAACCAACCCATTCGCCAAGCCGGCCGTTACTCCACACGACGGTGTTTTCGCTGTTCAGCAGCACGACGCCATCGGGCATGCTTTGCAGAATGTGCTGATTCTGCATGGCGCGGCCCGCATCGAATGCGGCAGAGAAGTGCTCGGCATCGGCGTACACGCCAATGAACTCGCCGCGCGACAACTCCGCGATGGCGCGCGTTGGCGATCCGACGCGAACGACCTTTACCTGGTCGCCAAATCGATCTTGAATGGCGACGACCTGATCGTGGCTGCCACCCAAACAAAGAATCTGCGGTTTTTCGTCGGCAACCGCTACCGGGCGAGGCTCGCTCTCGTTTTGCTGCTCATGCACGTCGTCAGGCACCGTCGCTTCCCGCTGGGGTGGGTCGATGGGGGAAACGGCGCAGAACTCCGGTGGGCAGGCAGAGGTGGAGCCCTACGTCAAAAATTCAGGTTCTCAAGCACTTTCTTCACTGGAATTATAGGGCAAAGACGTATGAGCAACAAGCTTTTGCGCATCCGACGCCCTACTGCCGTATCGGTGCGCCGCGTCGCGGTAATTTGGCGGTGTCACACAGAATCTGCGGATTCTCAACCGGCGGCCAGTCATATTCCTACCGGGCTGTACAATCGGTCGGCTGGCGAATACAACAGCCGATCCTGACCGAGCCGAATTCGCGGCGATCAACGGTCTGCTCCCCGCCTGTGTCCCACTCTGCCCACCCGCGCGTGTCCTGCCCGATGACGACTCCCGGTTCGTTGCATTTGCGCAACGTCGCAATTATCGCGCACGTCGACCACGGCAAGACCAGTTTGGTCGACAAGCTGCTTTATCAGTCGGGGCTGTATCGTGCTGAGGAACTCGACCGCCGCGCCGGTGGCCAGCACGGGCTCGTGCTTGATACGGGCGATCTGGAGCGGGAACGCGGCATCACGATCCTCAGTAAGAACTGCGCCGTCAACTACACCGCCAGCGATGGCGAAACCTACCGAATCAATCTGATCGATACCCCGGGCCACGCCGATTTTGGGGGCGAAGTCGAGCGCGTGCTCACCATGGCCGACGGCGCGCTGCTAGTGGTCGACGCGTTTGAGGGACCCATGCCGCAAACCCGTTTTGTGCTCCAAAAGGCCCTTGCATGCGGGTTGCGGCCGCTGGTGGTCGTCAACAAGGTCGACCGCCCAGACGGCAGACCCGACGAAGTGGTGACCGAGGTGTTCGACTTGCTCGCCGAATTGGGCGCGGACGACGAGGCGCTCGACTTCCAAACGGTGTTCGCGTCGGCCAAAGAGGGTTGGGCCGATCGCGAGGTCGATGGCCAGCGGAGCGACATGCGTGCCCTATTCGAAGCGATTGTCGAGTGGGTGCCGCCGCCACGGTTTGCCGACGTCGATGCGCCGACGCAGTTGTTGGTGACCAGTATCGACTATTCCGACTATGTCGGCCGTATTGCAATCGGTCGCATTTTCGGTGGAGCGCTCACGGCGCGGCAGCGCGTGGCCGTAATCGATCACACAGGCGCAGTCACCGAGCAACAGATCCTCCAACTGCTGGCATTCAACGGCCTGGAACGCCGTGAGACGTCGCGGGTCGAGGCCGGCGACTTGTGCGCAGTAGTAGGACTCGATCCGATCCACATCGGCGATACCATTGCCGACGCGTCCCGCCCCGAGGCGCTACCTTCGGTGAAGGTTGACGAACCGACCTTGCACATGACGTTTCGAGTGAACGACGGGCCGTTCAGCGGTCGCGACGGCAAGTACCTCACCAGCCGCCAAGTTGGCGATCGCCTGGAGCGCGAGTTGCGGTCGAACGTCGCCTTGCGAGTCGAGCCGGGCGACACCATGGAGCAGTATCGCGTCAGCGGACGGGGGCTGATGCACTTGGGTATCTTGATCGAAAACATGCGCCGCGAAGGCTTCGAACTGTGCGTGGGCAAGCCCCACGTGGTGGTCAGGGAACTCGATGGACACAAGGAAGAGCCGATCGAACTGCTGGTGGTCGACGTGCCCGACGAGCACCAAAGTGCGGTGATGTCGCTGCTTGGCGACCGACGGGCCGAGTTAATCAAAATGGGCTACAAAACCGGAACGAGCGGCTTTGTGCACATGGAATTCTCGATCCCGGCTCGGGCCATGATCGGACTGCGGAGTCGGCTGCTCACGGCCACCCAGGGACACGCCGTGATTCACCACACCTTGCTTGGCTACCAGCGGGCGCGCGGCGGCGTGGTGCATCGGTCGGCTGGCGTCCTGATTGCGAACGAAACGGGCCCCGTAACTGCCTACTCGCTCGATGCGTTGTACGATCGCGGTTCCTTCTTCGTCAAACCTGGCGACGAAGTGTACGAGGGGCAGATCGTGGGAGAGCATTGCAAGAGCGACGACCTTGTTGTCAACGTGGTCCGCGGCAAGAAGCTCACCAATATTCGCGCCGCCGGCAAGGACGACAACAGCCAGGTTCGTCCAGTGCGTGAAATGTCGCTCGAGGCGTGCCTGGAGTACATCGACGACGACGAGTTGGTGGAAGTGACACCGAACAACATTCGGCTCCGCAAAACTCTGCTGAAGGAGTCCGACCGGCGACGCCAATCGCGACGGGCAGCTAGCACGTAATACTACGTGTCAATTTACAGCGCCAAACGCGCCTCTTTGAAGTTTTTCGGATTTCGTTCTGTGGTGGGCGGCGTGCGGCAATAATCTCCGTAGCATGCACAGCCTCGACGATCAAACCGATCCTACCCAAGTTCTCGAGTCCGACCGCCCGGACGTGTCGCACCATCGCTGCTGGCTCGATCGGGTAGTCGAGAACCGCGTAGGACGTGGCGAGGCGGCCGACGATGTGGTGCAGGAAGTGGCACTTGCGGTAGCCAAGGCCACTTCCTGGCCGGCGGACGAATCGGAGCAGCGGGCTTGGCTCTGTACGATTGCCATTCGCCAGTGTGCCCTGGCGCTGCGGAACAATCAGCGGTACCGCGACCGCGTCGAGGCCGCTAGCCAAAACGGTGTACCTAAGGCTCAAGCTCAACACGAACCGACACAAGATCCCATTTACTGGTTGCTCCACTCCGAGAGCAAAGAACTCATCCGCGAAGCGATCGGCAAGTTGGAGGCCGATGCCCGCGATTTGCTAATAGCGAAGTACTTGCATGGACGCACCTACCGTGAATTGGGTAACGCCCACAACCAACCACCGCACGCGGTGGAGTACCGAGTTGCCGTAGCCCGGAGGCAACTCCGAGGCCTGCTGCGCGACCTTGGTGTATCGACGGAAGACCTGCCATGAAACTTGAATCCGCTGAATCTATCGATCGGTTTTGCACCGGCAACGTGAGTATTGAAGAAGAAGCCATGATGCTCGCATACTGCGAGTCGAAGCCCGAGTTGTGGCGGCGCGTGGCGCTTGGGCTGGTCGAACAGCGGCGGATTGAGACGGCCCTAGATGACTTGGCCACAGCGGCTAACGATGCAAATGGGTCGCAACGTTCGCCTTCTGCCGCGCCGGTTGTGCGGCACGGGCTCCACCAACTAGCGATTGCCGCTAGTTTGCTGGTGGCAATCGCGGCTGGCGCAATTGGGGGATTCCGGTGGGGGCAAGCGACCTCCGACGCGAACGTGGCGATCGAACCGGCGCCACCGGTCGCCGCACCGACTTATGTGATGATCGAAACCCGGGCGCCTGCGCCCCGCATCGAACCGTGGGAACCTTTGATTCCGCACCAAGCCAAGCTGGAGCTTCGCGAGATGGGCATTGAGCTTATCGAAGATGGCGCGGTTTACTTGCTCGACAATGGCGAGGGCCGGCATGTGGCGATACCGGAACGAAAGATCGAACTGCGGTACATCGCCGATAGCGTGCCGTAGGCCACCTACCTTCGGTGGCCGCCACGTGATCAACCAATGTTTGTTGTGTAACTTGCAATTAAGGAGAAGTGTAGATGAATCGGCTACTTGTGTGCGCACTGATGACGGCCATGTTGACGCTGCCTGCTGCGACGGCGCTTAGTCACGACGATCACGGTGACTCGTCTGATGGTCAGGCCAAGACTGCAGAAGAGATCTTGATCAAGGCTTTTGTCGTCGGTCCTGATGGAGAGATGAAGTCAATCGAGAATTCCGAAAGAGTCCTCGAATTGCGGACGCGTTTTGTGGAAGGTAAACCACTGAGAGAAGAAGTGGAGGAGCTGGAGGAGGTCCGTCTTTACGGAAATATCACAGTCATTGGGCCTGGCGGCAAGAAGTACACCCACGAACTTCCCACGAGCAAGGGGTTAGACGTTGTCTTTGAAAAAGCGCTGAAGAGCGCCGAAACGAAGGTTCCCGAAGAGGTAATCGAGGCCCTTCAGTCGAAGATGCGGGGAATCGAACTGGCCTCGGAAAATCTGGCCCGGGCTAAGAACGCGGAGCAGTTTTTCGAATTTGTGAGTGAAAGCGGCACGCAAAATGCCCTCGATTCCAAGCTCGACAAGATTTTGGAACGCTTGTCGAGCATCGAAGCGCGGCTTGAAGCGCTGGAGCAGTAGGACCAGTCGTCTTTCGCTTCGCGATTGATTTCAAAACTCCGCCGTGGCGATTGCCTCGGCGGAGTTTCTTTGTGCGCATGCACGCCGCGGGAGCGACTGCTTGTAGCGCGCAATTCCGGGTGGGTGACCGCACAATCGCCATAACCGCTACCAGCGCAACCCGGGCGAGCAGTCGGGATCGGCACAGGCAAGTTGGCGTGGAAGTCGGACCGCCATGAGCTACGCTTTAGCGCCTAGTTCAAATTTAGCTTCAGGCAGTTAGCGCCGTTCGCAGAAGGGGAATGCAATATGTCAGTTGTTAGCAGTGCATCGTTGAGAACGCGGCGAGGCGCTTCGCTCCTTGAAATCGCAGCTTGTATTTTCGCCGTGGCCGTTGGTGTATGGCTCGGCGCTCAGTACTTGGGCTTGAACCTGCATGCGGCGGCCTACACAGCGCTCACCAAGACGGACGTCATGGATCAATTGCCGGAAGACTGGCGACTTGCCCCTCCGGCTGGCATGGAGCCGTTGACCGCCGAACAAGAAGCGCTCGCGTTGAGTGCCGAGTTGGAACAGCTGCGGCTCGAAGTGGCCCAGCTCAGTTCTGACGCAGAAGCGGAAGTCACGACGTTCAGCGTCGAGTCGACTGCCAATTTGCACCCCGATTTGCTGATCCGTCGTCAACACACGCTGGCATTCTGGTCGCAACTGGGGGGCATTCGCGACGAGGTCGATCGCCTCCAAGCCTCGGCCGACAACGCCATCAACCACAGCAATGTCTATAAGGTGTTGGACGTCCGCCGTAAGGCGTATGAGTACGGCGCCAAAGCCGTGAAGGTGGCTATGACCGACGCGGTCGATCCACAAGCGTTACAATTCGCCGAGCAACTCGTTTCGTGGTACGAACATGGCGCCGAACTCTACGGCGAGGCCATGAGCATCTGGCAGGGAGAGCACCCGCCGCTTGGCGGGTTCACGAGCGATCAGTTGCTCGAGCAGGTGCAGCAGCAGCACGATAACGAAGCGCTGCTCTTGTTCCAGAAAAGCGGCCGACTGTGCGAGGTGCTGTTTCGCCGCTATCAGGTCGCGTTCCCCAAAATCGACGACCCAACGGCTCGTCAAAATTAGCCACTATCCGAGACCATTGGACATCCAACGAGGGGATGCTAGTACCTCGGCACATGGGCCACTGGGTGCGAGAATGGAGTGTTAGGCCGAGTAATTGCTGGGGTTGAATGGCGGCTGTCGGCCATTCGGTTGATTGCGTCGGCATGTCGTCGTGGGTACCATGGATGCGTTGATTTTTCGATTTCCGCTCACCTGGGGCTGGGAGCGATCAGTCCTAGGTTTCACCAACATATTGCAAGCCACATTTGGAATTTGAAACGAAGAGGGTTACTCATGCGATTATTACGTCGCCGGTTGCGTGTTGTTTTGGTTATTGCTCTTTGTCTGGTGCTTACGGTCGACCCAGCGTCGGCTTGCCATTGGTTCGGAGCCCGCTGGTTCAATCGTTGCTCGCCTTGCGCTAGCTATTGTCAACCGGCCTGCTACACCGTTCACTCTTGCGCGCCTAGCTGCGGTTACACCAGGAGCTGTGACAGTGGCTGCTGGTCGGGATGCGAATCGGACGTGGTAACATCGTCCGCGTGTGGATGCGGCGAGTCGGTGGTAGACCATTCGGCGACGGTGATTGAAGGTTCGCCGACAGCGTCTCACGCCGAGCCGACACCCACTTGGTCGGCGACCGAGCCAGCCACGGACCGCGCCGTCAACAAACCGGCCGAAGATATCAATCCGGCACCATTGCTGGTAGACGACGCCGTCGCCGAGCCAATGCCGGTGCCCGAAGCTCCTGTCGACGATATGGTCGCCCCACTGGACAGCGGACCTATCGATGAGCCAGTGGCGGACGACAATATGTTCGCGGCACCCGTCGATGAGCCGGTGGCAGAAGCGCCCGCCGCAGTTCAGCCGGCCGACAACGTAGCCCCGGCCAACGAGCCAGCGCCAGCCGACGATGGATTGTTTGGTGCTCCGGCCGACGAGCCGCCCGACGACGGACTCTTTGGCGCCCCCGCCGACGAGCCCGCCCAGGAGCCTGTCGACGACGATGGCCTATTCGGCGCCCCCGCCGACGAGCCGGCTGCCGACGATGGATTGTTCGGCGCACCCGCCGAAGGGCCGGCGCCTGAACAGGCCGCCCATGACGGTGGGCTGTTCGGTGCGCCAGCCGACGACGCTGCCCCCGGGGACGACGGTTTGTTCGGCGCGCCGGTTGAAGAGGCCGCTCCGGCGGAGCAAGTTGAAGACGGCTTGTTCGGAGCTCCTGCTGAAGAAGCGCCGATGGATGATGGTTTGTTTGGTGCTCCGGCCGAAGAACCTGCCCCGGCCGACGACGGCCTGTTTGGGCCTGCCGACGAACCTGCCGACGATGCACCCGCCGACGACGGAGAGGGCGACCTATTCAATTTTGGTTCGGTGCTTGAGTCGCCAGGCGGATTGAGTAGTCTTTCGCTTCGTCACTGGGTCGACAACACCGGCCAATACGCAGTCGACGCCCGACTGATCGCCGTCGCCGATGGCCATGTGCGATTGCTCAAAGCCAACGGCCGCACCGCCACGGTTGCCTTCAGTCGCTTAAGCGACGAAGACCTCTCGTTCGTCAATCGCCAAGCGGCAGCCGAGCGCGCGAAGACGCTCTCGCGAACGGCTCAGCGCTAAAGCCGAGTCGCGCTATCACGCGAAAGGCTAAGCTGCCGATCTCGATCGGTGGCCTAGAGCGTGCTTCGGCTAGCTGTAGCGATGTTGGCGCAAACGAGTCAAGTCTGGCAAGGTGGCCGAAGCAGGCGAATCTGCATGCATTCGTCGATGAAGGCCAACGTAGCCAGATGCGGACGCAGTAAGCGGGCACGCTACAGATAGGCGAAGGGCGCTCTAGCTTCTTGTTTGCGCAAGCGCGCCTGCCACACGCTCCGCGGCCTGTTCTCCGCTGTGAATACACTGCGGGATGCCCACGCCGTGATAGGCGTTGCCGGCGAGTTCCAGGCCGTGCAATTTCGCCACACGCGATTCGATCCGAGCAACGCGCTCAAGGTGGCCCAGATGATACTGCGGCATGCTGCGGCTCCAGCGACACACCATCGACATCTCGGGCCTTCCCGATAGCCCAATCAACTCACCCAACTCGCGTATAGCCACAGCGATCGACTGTTTGTCGGGCAAGTCCGCCAACTCGGGTTGCAGCGCTCCGCCCATGAACACCCGCACGATCAACCGATCGCTCGGCGCGCGACCTGGAAACTTCAAGTTGCTAAAGCTGGCGGCGATGATTTGTCGGCGCTCCACGTTTGGAACGACGAACCCGAACCCTTCGATTGGCTTGGCAACCTGATCGCGACGGACTCCAAGCACCACCACTGAAGTACTCGCGTGTTCGATCTGGGCCAACTCGTCGCTGAGCTGCGGGTCGGCCTCTGCTAACAGTCTGCTGGCCCGGCTGGCAGGAGTCGCGACCACTACCGCCGAGGCCTCGAAGCATCGACCGTCCTCTGCGATGAGTTGCCACGCGCCTGGGGTGCGCCAGGTGAGGCGCTGGATGGGAACACCCAACTCGATCGTGCCCGAAGGGAGTCGCTCGGCCAGCGCGTTCACCAGTTGCGACATGCCGCCGCGCGGGGCGACGAACTTGCTGTAGGCGGCCCCGCTATCGGTGCGATTCGCATCGCCGCGCCGCGCGCGCCACAGGCTGCCGTACCGCGCCTCTTGCTCAACAAACTGCGGCATCGTGGCCCGCATGCTCAGTTTCTCAGGGTCGGCCGTGTAGATGCCGGCGACCAGCGGTTGTACTAAGCGCTCAAATACCTCTTTACCTAACCGCCTGCGAGCAAAGCTGGCCACGCTCTCGTCAGTCGTCTCCGGTCGCTGGGATACGAACGGCTCGAGCATGAGTCGTCCCTTGCCGGCGAGGCTCAACACCGGCGTAGTAAGTATCGGACCCAGGCGCCCCGCGGACATCAGTACAAAGGCCTCAGGCACAGCGACTACACGGCCGCCGCTTACTACCAAAGCTCTGCGAAGCTTTGGATCGGTGGGTAGCAAGTCGCCGGCGATGCCGAGCCGCCCGCAAAGCTCCGTTGCCCACGGCAACTTGGTGATGAAGTTGTCGGCGCTCGTTTCGACTAAATAGTCGTCCTCCTGGACCGTCTGCAGAACGCCGCCCACGCGAGGACTTGCTTCGAACAACCTGACAGGGACGTCCCGTAACAGTTCGCTCAGGCGATGGGCGGCTGCCAGTCCGCTGATGCCGCCACCCACAACGGCGATCGGCAACGGGGCGTGATGTGTGGGCGATCGATCGGCCATGTACCGGTTATCGCCATAAGCCTGAGCAGACTCAACCCACGACCAGTGTTCTACCAGAACTGAATGATAGGGTTGGGTGATGCGAGCCAAAGGCGCTAGCCTTGGCTTGTCTTGGCAACAACCGACGCTAGCGCGTTCGACTCAACCGACTCCTGGTCGGTTACCAGCCGCCGTGGTGGCGATTTGGCGACGACCACGAGTTGGTTGGCCGCCCACCAAATCGACATTCCAACCCGCAGGTGAGGGTGAAGTTGTTCATGCCCGACGCGGAATTCTGAGCGAATGAAATGTGATCGACGACTTCGGCTCGCATCACCAGCCAGCGTCGCAGTTGGTGTTTGATGCCGATACCAACCGGCAACGTAAACAGAGTGTTGTCCTCGCGAACACCGGCCTGGTTAATGAAGTCGATGTCCGTCAGGCCGACGCCGAACCGCCAGTACGGTCGGGTACGCGAGTCGCCCCACGGGTAGTACAGCATGGTTACGTCGTATAACAGCACGTTGTTGCTGGCCGCGTTCGTCGCCGGCACGCTGCTTGAGAACTCGGGCGACGTCCAGGCCAAGCGAAACTGGGTGCCCCAATAATGGTCCCAATCCCAGCCTAAGTGCGCGGCCGCAAGTACATCGCCATTCTTGGTGTTATTCGGACTGACCGGCTTGGTCATCACGAATGCGCCGAAATCTAGCCCGAACTCAAAAGGTCGATTGAGCCAACTCGTGCTGCGTAGCGGCCCCCCATGACCGCTCCACCGACCGTGGGTAGACGAATGCCGAAAGCGGCCATGTTCACAAAATCCGTGCCACCAATCCCGATCGACCCAACCCTCGTCGTACATCGCCGCACTTCCACAATGGGGATCGTCGCAGGCGCAACCGGGTTCATGGGGATAGCCTTTGAAGTTCGGCGAGTACTCGTAGGTTACGTCGCCATCGTGTTGCGCGCGCGCCGGCGTGCCGACGGCTACTAGAGTCGCCAAGAGAACAAGTACAAACGTCGAACTACGACCGAACTGGAGCATCGACAACTTGGAGATCAGACAAACACGCAGAAAAGTCTCGATGCCAATTGGCCCCGAGGAATTGCGGCGGGAGTATGGCGAACAACCGCTTGGGCGTCAATGCAAAACGGGCCAGTCCTTGGCTGGACTGGCCCGTTTGGGAACCCTTTTCTTTCACTCGCCTGCAATGCTAGCGGTTTTCGGCCAGATTGTTCTCCGGCGAGGCGGTCGACCCTGTCGCTGACTCGTCGTCGGACGCAATGGCGCCGGCCGGTGTCACATCGATGATGTTGGCGTAGGCCGTGCAGACGGCGTTGAAGGTTTCGCCGCGGTTGGTATGAATACAGATCTGCTTTTTCAGTCGGCCCGTCTCGGCTCCAGCCCTAAAAGCAACGGATACGACGTGCGTCTTGCGTGGCTCAGGATCGTACGTACAAACAAAGCAGTCGCTGTCGCAGTCGATTCCAGTAATCGTGAAAGGTGCCTTCCCGCGAACGATCAACTTCTTCTCCACGTCGCCGCCGGTATCCACGTCGCCCATCACCCAGCTGGCAGGCGTGACTGAGATTTCGGGAATCACTTTGCCTTCGATGTCGAGGGGGATTCGCGGGTTGCGGCTGTCGTTGGTGACCAGCGTCAACTGATCCTTGAGAAAGCCTGCCGGAGCGGTGTCTTTGAGTTGGACGGTCAAGTCGTAACGGGTCACGCCGCCGCGACGGTACGTTTCAGCAAGCTCCACCGCATAATAGTCGCTACTCTCGTTGGCGGTCACAACGTCGCGAATTTCCCAGCCGCTACGGCCAGCGTAGCGCACCTGTACGGTTTGCTCTTTCGTAGTGCCTTGGTCGACGTCGCCAAAGTTGATGCTGCCCGGTTCGAAGACCACGTCCTGCCGTATGAACCCATCCACTCGCAACTGCACCTGCGCTGGGTAGGGCTTATCGATGGTCACAGTAAGCGTCGCGCCGTGGTGGCCGGTAAAGGTCCGGGTGTTGAACTTTGCGACGATGTAGGCCTTCTCGTAGGTCTTTATCAGATTGTTTTCGATAGACGGCGTGGTACACCCGCAACTCGAGCGGACGCTGGCAATATGGATGTCTTCGATGAACTTGTTGGTTACTTCAAACTTGTACTCGGTGTCCGAACCGCGGGCGACCGTACCGAAGTCGTGCTCCAGCGTTTCGAACATCTTCTTGGGCCACTCCTGAGCCCACCCGCTAACGGGCGTCGAAGCGGCAAACAGGCCCACGGCAAGGCACCTAGCGAGCGTACCGATTTTCATGGCGATTCTCAAAAATTGCGAACAACAAACGGCAAGCTAGCCCTTGCATCCCTCCGGCCCGCTGCCGGGAACACCTTTGGTGACGACGCTACACGCCAACGAGCGTGGCCACAACGCCAGACACCCCAGTTTCCGGATCCATTCGGCATTATATAGCTCTAAAGCGCGTTCCCGGCGGGATATGGGCAGTAGTTTCCCTATTTATTTTTCGTAGTTCTGCCGTTTTTGGGAAGGCCAAAACCGATTGCGCCGCATGGGTGATGAGACTCGGCAGCACAAGGCGAATTACCCTCATGTTCCGACCACTCTACGAGCTACCAGAACGGAAGCAGCTAGCACCCCCCACGGCAGTCGGGATGCCATTTGGTATCATCGTGCACGTTGCCGCACTCCAATAGGTGCTCCAACTTCCCACGCGATTCCAGCGAGTTGCTTCAAGATGCCCGCCTTCGAACAGGTTGTGATAGTTGGAGTTGGCTTGCTGGGGGGGTCGATTGGTCTGGCGGTAAAAGAGCGGCAGGTGGCCGGCGAGGTGATTGGCATCGGTCGCAATCAGGCGAGGCTGGACGAGGCGATCCGGCGTGAGATTATCGACCGCGCGACCACCGACTTGAGAGCCGGTGTCCAGCAGGCAGACTTGGTTGTCGTTTGCACGCCCGTTGAGTTAGTCAGCGAGACGGCGAAAGACGTGCTGCGGGCTGCGCCAGCGAATTGCCTGGTCACCGATGTCGGCAGCACGAAGCAAGCGATTGTCGACGCCCTGTCCGATTGGGCAATGCAGTTTGTCGGCAGCCATCCCTTGGCAGGCGATCATCGGTCGGGCGCGGAGTTTGCCCGCGGCGGCCTGTTGGAAGGCAAAATGGTTGTGGTGACTCCTACGCCTCAAACGAATCCAACGACCGAGGAGCGAATCGGTGGGTTTTGGAGTGCTCTCGGCGCGAATGTGGTGACGCTCGCGGCCGACGAACATGACGCGGCCGTCGCGGTTACGAGCCACTTGCCCCACGCAGTGGCTTCGGCGCTCGCGGCAACGATGCCGAAGTCGATGCTGCCCCTCGCTGCCACTGGCTTTGCGGACACCACTCGGGTTGCGGCCGCCGATCCGCAATTGTGGCGACAGATTTTCTTGACCAATCGCGAGCAGGTATTGGCGGCGATCGACGATTTCGACCATCACTTGGCGGCGCTACGCGACGCACTGGCGGCGGGCGACGAACAACAACTCGAACAACTGCTCGCTGAAGGGAAACAGATACGCGATGCTTTGGGAAATTGATGTGGTGCCGCTGCGCGCCGAACTCGACCAACCGGCGCGACGACTTCTTCGCGATGCCGCCCACTACGGAATGGCAGAGAGCTTCGTTGTCGCGTCTGCTCGTGTCTTCTTGCTCGAAGGCCACCATCTATCGGCGTCTGACGCGCAGCGGATTGCCAACGAGTTGTTGGCCGATCGCGTCGTGGAACGCGCCGTCGTAGCACAAGTGGGCGAAGGGGTTCTTAGCGCTCCGCCAGAGTGGATCGATGCCTCGCACTTGGCGCATGTGTTGCCGAAGCCTGGTGTGATGGATCCCGTCGCGCTCAGCACGCAAACGGCGATCGTCGACTTGGGGATCGAGCCGCCGCTGGTGCGAACGTGCCACAAGTACTGGTTTGGTGGAATCGAGTCCGAAACGGTCGCCGACCTGGGCAACCGATTCTTGGCAAACGACGCGATCGAGCAACTCGTTGTTGGCCCGCTTGTGGTGGATCACTTGGACGTGGGGCGGCCCTATACGTTTGATCTCAAGACGGTTGATCTCGACGCGCTGGACGACGATGGACTGGTACAACTGAGCCGTGAGGGCCAACTCTATCTGCAACTCGCCGAGATGCAGACGATTCAACGGTACTTTCGCGAGTTGGGAAGAAAACCGACCGACGTCGAACTCGAAACGTTGGCCCAAACCTGGAGCGAACACTGCAGCCACAAGACTCTGGCGGGGCGAATCCACTACCAAGGGCCAGATGGCGAGCGGCAGTTCGACAACATGCTTAAGGAGACGATCTTTGCCGCCACCCAGCAATTGCGGCAGAAGTGGGGTCCGGGCGATTGGTGCGTGAGCGTATTCTCCGACAATGCTGGCGTGGTCACCTTCAACGACGCAAACCATGTGGCCTTTAAGGTCGAGACACACAATCACCCCTCGGCCCTTGAACCCTACGGCGGCGCGAATACTGGGCTGGGCGGCGTGATTCGCGATATCTTGGGCACAGGTTTGGGCGCCGAACCGGTCTGCAGCACTGACGTATTCTGCTTTGCCCCGCCCGATATGCCTGCCGATTCGCTTCCACCCGGCGTGCTTCAGCCGCGACGTGTAATGCAAGGCGTGGTCGAAGGCGTCCGCGACTACGGAAATCGCATGGGTATCCCCACGGTGAACGGCGCCGTCTACTTCGACGAGCGGTATCTTGGCAACCCGTTGGTGTATTGCGGCAACGTGGGTGTACTTCCTTGCGACAAAGCCTTCGGCGCGCCGCAGCCGGGTGACCATATCGTCGCCATTGGCGGCCGCACGGGGCGCGACGGAATCCACGGCGCTACCTTTTCTAGTGCGGAACTGACCAGCGAAAGCGAAGAACTATCGGGCGGAGCCGTACAGATCGGTAACGCCATCGAAGAGAAGATGGTGCAAGACGTGTTGCTTCAAGCTCGCGATCGCGGACTCTTCACCGCGGTAACCGACTGCGGGGCGGGCGGATTTAGTAGCGCCGTTGGCGAGATGGGCGAAGAAATTGGTGCGGAGGTTTGGCTCGAGCGAGCACCGCTCAAGTACGAAGGCCTGTCGTACACCGAGATTTGGATCTCCGAAGCGCAAGAGCGGATGGTGTTGTCGGTGCCCGATGCCAACTGGCCGGAGCTTCAAGCGATGTGCGATGCCGAAGGCGTCGAAGCGACGATCATCGGCACGTTCGCGCCAACCGGTAGGTTGGTGTTGAAGTACCACGGAGAAGTAGTAGGCGATCTGGCAATGGCTATGCTGCACGACGGTCGCCCGCCGGTCGTTCGCCAGGCCCAGTACGCGCCGCCTGAAGTCAAGCCGTTCGACGTTCCTGACCTAGCCGACTACACTCACGACTTGTTGAGCATTCTCGGTTCGCTGAACGTGGCCAGCAAACACTGGATCATTCGCCAATATGACCACGAGGTGAAATCGGGTAGCGTGGTGAAACCGTTGGTCGGCAAGCTGAGCGATGGCCCGAGCGACGCAGCCGTTGTTCGCCCTGTGCTCACCAGCGAGCGTGCTCTCGTGGTCGCATGTGGCATGAACCCGCGCTACGGCGATTTCGACACCTATCACATGGCCGCCAGCGCCATCGACGAAGCGGTTCGCAACTGCGTGGCCGTTGGCGCCGATCCTACTAAGATCGCCATTCTCGACAACTTCTGTTGGGGCGATTGCGAAAAACCAGAGACACTCGGTTCGCTCGTTCGCGCAGCGATCGCTTGCCACGACATGTCGGTGGCGCTCGAAACACCTTTCATCAGCGGCAAGGACAGCTTGAACAACGAGTTCAGTTATGTCGACGCCGACGGCGCACGGCAAACGATTGTGATTCCTCCGTCGTTGTTGATTAGCGCCATGGGACAGATGGACCGTGCCGATCAGGCCGTGACTATGGACTTGAAGCACCCGGGGAACCCGTTGTACCTGGTTGGCTCGACGAAGAATGAGCTCGGTGGTTCGCACTTTGCGATGGTCAACCAACTGTCGGGCGGCCGCGTGCCACAAGTCGATTCCGTCGTGGCGCGTCGCACGTTTGCCGCGATGCACACCGCGATTTCCTCCGGCACGGTGGCTGCCTGCCACGACCTCTGCGAGGGTGGGCTTGCCTGTGCGGCTGCCGAGATGGCGTTTGCCGGTGGGCTTGGCGCGGACCTCACCCTGAACGGAATCGAAGTCGACAGTGGCGGCGTCGTGGCCAAGTTGTTCAGCGAGTCGAACACGCGTTTCCTGGTGGAGGTTCGCGCGGAACGAGCCGATGATTTCGAGCAGTCACTCGCCGGTGTTGCCCGCGTGCCGATTGGTCAGGTGTCGGCCGGTGATCGGCTCGTCATCACAAGCGAATCGACGCGGGTGATCGACGCTGGCATCGACGAGTTGAGGCACGCCTGGCTGACTCCACTCGATTGGTAAACAACGTCTCCCGATATGCGCTTTCCCTAGTGTTTCGGTCATCTAACTAGCTTCCTTCGTCCCACATCGCCATGTCTTCCCCCAGCGTATTGGTACTCCGTGCACCAGGCACCAACTGCGACAAGGAAACGGCATTCGCCTTCGAGCAATCAGGCGGCGAGGCCCAACTAGTGCATGTGGACGAGTTACTAAGTAGCAGCGAACTGCTGGCCAACCATCAAATCATGTGTCTACCGGGTGGATTCAGCTATGGCGACGATATTGCCTCGGGGCGCATCCTGGGCAACAAGCTTCGCAAGCAGCTTGCCGAAAAGCTTATGGAGTTTCGCGACGCCGGCAAACTGGTTCTCGGCGTTTGCAACGGCTTTCAGGTGCTGATGAAGACGGGCCTGCTGGACGTCGACGACGAGGAAGGGCCGCAAGCGACGTTGGCGTGGAACAACAGCGGCCGCTACGAGGCGCGGTGGGTCAAACTGCGTTCGCGGCCAGGCAACTGCGTTTTGCTGCAAGGCATCGACAGTATCGAGCTGCCTGTTGCCCATGCTGAAGGCAAATTCTTGGTTCGCGACCAATCGGCGCTCAACCAATTGGCGGCATCAGGGCGGCTTGTGTTGCAGTACACTTCGGCGCACGCATCCCCGGCGCATTCGCCTACCCTCAAACCTGCGATTGAATACCCGGCCAATCCTAACGGCGCGTCGGCCGACATTGCCGGTATCTGCGACGCGAGTGGCCGCGTGCTGGGCCTGATGCCCCACCCCGAGCGATTCATCTTCGCCCACCAGCATCCGACTTGGACGCGCCTTGGCACGACCGGTGTGGGCGATGGATTGAAGTTGTTCAGGAATGCCGTGGCGTACTTCCGCTAGAACGTACTTCCGCTAGCTTTAGCGATGTTGACGCCAACGAGTCAAATCTGGCAAGGGGTTGAAGCAGGCGAATCTGCATGATTCGTGGATGCAGGCCAACGTAGCCAGGTGCCGACATAGTAAGCCAGTACGCTACAGCTAGGCGAAGGGCGCTCTAGCTGTTCACGACAAGCTTCATTCGGTTCGGTCGGTCTCGGTCCGTGTGGCCGTGCGCCGCGGACGAATCACTTCGCGCACCATCACGGCGTCGATATCGGCCGATGCGGGACCGGTCAACGCCAGGTTCAACTGCAACTGCCCGCTATCGTCGGCGGTGCGCACCATGCGAAACTGTCGCCAGCCGGTTGTCGCGGGGATGCGTATGGCAAGTTGTTCGCCGCCCAGCGTATCGACAATCAACAATTCGCCGCGCTGGCTTCCGGTTTGCGTGGCAACGCGCGCCCATCCAGTGACTTCAAACACGCCGCCGGGAGTGACTGCCAGTCGTGGCGAGGTGATCCAAACCACAGGCTGCGGAGCGACATCGTGGGCCATCATTTCTCCAATTACTGCTCGGGAGTTGAGTCGCAGGCATGCGTTGCCGTGATAGGGCTCTTGAGGCGAAAGCTCCACGGCTGTGCTCACCTTCGCATCGGCGTAAGTGGCGTGCAACCAACCGGCGCTTACCGCAGTGTTCAGATCCTCAAAGTCGCCGCCGGCAAGCAGGTTAGGGCCTCGTGGCAGCCCGCGAATCGATTGTTCGATCGCTTGATGCGTTGGCAGTAGCTTCGGAACAAACTGCGTGGCCACGCTGCCGAATCCAGCAGATTGTTCGCCACTTCGAATGCGAGCCAACTCGGCCGCCGCGTCATATCGCACTTGACTGGCCATGTGTGCTACGCGCGGATAATCGCGCGACGCCAAATACTGATCGACCTTCTGCACCTTCTGTTTGAGACCTTTCATGCGAGCCGTTTGTGCGCGATCGCTGAGATCGACAAGCTGGCTGCGAAGCGCTTCGAGTTGCGCGACTTCCGACGCGGCGAGTCCACGCGAGACTTGCGCCGCTTGCGCCGCACTGCGACCGATACGCTTTTGGGCAACAGCGAGCGCCCGCGAATCGTCGGTCAACAGCACGAACCCTCCGGCAGCGAATTGGCCAAGTTGAACTCGGTAGCCGCCCGCAACGCGACCGCCCGATAGCGGAAGTAAACCGGCAGGGCTGTAGGAGTGAGCCTTTGCGGTCTCCGGCACGCCCGCAACGACCAGCGTCATTGCCGACGGTTGGGCGGTCAATGGTAACGCTTGCTGCGGGATGTAAGTCAGGTGCGATTGGCCCAATTGCCAGACCGTCGCGGCGGCCTCGGCGCCGGTGACTTCGGCGCTTGGCGTCCGCTTGCCGGAAACTAACCATGGCTCGATCAACGTCAGTTCACGGTTGAGTAACTGCAGTTCTTCGATCAACTGGCGGGTTTCAGGGTAGGTGCGGCCAAGTCGCTCCGGTGTGCGTACGACAAGTCCGCGAGCGCCCGCCGCCACGGTTTGCAACGCGGCATTGTGAATCTGATTGGGGTGGTGCCAGCCAAGATGGCGTGCCCGCGGAGCAAGCAGTTGGGCTTGGGTGGTTGCTTGTTCGCTCCAGCCTAACGACAGTTGCGTCCAAGGGGAGCAGCCCATGATGCTGAGGGCTTGCTGTCGCAGCGGTGGTGTCGAGTCGTCGAGCGGTTGTTCGGCGGGGCGGACCAAGACATCGGCCAGACGGCCGAAGCGACGCGGCCGATCGGCGGCGCCCACCAGCACTGGCCTCCCAAGCGGGTCGGTACGCCGCACCTCGTCGACGGTCGAAGCGACTTGGTCCAACGCTGCACCGTTGTGGTCGAGACCAAGCGACCAGGCAAGCACGGTTTGCCAAATGCTGTCGACCGGTATCCTAGCAAGCTGATCCACGTTCGGCGGTGGGCAAACGACCCATAGCCGCGCAGCGCGGGCCGCGTGAAGTTGAGCCTCGGTGGCCGGTTTTTCAAGCCACACCGCGTTGAATCCCATCTCGGCGACGAAGTCGAACGGCTCGCCACGGTGCTGCAGAACTCGCGGTACAATCGGTACACCTGCCACGGCGATGGTGTTACCGTTTCGGCGGATTGCAACCGGCTCGAACGACTTGCGCTGCTGTGAGGAGCCCGTGCCAGGAGCCTGCAGCAACGGGCCTTCGACGGCGTCGCTCGACGTCGTGCCGTTGTTCGTCCCGTCCTTCGACAGTGTGGGCGATACGCCGACTACCGTTAACTGATCGGTCTCCACCAGCGACTCGTTCGGATCACCCGGAACCACCAGCACCACGTGGCTCACATAGGCTTCGGCTACATCGACTTGAACTTTGGGATCGATGCTGATGAGCCTGGCCCTACGGCGGGCAAGCAGGGGGACATTCGTCAGCCGCAGGTTTTGCCACTGTCCAGGTTCCGAGTAACGAAGCCCGTGGACCATCGTGGAGACTGGTTTGCCAGTCGCCGGGTCATTCGTTCGCGGAAACACGATCTCAGCCGCCAACTGCACGCCTGGGCGATTGGCGCGGAGGACCACTTCGATCGTCAATTCATCGAGGACAGGTAGATTGCCAACAGTTCGCTCTAACTGCGCCGCATAACCGGGCGGACAGAGCAACACCAGTCGCTCGGCCGAGGTGGGGCGATCTGCATGGGGTGCTTGAGTTCGCTGCTGTGCAAGCACACGCACCCCTGCGGCTGGTCGCACTCGCCACGTGGGCGACGGGCCATCGAACTGTTCGTCCAGCACGACATCGGCAGAAGTAGGCGCAGCCACTGCAACGATCAGAGCAACGGCCACCGCGGTGAGTCGACAAGTACGGCTTGCCCAGGACATGAGTGGAGGAGTGTTGCTGGAAAGGACCACGGTCATTCGAGGCGAAGTGTCGACCAGCCTGATGCCAAAAGTCTACACGCCCCGCTGGCCGCCACTTGGCGACGTAAGTCGAGTTTCTAGCAAGGTTTTCGCCGCTCCCCCAGGCCATTTTGATGCTCAAACGCCACATGTGGCCGTGGAGGTGCTTTCACCGCGCCAACCCGTTGATCGATCGTAAGTTGTTTGCTTATAATCGGTTGCGGGCGGTTCGAGCGGCCGTGGTGCGAAAAGGTGGCGCGCAGCGTGCATTAGTAGCAAGCATCCCCCAACCCCGGAGTTTGTCGATGCCCGATTTGCACACCAATTCGTCCCCTGCCAGCGAAGAAGTTCCCGCCGACGTTCGTCAACTTGCTGAGTTCATTCACGCATTGCCAGAGAACCACTCCGAGCAAATCCTGCCGGTGTTAGATCGAGTGCTGGAAAGCACCAAACGGCGCAGGCGGATTCTTACCTTGGTGCAAGACGCACTGGGCCAGCTTCGGCTCGACATGAAGTACCTGATGTTCGACCTCGAAGCGACGCGCCGCGAGCGGGATGAATACAAGGCCAAGTTGGAGAGCGAGTAGCGTCGCGCCACGGCAATAACCAATATCTTGTCTGGTGCCGGCGAATAAAAACTGTGCCGCCATGCGACCCCTAAGTTAGGGCCACTTGCCGGTCGAACGCTCACGTCACCTGGTGGCGGAAATCGAGAGAAAACCACGGGACAGTGCCCACAGGTCCTGCGTTGCCATCGCGACGCTCCTGCGGCAATGGATGAAGTTATCGCGTTATGGCCACCGTCAATTCCGCGGATCAACTGGCACAACGCGCGATGGAGGCTGGGGTCCTCGATCATCGCGTGTTGCAGGCAGTGCGGGGGGAACTAGGAACCCGCACGGTGGATCTGCACACGCTTCAGCAAGAGCTTCTGCGTCGCAACCTGCTCACGCAATATCAGCTCGAACGCCTGACGAAGGGTTTGAAGACTGGCTTCTTCTACGGCGACTATAAGGTGCTCTACTGTGTGGGAGCGGGAACGTTCGCGCGCGTATTTCGTGCAGTGAACGTCAAGAACAATCAAATCTACGCGGTGAAAGTGCTGCGAAACCGCTGGCTGGCGGAAGCGGATTCGTTTCGACGCGAAGGCGAACTTGGGGCATCGCTCAAGCACCCGAATATCGTTCCAATCCACGAAGTCGTATCGAAGCGCGACACACACTTCTTCGTGATGGACTTCATCGAAGGGCGTAACCTTCGCGAATTCACGCGAGTGCGCCGCGTTTTCGAGCCACTCGAGGCCGCCAACATCCTCGAGGGAATGATCGCCGGTTTGAACTACGCATTTCAGCAGGGCGTGACGCACCGTGATCTGAAAATGTCCAACGTCCTCGTATCAAGCGAAGGTGTAGCCAAATTGCTCGATTTCGGGCTCGCAGCGCTCGAAAGCGAAGCGGCAGGTGAAGCGGGTGTGAAGCGTACGGTTGAATACGCAGCACTCGAGCGAGCCACCGGAGTGCGAAAAGACGATACACGGAGCGACATCTTCTTTGCCGGTTGTATTTTCTATCACATGCTGGGTGGGCGTTCGCCTATTCCCGAAGGTCGGGATCGTGGCAAGCAAATGAGCAAGGCGACCTTCCAGAGCATACCGCCAATTCTGTCGGTGAACGCCGGTATTCCGCCGACGTTCGCCAAGGTGATCAACAAAGCGATTGAATTCGATCCCGCCAAACGGTACCAGACGCCTGCCGAGATGCTCACCGATCTGAAGATCGCTGCCAAACGGCTTGCCGAGCGCGGTGCCGACAAGCCAGCGAAAGCCGAACTGTCGAGCGACGAGGGCCTGGACGAAAACGGCGAACCGCGTCGGCTAATGGTGGTCGAGGCCAACGTGAAAATGCAGGATTTGCTAAGAGGCCTGTTTAAGCAGAACGGATATCGTGTGCTAGTCGCTAGCGATCCCAATCGTGCAATCGATCGATTCTACAACGACGTCAGCGCCGCGGAAGTCGTCCTGTTCAGCAGTGGGCACATTGGTCAACCGGCGCTTGAGGCGTTCAACCGCTTTGGCCAGGAACCCGGTACGCGCGAAATTCCGGCCATTCTGCTGTTAGACGAGCAGCATGGTAAGTGGGCAAGCGCCGCCGATATAGGCGAGCATCGAGTCGCCATCACCATGCCGGTCAAACAAAAGCAGTTGCGCCAAGTGGTACAGCAAGTTCTTAGCCGCCAGGCGGTCTAGCTGTCTGCCGCATCGTCGCGTTTGTACCTAATGCTGACGATGGCGAAGGGCGCTCTAACCTCGCTCTTCCACCCATTGCTTGGCAGCGCCGATGGCTTGCGCCGGCGACGAGAAGTCGCGAAGGTATCCGACGCGTAAGTTCTGTTTGTTGAAAATCCTTACGTGGTATCTCAGTCGCTTGATAGGGGCCGAGGATTCCATCGAAAGTAACTCAAAGCGGAATTCGCCGTGTTGATGCTTTGTGCCTTGTTGCATGCCTAGCCGACGAAGGTGCCGAAACTTGCCCGAATCGTGCTGTTGAGGGCCAGATGTGTAAAACAGTGCCATGATTCAGCCTCGCGGCGGAGTTTGGGGGAGACTTTCATTATGATCGGCACATCACGCTGTCGGCATTGAATTGCGACGGCGCGTGTAACTTGCTAGCAATTGCAACCTGGACGTATCGTCTGTGTGGATTGTTGCGTGCTCTAGGCCGGCGAGCCGTCGCGTATTCGCCAAGCGAGTCTCCCCAACAGGCGGAAATAGAGAACCAGCGCCGCGAGTGCCGGGGCAATGGCGATCAACAGTCCCGGCACACCTTGATTCATCAGCAGCAACACCGCGATGCCCGTAATCACGAAGTCGATTGCCGACAGCAAATAGAACAGCAACCAATTGCCCGGCCAGCGCCCTAGGCTGCCAAGCACTCCCGGCATCACAAGGGAGAACGGCGACGAGGCTTCGAGCGTCGAGAGATGCATGATCGGAAACAGCAGCCAGGCACTTACGCCCATGGCAATCGCGATGACCGATCCCTCGGCGCTAAACACCCGAGCAACGATGTAACCAGGCGCGGCGGCGGCGGACGCGCCTACCAGTAAGTAACCAGACTCTCCCATCCAGTCGATAGGATTAATGCCGGGCCATTGCATTACCCGGTTGTTGCCCTCAGAACTCTCGGTGACAATCGTGACCGCGCAAGCGGCGGCCGAGGCAAGGCAAAGGGCAATGAACGTGGCCCCGCCACACAGCAAGCACATGCCAGCAATCGCTCCCATTGGCGAGAACATGACCGCCAGCCCAAACAGCACCACCGAGGTGAATATCGCGAGCAGCGCGGTAAGTGAAATCCAGCGACTAACGACACTTGGGTCGAACAGGAACGCCATCCAGCCAGAGAGCAGCGGCCAACGTGGCATTTGCGGTCGTGCTTTTCGGTCGGTCGCTACTCGGCTAATCTCGCGTTGCTTCTCCTCTTCGCTCTTGCTTTCGAAATCCAGAAGTCGTGAATAAACCGGTGGAGCCGATGGGATCGCGAACTGCTCACTGACGCGCGGCGGTTCGACTTCCAGTTCTTCAGGCTCCTGAGTTGCCTGCTTGAGTCCGCCGGCTGGCTCGCGCACGCGAGTCTCGTGTCCGCAATCGGGGCACTTTACTTTGCTGCCCACCAAATCTGGGGTCACGTACTGCAGCGTATCGCACAGTTCGCAGTGTACCGCAATCGTTGCGGGCTCCATGGCGGCGAGCGTCGAACCCCAAGGCTGGTCCTCGCCCTCCCACAGTTCGTATTGGTCGCCCCGCATGGCCTCGGGCAAAACCGGCTTCCGCGGCGGTTTCAGTGCTGGCAACGTGGTTTCGGTGCCGCAATCGGGGCAGGTAAGCGGTTTGCCCACTTGGGCCGCCGTTCCGTACATTCGCGTGCCGCAGAGAAGGCAGTTAACTCCGATCTGCGTTGACTCGGGCGGCGAGGAATCGTTGCGGCCCGATGGCGGCGGTTCGCCGACCGGTTGCACTTCGAATGGCGCTTGGCAACTGGGGCACTTGGTTCGACGTCCGACGTGCTGGGCGGCTACACGGAATTTCGCGCGGCAGGCGGGGCACTGTGCCACGATGTTTGTATCTGCGGTCACGGTTCGAGGTTCCGTCGAGGGGGTACTCTTGCGAGCTTCCCATTGAGTATAACGATGGTCGCCGCTAATCGCCCAATTTGCGTTCGCCACCCCGCCCCCCCCGCGCCGCTACCATGTGGATGGACATCGTCGGTCACGATCAGGTGGCCAGCCGCTTTTCTCACGTGTTGCGCGAATGCCGCTTGGCCGGTACGTACCTGTTTGTTGGCCCAGGCGGGGTAGGCAAGCGTTTGTTCGCTAAGCGGTTGGCCCAATGCCTGTTTTGCTCCAGTTCCGCCCACAACGAGTTAGCCGCATGTGGCCATTGCGAATCGTGCAGGTTGATGTTGGCGGGCAATCATCCCGATTTGCTCGAGGTAGGGCTCAAGGCGGATAAGCGGACCTTGGAGCTCGAACAGTTGGTCGGCGATCGCGAACATCGGAACCGACAGGGCCTATGCCACGACATCTCGCTGAAGCCCTACCTGGCTAGCCGACGAGTTGCGATCATTGATCACGCCGACACGCTTACCACTGCTACTGCCAATGCCCTGCTCAAGACACTGGAGGAGCCACCGCCGGCGTCGCTAATCGTGCTGGTAGGCACAAGCGAGTCGCGGCAGCTTCCCACGATCCGATCTCGTTCGCAGGTCGTACGCTTTGCCCCGCTCGATGCCGGGGAAGTCGAACGATTGTTGGTCGAAAACGACCTGGTCACTGGCCCCGACGTCGCCCGATCGGTGGCGGAACTGGCCGACGGAAGTCTCGATCAGGCGGTCGCGATGGCCAGTCAAGAGCTTTGGCAAGCGCACATCGCCTCGGTCGAATTGCTTGACAAGCCAACGATCGACAGTGTTCGGCTAGCTGAACTCGTAAGTCAGTTCACGAACGCCGCCGGCAAGGAAGCTGGCCCACGTCGAACAGCGTTGATCGCCCTGTTGGGTTTGGTGGCTCGCCACTATCGACAGCAATTGCGCGCCAATCCGCACGGTTCGGTTGCACGAATGTCGATTCGGCGCATCGATCGGTGCTTGGAGGCCGAATATCAAGTCGATCGAAATGCTCATTTGCAGACCGTGGTGCAATCTTGGGCCGACGATTTGGCGCGGGCGTAGCCAGGTTGGCTGGGTAGGGTGTAGGTTTTGCAAGCCGCGCATGCTGCCCGCATTGACAGCAAATGCCGGGGTGGTTTAGACTCCGCGCTAAACACTTGATTCGCGGGCGTGAAGGCATGCGGATGGGCCACCGGGCTCGCGAGCATCAGGAATCCCAGCACTTGCCGATGGAGCGGTGTTCGGCACAGGTGGTTAGGTTTGATTGCCATATCGGTGGGCTACCTCTTTGTGCATACCGGCACTTGCCGACCGCGCCAGTGACGCCGCTCGCTATTTCGTCGCTCCGCTAACGACTCACTTGGTATCGCATTTCAAGGACTCGCCCAATGGAAGACCCCAGCGTCATCATTTACGTCTTGCCCGTCGTTGCCGTGGCCGCATTGCTCTATGCAATGGCCCGAGCCACTTGGGTTCGCAATCAAGACCCCGGCGACGAAAGGATGCAGATGATCGGCGACTGGGTTGCCCAAGGAGCCATGGCCTTCTTGTCGCGCGAGTATCGTTCGCTGGCCGTGTTCGTCGTCGCTGTGGCCGTGTTGCTGGGGATTTCGAATCAATCGGTCGGGGTCGAGCAGAATACCAATTGGCTGATTGCCGTGTCGTTCGTCTTGGGTGCATTCTGTTCCGCCTTGGCCGGCTTCTTCGGCATGAAGACCGCCACGCTCGCCAACACCCGCACGGCGGCTGCTGCACGTACCGGATTGAACACCGCGCTCCAGGTGGCGTTTACCGGTGGCTCGGTGATGGGGCTATCGGTGGTCGGTCTCGCTTTACTGGGGTTGGGGGTACTATTCTTCGCCTACACCAAAGCCTACCCCGAATCGCTCACCGGTAGCGAAGACGCACGCATGCTGGTGCTGAACATCTTGTCGGGCTTTTCACTGGGTGCCTCGTCGATCGCGCTGTTTGCTCGTGTTGGCGGCGGCATTTTCACCAAGGCGGCTGACGTTGGCGCCGATCTCGTCGGCAAGGTCGAGGCAGGCATCCCCGAAGACCACCCACTCAATCCCGCAACCATTGCCGACAACGTGGGCGACAATGTGGGCGACGTTGCGGGTATGGGCGCCGATTTGTTCGAGTCGTACGTCGGCGCCATCATCTCCTCCATGATTCTAGGCGCGGCGTGGTACGCCGGACTCGAAGCGGCGCAAGAGGGCGCCGGAATGAACGCCGTTTACCTGCCGCTTGTGGTGGCCTTGGTTGGAGCGGTTGCCTCGATCATCGGTTTCTTCTTCGTCCAGACCGACGAGGGTGGCGACCCGCAGAAGGGGCTCAATCGTGGCATGTTCGTTTCGGGCGGGCTGATGATCGTCGGCACGATTGCGGCGATTTATTACAAGCTGCCCAAAGGCATCGAGGTGACCAGCGACGTAATCACCGGTTCGGACGAGACCCACGTGTATGGTCCTTTGGGCGTCACACTGGCCGTCGTTTCGGGACTGATCGCGGGAATCGCCGTTGGGATGATTACCGAGTGGTACACCGCCTGCAATCGGCAACCGGTTGAGACCATCGTGAATGCGTCGAGGACGGGACCCGCTACGACCATCATTCAAGGCGTGGCTGTCGGAATGAACTCCACGACGGCGCCCATCTTGGTGATCAGCGCGGCCATTATTTCCGCGTACACGTTCGCCGGTTTGTACGGTATCGCCATGGCCGCACTTGGCATGCTTTCGACACTCGGCATCCAACTTGCGACGGACGCTTACGGACCGATCGCCGATAACGCTGGCGGCATCGCCGAAATGTCGCAACTCGGTCGCGAAGTTCGTAGCCGCACCGACAAGCTCGACGCGGTGGGCAACACCACGGCGGCCATCGGTAAAGGCTTTGCGATCGGCTCCGCCGCGCTAACGGCGCTCAGCCTTACCGCGGCTTACCTTACCAAGATGAATGGTACCGTCGAGATTAACGCGGCCGAACCGTACGTGCTGGTCGGCCTGCTAATCGGCTGCATGTTGCCCTTCCGATTCTCCGCCATGGCCATGGTGGCGGTAGGCAACGCGGCGCAGGACATGATTCAAGAAGTCCGTCGCCAGTTCCGCGAGATTCCCGAACTCCGACCCGCGCTCGATGCGGCACAACGCGCCGAGAGTGAGGAACGCGATCCTACGCCTGACGAAGCGGCCATCATCTCCGCGGCAGACGGCAAGGCGGAATACGCTCACTGCGTGGAAATCGCCACTGGTGCGGCGATCAAGCAGATGGTAGCGCCAGGTTTGCTGGCGGTCATCGTGCCGATTGTGGTCGGACTTTATTCGCCCAACATGCTGGGCGGTTTGCTGGTGGGCGTCACCATCTCGGGCGTTTGCCTGGCGATCTTCCAAGCCAACTCGGGTGGCGCGTGGGATAACGCCAAGAAACAAACCAAGGACGAAGGCCACGCCAAATGGGGCGACGACTTCGACGAAATGCACAAAGCCACCGTTACTGGCGATACCGTTGGCGATCCATTCAAGGACACCTCTGGCCCGTCAATCAACATCCTCATCAAGCTAATCAGCGTCGTGGCGATGATCATTGCTCCGGTACTCACGTCGTTCAACCGAACCGACGACCAGTCCAGTGGGTCTAATCAAGCAGAAGCCGGCCTCCGGCCCGCTGTTGCGACACCTGCAGACGACTCGCTCGCCCGCCGGTAGCGCTGGTGCCGTTTCGCTCGGAAAAGGCTGGACTTTTCAGCCCCCACGAGGCGACGTAGAATACACCCCATCATGGCCGCCGGCGAATGCCGCGTCCTCCTTGGAGAGGTGGCTGAGTGGTCGAAAGCACCGGTTTGCTAAATCGGCGTACGGGTCATTCCGTACCGCAGGTTCGAATCCTGTCCTCTCCGCTCCAATTGCCCCTGTACCCGCAGGGGCTTTCTTGTGCGCTTGCGGGCGTAACATTATAGGGCTGGTGAATCCACGCGCTGCTCCGCTAATCCTTCTCGTACTTTACCCACGCCGGCGCAAACCGCCCATCAAAGCGCGAGGGCTGCTGATTCGATCGAGTCCTCGTTCAGAGCGGCGATCGTTGACCATGGTCATGAGTTGGTCCATCGTGGCCCGCATTTCAGGCGTGGTGCGGTCGAGCATGCCTTTCCTTAGCGCATCGCGTTCGGCTTGGGTCATGTTGGCAAATCGTTCGGGAGGTCCACCGCCACGGTTCGCCTGCCGCTGACGGCTTCTATTCTCCATTGCGTCGATCCACGTATCGAGTTCGTCGCGCCGCGCTGCCTCGTTGAGCGAGCGGAGGCGAGTGAGTGTGGTTCGCATCGTAGTTTCAAAGCGGGCTCGCATCGGCTCGAAGAGTTGGCGGCGCTGGCTCTCGTCGAGTCCGCCAATCCGCTCCCGCATAGCTTGCCGGTCGGCGTCGGAGAATTGTTCTCGGTTTTCGAACTGTGCGCGTACTTCCGCGACCTCGGCATCCTCACCGCCCATCCAGCGGAAGGCCCATGCAATTCCCAGCAGAAGTACGACTACAGCGACAGCGATTACGGCTACAGTTTGTTTGCGCATCCTAGGCTCCTATCTGCCAACGCAACTAATTGGGCACGATGAGTGCATCGACATGTCCATCAAGGTACAGAAAGTTTCGCGAGCCATCGTCGCCTGGGCTCCCGTGAAACGATTCGTAGTCGAATACAATCCATATTTCCGCCGTGCCGCGGGTGTCGCCGCTGCGGGTTTGGCGTACCTGCTGACGTGTCTTGTCGGCAAGCCGGAACGAGGGATACTCATAACTCAGACCTTCGTTGTTGTAGTAGGTATCGCCGTTGGCGTAGGGCTGGCCGTCGGGTCGGACGTAGCCGTCGTATGCTACACGGTCCTCGTTGTAGGCCAGTGGACCGTAGTCACCAGGGCAACGATACATCGCCTGATTGTGTTCGCCGTAGTCGGCGAGGAGCCGATAGATCGGCCATGTACTCTCGTTGCTCTCATCAAACGGTGTAGCTGATGGCAAGATGGCGGCCTTGGGGAACTTCGATCTTGGCCCACGCTGATCTAGGTACTGTGTCAGCGCGAGACCAATCTGTCGCAGGTTCGACTTGCACTCGGTCCGCCGCGCCGCCTCGCGCGACGCATGCACCGCGGGTAAGAGCAGCGCAATCAGCACTCCGATGATGGAGATCGTAACCAACAGTTCAACGAGGGTAAAACCACTCCGACGAAGGGTCGGTGCATGCATGTGCTTGCCTTGGCGAATCGGGATCGGCTTTTTCGGACAGAACTCCTAACCCCGATCGGCGGTGACGGTATCGGCACAAATACCATTCGCAGGTAGCGCGGTTCTCGATGCGACGTTGCGATTCGACCACATACATTGCCGCTCGAGGTGTATTCGCGCGACTTGTCCATAGACCTGCGACTTCTATATTCATGGGTACGGGGAGGGGAACTCAAATCCATCTTTCGGTTGGATAGGTTGGATAGGGAGTCGACGTGATTCTGCGGTGGCTGAAGCAGTGGAACGACTGGAGCGGCGATCGCGAAATGGATCTGGCGATCCGTGCAAAACTTCGGTCGGACGGCTATGCGGTGGGTCGATCGAAGGTAGTGAACTTCCGACTGGTCGCCATAGAGAGGCCGGGTTGGGTTTCAATCTACGAGTTCAACGTCGAAGTGGTTGATTCCGAAGGATGTTCGACCCAACTGTATGGTGTCGCGCGAGACGATGCGCGAAGAACGACGACCGTAAAGCTCTACCAACGCATTGGGCCGCGCAGGGAGCAACGAGACTGCTGGTCGGAAGGAATGATCTTAGCGCCGCACGCACGACGCTGATGCTGCTATCGATACTTCAGAATGACGCCGCCATGTACGCGGAAGGCGATTTCCACCTCAAAACCACACGGCCATTGGTACACCACGTAGCCACGACCCAATAGGCCGACACGCGTGCCGCAGCAAACTGGCTCGCCGACGCAACAAGCTGGCACGCAAACGTGCACCGCGTACAAACAGCAGTTTGCCGGGTTCTCGACGCATAGCGTTTGATTCACCGGTGGGCCGTAACAGCGGTACATGCGCTTTGCGGAGCGGCTTGCGGAATCGCGAACCACATGAATCGGATGGCAGGCGGTTGCTACGGCCGGCGGCACCAACTCCTCGACATGCGGGTCGACGATGACAGGCGGCCGCTCCATGATCGACTCTTCGCCGGGAACTTCGGGAAGCACTACGGCAGTTGCCTCGTCGGTGGCGATCGCCGGCGCGCCTTCGGCTGAGGGCGTGGGTTCTTGAGCAACCGTTTGGCCAATCCACGTAACTGTAAGCGCTAACGCAAGAACCGCAGCGGAGATCTTTAGTGGTGTCGGCATGGTGGAACCCCTTCCCGTGAGTATCTGGATGTATCTAAACGAACTCTCTCTAGCTTAGCATCGTTGGTTCCTGGGCCGCCAGTAAGGTCGCCGTATTTTGCCGATATTCACGTTTGTAGTGGCGGCTGACTGGTCACCGGGGCCTGAGAAAGCAACAATCAGTGCTTAACCAAGTGGTCACAGCGACCCTGGTCCGCATCCTCGATTTCCCTTGTGTGGGAGGCCTCCATGTCCGAACGCGACAATGTCAACGAATTGATCGAGACTCTAAAGCAGCAGCGAGATGAATTGCGTTTGCATCTGCATCTTGCAGGCCAAGAAGCCAAGGATGAGTACGACCGCCTATCGGATCGCATGACCGAGCTCTCCGATCAATACGAGCCAGCCCGGCAGGCCATGGCCGAGACGGCCGACAACATCTTCGCGGCGCTCAAGCTGGCTGCCGAGGAAATGAAGCACGGATTCGAGCGCGTACGCAAGTCGATCGAGTCAAAAGACTAGACCAGAGCACCAACCGTAAGGCGACTTCGACGTCTCTTCCGCGGCTTGCCGCAAATCTGCCAGCTTTTGGGTCCGCATTCGCACGTTCTTGCTAAAACGGGTGGTGGTCGCCAGGCGAGCCGCGGCTTTAGGCTGCAAGACGGTCGTGCTTGGCCCATATTGTCGGGCGGTCGCATCGATTTACTTTAGTTCTGCACCTATGTAAGGAGAAAGCTCGTGATGACTCAGAGAATGAGGCTATTGATTCTCAGCACCAAGTTTCTTAATCCGAAGGCAATCACGTCTTCTCGAATGCGCTGTGCCGCTTTTGCTGTAGCGTGCAGCTTCGCGTTGCAGCCCTCCGTCGGAAGCGCATTCCAAAGTATCGTCCTCCCTGACTACGACTCCGAGTTTGTCGCGCTGTGCAATGGGTTCGCCTGTGAGCAGGCAGTGCCAGAAGTCCGAAACGGCGACAACGGTACGACTGCCGCTCAGGTGGAGTGGAACATCGGACCGGACACATCTAACCCCACCGACTCGGTGAACATTTCTAATTCAGCAAATGGGTTTTGGGCGGATGAGGTTTCAGGAGCGATTACCTCGCGCGACTTTTCACTGAGCTACGATGGAGCCACACTCAGCCTAATGGTCGACAGTGGAGGACTCGTTAGTGACGAAACGGTGTTCTTCGGCGTCGATTTGTCTCCCACACAATCGATGTACATTCGCGCCGCATCTTCCGCTATCGTCGCGCCAACGGTTCTCGCCAACTTGCAACTTAATGGTCAGGACGTGAACGGCGGGATGTTCAGCGGCGACTCATCGGCGGATTATCTCGCAATCTTCGATTTCGATTGGGATTCGTCTTGGGCGTTGACCGGTCAAATCGAAATGGAGGGCAACAGTGGCTCGTCGGGCGCACGGCCATCGATTCAATGGAAGATGACCAACCTCCAGGTGCCCGAGCCAACGAGCGTTGCGCTGGTTGGATTAACAGCCTGCGGCTTGGGGCTGTCGCGGATTCGCAAGCGCAATCGGTAAACACGGTTGAATGCAGTTCCGCAGCGGAAACGAGTCGACCCGCGCTGGGTTATCCCGCGCGGGTCGGTGTTTTTTGCGCTACACAAAATTCGTTCTATTCGATCGCGGCCGCGGCGCTCGACGCCAGGAAGCGGCGTTTGCTGAGCGTTGGTGGTAACTCGCCAAAGTTGTTGTCCACCGCGTCGACGCCAGCGCCGAGCACGATGTTCGAGATCACGTCGTTCACGGACGTGTCGCCGCCCGCTGAACCCGCTGTGTCGATGCCGTCGGGGAAAAACGAAGGATCATCTTCGGCCAACTGATAGGTGCCGGGCAGCAGTCCGGCGAACTGGTACGAGCCGTCCGCTAAGGTAGTGAGCTGCTCGTTGACAGGCGCGCCGGTGAAATCGGTGCCCGTTAGCGTGACGGTGACGCCCGCGATTGGTTGCTCGTTGGAATCGAACATGCCGTCGTTGTTGGAGTCGACATACACGAACCCTGAGATCGACGACCGGTCGACCGCCACGAGCGACATGGCCGTTGCCTCGTTGTTCGCCTCGTTCGAATCGTCTTCCACGGCGTCGACGTTGGCCGTGTTGGTAAGCGTGCCAACAAAGTCGGAATCGACCGTCACCACGATTGTGATTTCCGTATTCGCGCCGGAGGCCATCGTGCCTAGATTGTAGGTCAACACGCCGTTCACGTTGCTGTCGGGCGTGGTCGAACCGCCGGCCTCAAAGGTCACGTCGTCCGGCAGCGTGTCGGTCACCACCACGTTGGTCGCCGTGGCTGGTCCGTTGTTGGTCACCATTAGGGTGTAGGTCACCGTGTCGCCGGGCAGGATCGACTCGTCGCTGTCGTCGTCGACCTTGGTAATCTCAAGATCGATCACGTCCTCGACGCTTGCTTCGGCGATGCTGCTGTTGTTGCCCGTGTCCGATTCGTTCTCCGCGCTTACGCTCGCGGTATTGGTGAGCGTGCCGGTCGCGTCCGGATCGACGTCGACCACAATGGTTATGGTTGCGGTAGCGCCCGAGGCAATGTCGCCGAGGTCGGCCGTTACGGTGCCGGCCACGTGCGACACCGTGCCTGCTCCCACGTTGGTGCTGCCTGAATCAAACGTGACGCCAGTCGGCAAGTTATCGGTGAAGTCAACCGACAGCGCGGTTGAGGGACCTTGGTTGGTGACGTCGATGGTGTAGATCAGTTGGCCGCCCGGCGCGACGGCGTCCGTGTTAACGCCTTTGTCGACGATCAAGTCGAATCCATAGAAGCCGAAGTCGACCGTGCGGTTCGAGTCATTATCGTCCCCGTCGTCAATCGGTTCGTCGCCGCCTACCAACGTGACCGCTTGCGTCACCACGCCAAAGGTCGACAAGGCGTAACCGTTGTCGTCGTCGTCGTTGTCGTCGTCGGGGTCGGGCGCCACATTGGCGGTTTCGTTTCCGGTTGACGAGATCAATCCTTCGAGAGGTTCTCCGCCGCCAAACTCAGTAGCCGCAATTCGTAGGATGTAGCTGTCTGGCAGCAAATCCTCGAATAGGAAGTTGCCGTTCGCGTCCGTTGTTGCGTTGGTGATGAAGTCGTCGACGCCGTCGGTGTAGTCGCCGCTGTCGTCGTCGTCCTCGTAGAGCGATACTACCACACCTTTGATACCCGTTTCGCCGGGATCGAAAACACCGTCATTATCGAGGTCGGCGAATACCTGGTCGCCGAGGCTCATACGATTGAGCACCGAGAAGTCGGCTGTCTTCACCGTGTTGCCGGCGACGCCTACAATCTCCGCGCGTGCATCAAGGCCGTTGATCGCTGGATCGCGGAAGTCTAGCTCGAGTTCAATGGCGGTGACGTTGCTGAAGTCGACGCCTGAGCCGGTTTCGTTCTCGGTGAATGCAGTGAAGGGGATAACGATTTCCTCGTTGTCGTCGCCGTCGAACACACCGTCTTGGTCGAGGATGGCGGTTGTGGCCTCGGCCGTGTTCCCTGCCCCACTAGTGAGTCGCACCGTGACTTCAGCGCCTGGCTTGCTGTCGGCACTTACCCGAACCAACACGCCAAAGTTGGCGCCGCTGTCGGAGAAATCGAGGCTTAGGTTGTTTGGATCCACAGCGTCGCCGTCGCCATCGGTTCCGTCCCAAGTCACCCGAGCGATGCCCTCGGTGCCACTGCTCGATTCGAGACTCAACACATTGCTGCCACCGAAGAACGAAGTGAGGGTCACGTTGCCAACCGACGTTGCCTCGACGTACAAGTCGCGCACGCCGCCGTCGTTGGTGTTGGCGGCGTCGGCATCGGAATTGTCCGTCGTGCCGACGTCGGAAACCAATCGCGTGGCAGTGACTGATTGGGATGTACTGAAATCGTCGATGGTTAGCGCCGTCACGCCCATCGCCTCGGTGGCGTTGAAGGTTACGGTTTGCATGTCGCCGCCGACGAGCACCTGTTGATCGCTCGATGGCGTAATCTGCACGAAGTAAGTACCTTCGGTCAGCCCGGTGAATCGGTAGTTGCCGCTGGCGTCGGTGTTGACCGCGGGGCTGAATTCGGGGTCGGTTGTGGCATCGTCGAATATGCCGTTGCCGTTGCCATCGCGAAATAGCGAAACCGGCACGCCGACAGCGGCCACGTCGTTGGCCGTGATGCCGTCGCCTTGCAAGTCGTTGAGTACGGTACCCGCGATTTCGCCCAGGTCGGTGGCGAGCAAGCGACGATTTTCCAGACGTTCGAACCGAAGGGGCATGGCAGATTCTCGTGATTCAGGAGAGGCGAGTCACCCGACCCCGTGCCGGGCAACGATTGGCCTGCTGTGGTTCAACTGCAGCGCACAGCAGTACGTTATATCGCCCACTAACCGGTAGAATCGTTAAAATCGCCCGTAAAAGGGTCAGAAGCGCCCCAGTCAAACGTCAAAAGCGGTAGTCGAGGCCCAGATTTAGCCCGTGTGCTAGCAGTCCCACGTCGTCCCACCTGAACCGCGGGCGCTCAGGACCCACTACGGGCTCGACCACTGGTGGCAGCAAGTTCGGATTCACGTCGAGGTCGATATGGTCTCCAGGCCGAGCGACCGTGGCCCAATAAAGCAGCGTGTAACCTGCGGTGGCTCTCAATCTAGGTGTGATTTTGTACCCAAGCGTGACGCCGATTTCGGGAATCACCGAGAAGACGTCGCGCTGGTAGCTACCGATGTTGCTCCGCAGGGCTAGCAGTCCGCCTTCCTCGGTAAACGACGCGCCGTTGTTCGAGATGGTCGTCTGGCCGCGAATGTTGACCCGTTGGTTGGTGTTGCCGAGGGCGACCTTGGTGAGCAGTTCGATCGACCACTTGGCGGCTTCATACTCCCAAATGAATCCCAAATCGCCGCCGTGGAACTCATTCGAGGTATCGAACCGATCGACGATGTCGAAGCTACCTGGATCGGTGGATAGTAGCGAAGTTAGATCCTCGGGAATCTGAATTCGATCCGACAGGTAGAGATAGCGGTAGCCGCCAATGAAGTCGATGCGCGAAACGGCCGACGGACCCACGGCTGGTCCACAAGCGTTGTAGTTGCAAACTCCGCCGATTTCCTTGCAGCATACCGCCCTTCGCAAACGTAGGCCTGCGCCTCGGAATTCGCTTCGCGTGTTGACCGCCACGGTGCCTTCGACGACGCCGGGATACGATACCAGTTGCGCGTCCTCGGCAGGCGGAAGCACGTTTTCTTCGGCGTCGAGCGGAACCATGTTGAAGAACGGGCGAGCGAGAATGTCGTCGCCGGAACCGGTGGCCCTGAAACCGCCCGATTCGGTGCTGAAAAAGAACACGTCGCCTTCGATTGCCAAGTCTTGGTAGTCGTTGAACCAATAGCCGGCCGATAGACGTATGCCATCGCGGCTGCCACCGAGCAAGTCGCCACCGCCGTACAGAATCTGTGTGTTGGGGAAGCCCAGCACGCCCGCTTCGGCCAAAGGCGTTCCAGCGGGACTGCTGGTGACCAATGGTGGCGAGTTCATGCCATCGAACCGCCACAGCAAGTACTCGGCACGGCCATAGAATCGCCCGCGCGATCCACGGCAGCAACTCACCGTGGGCCCGACATCGGGCGTGGTGTAGGCGTAGTATTGCGGCTGGCACGTTTGGCACGCGCCATAGGGCGCAATGTACCCACCGCCAACCGGCGTGCCGTACTGGTTCACGTTGCATGTGGGGCAATTGCAACCGGCAGCAGCGTTGGCCGCGCCACCCCACGTATCGACTACGACGGGCGCGACCTGAGCCGTGCGATGCTGCGGAGCCGCTGGTTGCGGTGGCAACGGAGCGGAGTGCGCTGCTTGCATCACCGGGTAGTTGGCCGCCGTATGCATCGCTGGAAGCTCTAACTGCGACGCCAGCAGCGTGGTGCCGGTGTCGCTACGCACAGTCACGCGACTTCCGACGTAGGCTGCCAAGTCGACGCCAGGAGTCGGTTCCACGTAACGTTGCACTTGGCCGAATTGGTCCGCCAAAGCGTACTCGGGAGTGCCATCGCTGCTGTCGGGATTGCGAATCAACAGCGCCTGTTGAGCGGGACGTTGCTGCGGAGTGGCCGGCTCGGCAGCCAAATCGGCAAGCGAGCGCATCGGCCTTCCGCCACCGGTGCGGTTAGGCGACCACATAAGCGGTTGGGCACCAACGGTGCTGGCAAGCGTCGCCAGCAAGAGTGCCGCCAACCAGACTCGGTGACACGCAATAAACATCCTCGACCACACAATCAGCGTGCCGGAGCGCACAGCGTCCATCAGAAGACTCCCAACCAGGTGCATCCATGCGGCTACGGTTCTGAGCCGCCACGGATGAGTTTGAAAATGGATAAGTTCAAGGAAAAGGGTGCGATTCGCGGCTTGTAGCAGAGGCGTGATCTCTACGCAACGCCAACCCGATCAATCCGCATAATCGCTAAACTTTTCCAATTGCGCGGTCGAAGCAATGGAACGGGACTGCGCGCGATCTTTGCGCGCGGCCTGCTAACTTGGCTCGTTTGCTATCGAGGATGCATGTACCCGCGCACTACACCAATGCTGGCATGCATGCTGCTCACGTCGCTGTTGGCGACGGGGTGCAGTCCGACGTTCTACCGTCGCCAGGCCGATCAACAGGCAAATTGCCTGGTAGACCAGAAGTCGATTCCGGCTGAATCGGAGCCCGGCAAGTTCCGCATCGCGATCGATCCGCGATCGCGTATGTTCGACCCGTTCGACCCCGATTACGAACCCATGCCACCGGACGACCCGGCTTCCGCACGTTACCTGGAGTGTGTGGACGGCAAACGAGGGTCGGCCACTTGGCGCTGCATGCCGAAAACGGCGTTTGTCGACGCGCCATGCTGGCAAGACTACCTGCCGAAGAATGAGGAGGGCACCGTAGTGGTCGACCAACTCGAAGCGCTCGAGTTGGCGTACGTGAACTCGACCGACTATCAGGGGCAGTTGGAGGATCTCTATCTTTCGGCGCTCGACGTATCGTTCGAGCGGTTCCGATTCGACACGCAGTTCTTTGGCGGCTCGCAGATCGTTTACCAAAACGAAGGATCGGCGCGGGGCGGGGACAGCACGCTTCACGTTGCGCCGGCGAGCGCCGCCGCGTCGCCGAGCATCGCGAACAACCCGTGGCGCGCCGAAACGCTCACCGCGACTGGCGGCGAGTTCGTGGTCAGCTTGGCCAACTCGCTGGTTTGGCAATTCGCAGGCGCGGACAACTACCAAGGCACGACACTGCTCGACTTCAGTTTGGTGCAGCCCTTGCTCCGCGCTGGCGGGCGTACTGTGGTGCTAGAGCGACTCACCATCGCCGAACGAGCCTTGTTGGCGAACGTCCGCCAGATGGAGCGCTTTCGCCGAGGATTCTATGTGGAGGTGGTCACGGGTCGCGACGCCGGGCCGGGACCTTCGCGCCGTGGCGGGTTCTTTGGCGGCGCTGGGCTCGAAGGGTTCTCGGGTGTCGGTGGCGGTGGTTTCGGGCGCGTTGGCGGATTCGGCGGTGGGTTTGGAGGAGGAGGTGGAGGCTTCACCGGCGGGGCCGGCGCCGCGCAGGCGGGTGGGTTCCTTGGGCTACTGCAGGATCAGCAGGAACTGCGAAACCAGCGAGCGAATGTCGCCGCGCTGCGGTCGAGCGTTGTGCAACTCGAAGCCACGTACGACGCGGGTCGTATCGATCGGTTCCAAGTCGACCTGGCGCGGCAGGCGCTGTTTAACGCGCAGAGCTTGCTGCTTCAGCAGGAGAATGCGTATCGCGCGTCGGTGGAGTTCTTCCTCACCCGGATTGGTCTACCACCTGAACTCGACGTCGCCATACGCGATCCGTACCTCGACCGCTTCAACCTTCTTGATCCTGATCTCGAGCTGTTGAAAGAGGATGTAGCGGTGGTACTCGACGCGCTGCGCGTGCGACGTCAACAGCTAGTCGATGCCGGCGACGATACCGACTCGATCGAGGCGGAAATCGCCGCCGAGCTCGCCGCCACGCGGATTGCTACTCCCATCCTCATTCGCAACATGGAACGTTCGCTGGCCGAGATAGTTGACGACTTCACTGAGCTTGACAAGGCGCTCCCACAGCGCCGCAAGTCGCTCAACCAGTTGATTGCTCGTCCTGAAGTCGTTGAGGCCGACATCGACACTTCGCTGTTGAGCGCCAAGCGGCTCGATAGGTACGTTACCAATCGCCGCGCGGAACTTGAGCGGCTCCAAGGCGTGGTTGCCAGCACCAAACGCGAGCTAGAGAACCTCACCGCTATGGTGCCCAACTCGGTGCGGGACGACCTCGACCAAACCATTGAGCTTCTCAGTCGTACCTCCGGCGAACTGTTGGAGCTAACGCTATTGCAGGCAAGTGTGCGACTGGAGTCGGTGACGATCGACCCGATCGAACTCGCGCCGCCCGAGGCGCTGGCGATCGCCAGCGGCTATCGCCGAGACTGGAAGAACGCCAGGGCCAATTTGGTCGACTCCTGGAGGTTGATCCAGTTCAACGCGAACGATCTCGAAAGCGGTGTCGATTTGGTGTTCTCGGGCGAGATAGGCAACGTGGGCCAGAACCCCTTCAACATCGAAGCAGCGAACAGCGCGCTGCTACTAGGTCTGGCGTTCGACGCTCCGATCACTCGGTTGGCGGAGCGCAACGTCTACCGCCAGTCGCTCATCGAGTACCAGCAAGCGCGCCGCAACTACTACCAGTTTCGCGACGGTGTTTACCTGAGCTTACGGAACACGTTGCGTCAACTACGTCTCGACGAGATCAACCTCGAACTTCGCCGCGCCGCCGTACAGCTCGCCATTTCGCAGGTGGATCTTACTCAGTTGCGACTCAGCGAGCCGCCACAGCCTGGCGCCGTCGCTGAGTTCGGCGATACGGCGGCCCGCGACTTGGTACAGTCGCTTTCGGACTTGCTGAACGTCCAAAACGACTTCCTGAGTGTGTGGGTAGACTACGCGGTTCAGCAGGTGTCGCTCGAGTTCGATTTGGGCATTCTGGAGCTTGATAATCGAGGCGTACGCATCGAGTCGACTGCTCCGTATTCGGCCTACTTGACGAATTTGCCGGTTTATCCGAGCGATCTCTATCCCGGCATGGGTTGTCAGCCGCCCACGGAAACACTGCCCGTGGCCGAGGTGCTATCGGAGATGCCACCGCTGTCGGACGATGATTTTAGCCCTCTCGAACTGCCGGTTCCGGCAGATTCGAAGTGAGCTTTCCACACCTCGCGGTCGGTTTTACAGTTCGCGGTGTTTAATACGTTTGCCGTCCCTCGCGATCGACAGTGAGAACATTCGGGAGTGGCGATGTGGCGGTCGAGGGCCGATCGCCTATAATGTCACTTGATTCGACTTCCCTCCCTTACCGCAGGCGACCCCCCATGCCCTCCCGCCAGCATCGTTTCCATCCGCGCGCCAACATTCAGCTTCTAGTGTTGGGGGCCTTGGCGTTGTCGGGCATAGCCGCGGGGTGGGTATGGTATCGCTCCTCGACTGGCACCGGTGGCGAAGCGTCGTTGGTGCTGCATGAAGTTGGCCGCGACGACTTTGAACTTGCGATCACCGAGCGCGGCGAACTCGAGGCCGCCGGCGTCACCGAGGTTCGGTCGGAAGTCAAAACGCAAAACCAGCCGGGCCTGGCCATCCTGCGAGTGGTCGATGAGGGCACGCACGTGAAGGCAGGCGATTTCTTGGTCGAGCTTGACTCGTCGGCCCTCGACGCCGAACGAGTTACGCAGCAAAACTTGGTGAATCTGGCGGAAGCCACGGTGGTCGAAACACGCAATCTGTACGAGACCGCGCTGATTGCCAAGCAAGAGTATGTGGAGGGCACCTACTTGCAGGAGCGGCAAACGATCGAAAGCGAAGTGTTCGTCGCCGAGGAGAATCTCAACCGCGCGAAGGAATACTTCCAGTTCAGCCAGAAACTCGCCGCTAAAGGTCACATCAATCAACTACAGCTCGAAGCCGATGGTTTTGCCATTGAGAAGTCGGCCAAGGAGCTCGAAGCCGCCAAGACGAAACTTCGCGTGCTCGATGAGTTCACCAAGCCCAAGATGGAGAAGCAACTCGACAGCGACATCGTGATAACCGAAGCCAAATGGGGGTCAGCAAAGAAATCGTACGACTTGGAGCTTACGAAGCTGAATGAGCTTGAAGACCTGATCGCCAAGTGCACCATCTACGCACCCAAAGATGGGTTGGTGATTTATGCGAACGACCGCGACCGCCACGGCAACGATGACTGGGTTGTCGAAGAGGGGGCGGTGGTTCGTGAGCGGCAGGTGATCTTCCGGCTGCCCGACTCTACTGCTATGCGAGTCGAACTAAAGGTCAACGAGGCGCTGGTGCAGTACGTCAAGAAGGGCTTGCCCGCCTCGATTCGCCCAATTGGTATGGACGGCATGGAATTGAGCGGTCGGGTCACGAGCGTGAGTCGATACGCCGAGCCTGGCAACTGGCGAAAGGCCGATGTCAAAGAGTACAAGGCGTACGTTTCGATCAACGAAGACGTCGTGGGATTGCGTTCAGGCATGACCGCGTCGGTCACCGTGAAGTGCGACTACGTGCCCGACGCTCTGCAGGTGCCAGTGCAAGCAATTCACCCGCACGGCGACGACTACTACTGCATGGTTCGCGACGGCAAGGGTTGGCGGCCCCAGAAGGTAAAGGTCGGTCCGACCAACAGCGAGTTCTTTGTGGTCGACGAAGGACTCAATGAAGGCGACCAGGTTGCCATGAACCCGCGCCGCTACGTGGCGGGGGTCGATCTCCCCGAACTCCCGCCCGCCAAAGCCAGGCGTCCGATGGAGCCTGCAAACACGCCGGAGCAGTCCGTCGCCGATACCGAGGTCGCTCAACCTGCCGAAGCTACCGAGACGACCACCACCTCGGCTACCACCGCCGACGATCAGTCGGCCACCTAGCTGGTCGCCTTTCGGAACTCCAAGCTCTGCCAATGTTTGCTGCCCGTTCCGCCACCAGTTCGCTTGCCGCGAGCATCCACGACCTGCACAAGCGTTACGTGCTAGGAGGTGAGATCGTCCATGCGTTGCGTGGTGTGTCGTTCGACGTGCCCGAGGGCGACTACATCTCCATCATGGGCCCGTCTGGTTCAGGCAAGAGCACGCTGCTTAACTTGTTGGGCTGCCTCGATACGCCGAGCGGCGGGAACTTCTTTTTGGGTGACCTGGATGTCGCCCAAATCGACGACGACGCACGGGCTGAAGTCCGCTCCACGCGGATTGGCTTTGTGTTTCAGTCGTTCTATCTGCTTCCGGCGCTCACGGTGGTGGAGAACATTGAAGTGCCGTTGCTGTACAGTGGACGTCTGACGCGCGAAGCGCGCGAGCGTTCGATACAGTTGGCCGAGCAAGTGGGATTGGGCGACCGAATTGAACATCGACCGACGCAGCTTTCCGGTGGGCAGCAGCAACGCGTGGCCATCGCCCGTAGCCTGGTGAACGATCCTCGTTTTCTCTTGGCCGACGAACCGACGGGCAACCTCGATTCGCAAACCACCGCCGAAATCCTCGACCTGCTCGAATCGCTTAACAACGAAGGTCGGACCATCCTCATGGTAACGCACGAGCCGGAAGTGGCCGCTCGAACCAAGCGCAACATCACGCTACGCGATGGCGAAGTGCAAACCGACGAAAGGTTGCGGCCATGTTAGCCTGGTGGCGAACCATTCGTTTGAGCATCAAGGATCTGCTACTCCACCCGATGCGGTCGTCGCTCACGGTCCTTGGAATCTTCATCGGTGTGGCTAGCGTCATTTGGTTGCTGGCAATCGGCGAGGGCATCGGCCGCAAAGCCGAAGAACAAATCGTCGACTTGGGCGCTCGAAACATCATTCTCCGCACCGTGAAACCCTCGGGCGAGCAAGCGGGCGACGGACTATACGGCCTCACCCGCGCCGACTATCGCCGACTGCGGCGAACGCTCGACAAAAACATCGAGCGAATCGTGCCCATTCGATTGCTTGCAAAGGGTTTTGGTCGCGGCTCGCGCGAAATGGAAGGGCGACTTGTTGGCACCACCGCGGGCTTTCTGGAAGTGATGCGGATGGAGATCGAAGAGGGCGGCCGCTTCTTCACGCACACCGACTCACTCGAAGAGCGAAACTACTGTGTCCTAGGTCCAACCGCGCGTGAGAAGCTATTTCCCTATGGCGATGCGGTTGGCCAGTCGGTCCGCATTGGCGATGAGTTTTACGACGTGATTGGCGTGATGAAACAGAAGACGTCAATGGGTTCAGGCGATCGCCAATTGAAGCCCGAGGACGTATCGAACGACATCTATATTCCCATCGATACGTTTTGGCGACGCATCGGCGACATGATCATCACCACCGGAAGCGGCTTGTTTCAGCGCGAGACTATCGAGATTAGCCAAATCATCATCGAAGTCGAGAACCAAGATCAGGTGCTCGAGATGGCGCGTGTGGTGGACTCGACCTTGGCAGCCGAGCATACGTTGCCCGACTACGCGATGACCGTACCCTTGGAACTGTTAGAACAAGCCCGTACGACGCGGCTTCTGTTTATCGTGTTCCTTGGCATGATCGCGGCCATCTCGTTGGTGGTCGGCGGCATTGGCATCATGAACATCATGCTGGCCACCGTGACCGAACGAACTCGCGAGATCGGCATCCGTCGCGCCCTGGGCGCGAAACGTCGCGACATCACGCGGCAGTTTCTCATCGAGTCGGTGGTGCTCTCGGCCGTGGGTGGATTGCTAGGCATTGCTGCGGGACTCACCTGCCCACTCTTGGCCAGCCCGCTACGCCGCAGCCTTATTTACCTGTTCCCTGAACAGATGGCCGCCCTGCCCGAAGAGATCCGCAACGTCGAACCGCTGCTCGTCGGCTGGTCGATCCCACTGTCGCTCATCATCGCCGTGGTCGTGGGTGTTGTGTTCGGAGTCTACCCAGCCATGAAAGCTGCCCGGCTCGATCCCATCGAAGCGTTGAGGCACGAGTGAGCGGTAGGTCCTGCTAGGAACTCCCTTAAATACCCTAATCTCTTCGCCCGCGAATCACGCAAATCGAGAATCCATCTCGAGTTCGCGGACATTCGCGTGATTCGCGGGCGAAACAAACCCAAACTTGCGAAAAGCTTCTTGCATTGCTGTCTCGAATTCGGTAATGTGTACGCACGTACATTATCGATGGAGGGGGCCCATTGCTCGCACGAATTCACACGTTTAGTCTGGTGGGGATCGAAGCGCTGCCGGTGGTGGCCGAGGTCGACGTATCGGGGTCGGCGATTCCAAAGACCATTCTGGTCGGGCTGCCCGAGGCGGCCGTACGCGAAAGCACCCATCGCATCGAGCGGGCGATGGTTAACAGCGGCTTTGTTCGACCACAGGATCGCGTGGTGATCAATCTCGCTCCTGCAGAACTGCCTAAGCAGGCTGCGTCGTTCGATTTGCCGATTGCGCTGGGCGTGCTCGCCGGCAGTGGGCAAATTGCCTCCGAGCGGTTGGGCGAGTATGCGGTGGTGGGCGAGCTCGCGCTCGACGGGTCGATGCGGCCAGTTAAAGGCGTGCTTTCGATGGCAATTGCCGCCGCCAAAATCAAAGGCGTTTGCGGGCTGGTGGTGCCTTCGGCCAACGCGCCCGAAGCGGCTGTAGTCGAGGGACTCGAAGTGATCCCGGTCGACAGTTTGACGCAGGCTGTGGGATTCTTCGCTGGCAGCATCGATATCCCGCCTGAGCCATGCCGCGTCAACGAGTTATTCGACGAGCATGGTAACTATGACATCGACTTTGCCGACGTCCGCGGGCAAGAGATGGCCAAGCGGGCAATCACCATCGCCGCCGCGGGTGGACACAACCTGCTAATGCTCGGTCCGCCCGGCAGCGGTAAGACGATGCTGGCCAAGCGCGTGCCGACCGTGCTGCCGCAATTGACCTCGGAAGAGTCGATCGAGACAACGCGAATCTACAGCGCGGTTGGGCGATTGAAGCCGGGCGAACCACTACTCGCCCGCCGACCGTTCCGTTCGCCGCACCACACCATCAGTAACGCCGGGCTGGTGGGTGGAGGTTCGACGCCCGCGCCGGGCGAAATCAGCTTGGCGCACAACGGCGTTCTGTTCCTCGACGAACTCCCTGAGTTCAACCGTCAAACGCTCGAAGTGCTCCGCCAGCCTTTGGAAGACGGCTGCGTAACGATCAGCCGTGCGCTAACTTCCACCACATTCCCCGCCGATTTCATATTGATTGCTTCGCTCAACCCCTGCCCGTGTGGGTTCCGAAACGATCCGCGGCGCGAGTGCCAGTGTAGCGTGATGCAGGTGGAGCGCTACATGAGCAAGATCAGTGGTCCGTTGCTCGATCGGGTCGACTTGCACATCGAAGTGCCGGCGGTGCCGTTCAAGGAGCTCAGTGCCAAGGCCGACGGTACGTCGAGCGCCACGATGCGCGGCGAAGTGATGTCGGCCCGCCAATTGCAGACCGGTCGCTTCGCCAAGACCGCCACACGCTGCAACGCCCAAATGACTTCGCGACAAATCCGCCAATGCTGCCCACTCGACGACTTGTGTACGAACCTGTTGCGCCAAAGCATCAACGAACTGGGCCTATCCGCCCGCGCCCACGACAAGGTGCTCCGCGTCGCCCGTACCATCGCTGACTTGGAACGGAGCGAAGCGATCCGCCCAGAGCATCTGAGCGAGGCGGTGAATTATCGGATGTTGGATCGGAAGATGTTGCACTGAGAGGGGGAGACACAACGAATGCAGAATTGCGGAGCTGGGGGCCATGCCTACGTCGTTGCCCCCTGTGGGCATGGCGCCCGGCTGCTGTTGTTATACAGGCGTCGAGTTGTGTCTTAGGGCCGTTCAAATCTGCCGACTTTTCAATTGAAACAGGGCCACGAGTCTGGTGAAATAGATGGGGTGGCAAGTGCTAGTCGCCGGTGTTGTCGATCTGGTGTTCGGGGTTTTGCCCCAATTGGGGCAAAACGTGGGGCAAAACTTGGTGGAAGCAAAGGCGTAGCGATTCCGTAAGCCCATTGACAGAAATGGGTTGGGGAATCTGCCAGTTGTGTGGGGACGTGGGTTTTGCCACAGCGAATTGTATGTTGGCTAACGCCGTCGTGTGGCAAAATCCAAGTCGTTGAGGCTCAACAGGTTAGCGAAGTTGGACTTGCCCCGTTGCGGCTTTACCGGGCAGAAATGTTCGCGTTGTTTGGGTAGAACCTGCAACGAATGGCCGCAAAAGCGTAAGAAATTATTGACACCTCTACGCTCACCACTTAGCTTGTGTGGCTTGAGGGAGGGAGCGGTCGGCTTGGATCGACTCACATAGGAACAGAACACCATGCTTCGCCCCATCGTCGGCGGCTGCCTCTGGGCCGCATTGTCGCTGGCCCTGCCGGCGCACGCCCAGATTTCTGGCAGCACACGCGTCGCCAGCAACCTCGACCAGCCAATTTTCGCCACGCACGCGCCTGGCGACGCCAGTCGGCTATTCATCGCTCAGAAGGGTGGGGCGATTCGCATCTTGGACCTGACTACAGGCAACATGCTGCCCGATAACTTCTTGAATCCGATTTCAGACATCAACCCCGCCAACGAAGGCGGCCTGTTGGGGTTGGCGTTTCATCCCGACTACGCGACTAATGGAAAGTTCTACGTGAATGTCACGCGGAACAACGGTCGCCAAACGTTCCAGGGGTCGAATCCAAACGCCAACATGTCGACCCATATTCTGGAATATGAGGTTTCGGGTTCGAACCCCAATGTTGCAGTCGAGAGCCCGCGCGAGATCTTGAGCTTTGTGCAACCGCAGACGAATCACAACGGCGGTTGGATTGGGTTCAGCCCTAACGACGGTTACTTGTACGTCGCTACCGGCGATGGTGGGGGAGGCAACGATCTCGACTTTGATGGCGACAGCGACGGGCATACGCCGAGCATTGGAAACGCACAGGACCTCTATTTGGAAAACGACGGCACAGGGCAGCCAGCGCGTAATCTGCACGGTAAGATGCTTCGCATTGACGTCAACGGCGATGATTTTCCTACGGAGACCAGCCGCAACTATGCGATTCCGACGGGCAACCCATTCGCCAACAACGCCACGCCGTTGGACGACGAGATTTGGTCGTTCGGCCTGCGGAACCCGTTCCGCTCCAGCTTCGACCGCGCGACTGGCGACCTTTGGATCGGCGACGTGGGGCAGAACCGCAGGGAAGAGATTAACTCGCAGCCTGCGAGTAGCGTGGGTGGCGAGAACTACGGTTGGCGGCTTCGGGAAGGTGACATCGAAACGCCAGATGTGGGTGGCGATGAGCCCGCCAACTACGCAGCGCCGGTGTACGACTACACGCGAGGTTCTGGAGAGTTTCAAGGCCAATCGGTCACCGGGGGTGTCGTCTACCGCGGCCCCGATCCAATGTTGCGCGGACAGTATCTATTTGGCGACTACGTGAGGAACAACAACTGGATGTTTGATCCCAATGATCCGGACGGGACAGTTTCGAACATCAATAGCCAGTTGACGCCCAATGTTGGCAGTATCGGGAATATGGTGGCCTACGGAGAGGACGCCGACGGGAATGTCTACATCGTTGACCTTTTTGGCGAAGTGTTTCGCATCGACACAGCCATCCAACTCCCCGGCGACTACGATGGAAGCGGCTTGGTCGACGCCGACGACTACGACATGTGGAAGAACACGTTTGGCAGTGTCGGCAGTTTTGCCGCCGATGGAAACGGCAACGGTACGGTCGACTTGGCCGACTACACGGTGTGGCGCGACAACCTAGGTCGCCAGTTTCCGGCCGCTCTGGTGGCTGCGGTTGAGCCCATTCCCGAGCCGTGCACGTTTGTGCTTCTGGGCGCAGCATTGGTGGGCCGATGCGTCATCCAATCTGCTAGCAGATGTCGCGCTGGGAGAGTTTGACTCAATCGCCCTGGATCGTCCGCCGATGTCAGCCGATAGGCGAGCGGTGCGCGCTCGCGATGGTAGGTTTCGGGGGGGCGTGATGATCAGGGTTGCTGTTCAAGTCGGATTGTTGTTGTCGCTCGCGGCATCGGCCTCCGCTGCCACTTACTACGTAAACAACCAACTCGGCAGCGATCGTGCTAGCGGGCTGGAGCCTGAGCCGCGGGCCGACCATGGCCCTGTGCGGACGGTGCGTGCAGCGCTCGCGCGGGCCGGACGCGCCGATCGCATCGTGCTGGCGGCCACCGGCGAGCCCTATCGCGAAGAGATCAGTTTGAGCCTTCCGCGACACAGTGGATTTCGTGAGCGGCCGTTTGTGATCGACGGCGGCGGCGCGATGCTCGACGGCACCGTAGTCGCCGATCCACGAGCGTGGCGGCATGTTGAAGGCAACGTGTTTGCCATGCGGCCAAGGCGGCTCACTTACCAACAGCTGTTCGACGCGGGGCAGCCACTCGAAAGAGTACCAATGTGGAACGCGTACGAAGCCAGCGGCCTCGACCCATTGCAATGGGCGCTACTCAACGGAGTGATGTACTTTGCAACCGAAGAGAACCAAACGCCACCGGACCATGCCCTTCGACATGCTGGGCTGCAGACGGGCATTACGCTGTACGACGTTCGGCATGTGCGCATCGAGAATCTGGTGATCCAAGGATTCCAGCAAGACGGCATCAACGCTCATGAGTTGGTGCGCGACTGCGTGATTGTCGACGTCGACAGTCGCGCTAACGGCCGTAGTGGTTTGAGCGTGGGCGGCGCTTCGCGAGTGCTGGCCGAGCGGTGCAACTTCTACTCCAACGGCCGAGTGCAAGTCCGCACGGAAGGTTTGGGCGAATTGGAACTCGTTGGATGCGACGTGGGAGACGACACCGCGCCGGCGTACGAAGCGGACGGACGTCGCTTGCTGGTCGACGGCCAGCCGGTGTTGGAGCCATAGCTTCGGGCTACACCATTTCCTCGGCTTCGTTTATCGCGGCGTCGATCGACTTGCGCTGGGTGAGGTAATAGCAGATGGCGGCGATGCCGGCGGTAAGCATCACCAGCCGTTGGCCAAGCGCGACGATCGCGCCCGAGTTGGCGTCGGAACCGACCGCTGCGTAGAGCCCGGCGAGCGCGGCCTCGGTGGTTCCAAGTCCGCCAGGCGTTAGCGGGATGGCGCCGGCTGTTTCGGCCAACGGTACGATGCAGAATTGTTCGCCGAGCGGAGGGTGTGTGAGCGGAAGGCCGACTGACACGGTGTAGAACGAAAAGACGAGCAACAGATGCATGGCGATGCCCAAAACGATCGCGGGAAGTAGTCGCTTAGGGCGGCGGCTCATTACACGGCAAGACACGAACAGGTTGCCCACCACCTTGCCCACGCCCGGCACGCCGTTAAGCAGTCGCGCGGTGGATTCGCTGATTCTGCCCGGCGCCATGAACAGTCCACCAACAATCAATAAGGCAGCCAGCAACGCCAACACCAACATGGCCAGTCCTCGCACGCTCGGGGGCAACTCAGCATTCCAAATCATGCCAGTAACCAGGATCGCCGAGCTGGTAATCACTAGTAGCGAAAGCAGGCCGATAATCCTATCGGCAACCACGGTGGCGACGGCTTCGCTCTTGCGGTTTTTGTGCTCGCGCGCCAAGGCCACTCCCTTGAACAGGTCGCCGCCGACTCCGCCGGGTCCGACGAAGTTCAGAGCGAAGCCCAGCGAACCCAATCGAAACGCGTCGCCAGGTGTAAACGGAAGATCGACTGCCCGCACCAACAAGTACCACCGCACAAATCCGAGCAACACCGCGCCAACCACACAGGCAAGCGAAGTGACCAGCATGCCCCAGTTTTTTGGATTGTGGACGATCTCTTCAAATCGCTGGTGGCTTTGCGCCTGGTACACAAGGTACGCTACAATCGCCAGTCCAAGCAGTAGTTTGGCAGCGGCGCGAAGGCGGCGAATCGTGGGTGCAGTCGACATTCTCAGATGCAGCAGGCCAGATTTCGCGTCGCCGCAGCGGGCGTTGACAATCGTAGGGTCGGACGTAAACATACTTTATAATCAATGCTCTAGGCCACGCGGTCGAAGGCAACCCGCAGACATCGGGGGATTAGCTCAGTTGGGAGAGCGTTTGGCTGGCAGCCAAAAGGTCACCGGTTCGAGCCCGGTATCCTCCATTAGTCGAAAAACATTGAGACTTGCGGATGAACGTCACTGGACGAGGCCCAGTGGCGTTTTTTCGTTCACGGGCGAATTTCGTCTCGCTGAAGCGTAGGTTATCCCCGTATTGGATCCAAGCAGGTTTGGGTTTGCCGAAGAGGTGCCACGTGATGGTTGACGGCCAATCACCAATCATGTTCGATGCAACCGTCACAGGCGCACCGGTCGTTGCCTGAGGTATGTCAGGCGTCCTTTCACGACACCATTGCGATTTGGCCGTTTGTGAGCGAACCCACTCCACCGCCGCCCGTTCCCAATCCGTATGAGTCGCCGGAGACGAAGCCGACATCCGCTCCAGTAAGCAGCGTGCTCGTTGCTCAGTTGGCAGCGATGATGTTCTTGATGTTCTTGCCGCCGGGGATGTGGACAGTTACGGTCGGCACCTACATAGGCGAGAACACGGGCGGTGCGGGCACGGGAATGTTCGATGCCTGGTTTGTTGGACTTGCCGGTATGGCAGCCGCCATTGGAGCGATTGGTTCGCCGTTGCTGTTCGGGGCGCTGGCCGATAGTTGGTTTCGCAGCGAGCGCATGATCGCCGCGCTCAATCTAGCGTGCGCGGCTGTGCTGGTACTGACTTGGAATGCTCTGGGGCAATGGTGGTTCCTGGCTGGCATGGTTGCGTACTACCAGTTTTCGGTACCTGGTTTGACGTTGGCTCATAGCTTGGCGTTGCGACATCTGGCAGGCGCTAAGCATGTGTTTCCCGTAGTACGGGCCAGCGGCACCGCGGGTTGGATCGCGGCGCTTTGGATCGTCGGCACCATCATGCCGTGGGCTTGGAACGTTCCGTCGAAGAGCATCGAAGAGACAACCTGGCCGATGGTGTTCGCCGCGATTGGTCATGTGGTGATGGCTGTTTTCGCGCTTACGTTGCCACGGACCTTACCGCTCGGTAAAGCGGTGTCGTGGCGTACGCTACTCCACGCCAGCGTCGCGCTGATTGCTAGTCAGCCAAGATTGGTCCGGTTTCTGCTCGTCTCGTTTTGTGCGACGATTGCGGCGCAGTTCTATAACATGTACGTCAACTTGTACCTCAACAATATCGGCGTGCCCCACGCGGCAACGCGGCTTTCGTATGGCCAAGTCGTAGAGATCGGCTGCATGCTTCTATTACCTTGGTTACTGGTGCGCTGGGGACCCAAACGAGTGTTTGTCATTGGCGTGGCCGCCTGGATGGTGCGCTACCTGTGCTTGGCTTACGGTGGACACGAGGGGTTGCCGCTGGTGCTGATCTACGTCGCGATCCTACTGCATGGTGCTTGCTACACATTCGTCTACATCACGGGCTTCATCTACGTCGACCACTCCGCAACGCCGGAAACACAGAGCGCTGCGCAAGGTTTGCTGGCGATGGTGACATCGGGGCTTGGCCACCTTGCCGGTTCGTTGCTTTCCGGCGCCATGCAGGCTCGGTTTCTCACGCCCGAAGGCGTCGAACCACCACCCTATGAATGGAGATGGTTCTTCCTGGTCGCCGCGACGGTGGCCGCTGTCGCGATCGTGCTGTTCTGGGTACTAATGGGCATCAAACGCGAAGTGATGCCGGGGGAGATCGAGCCGGACGAGGCGGTGTAATATTGGATAATCGCGACGACGCGGAGGATTCGCTACCTATATCCAGTCGATCCAGCTAATCTGGTCATCCAGTTCTATAGCGCGCCCTCTTCAATTGCCACCAGCTTTTCGTAGCGGTCGACAATCTCCTGCGGCATGACTTTCGGCAGGTTGGCTGCAAGGACGACGGACTTGCAGGTGTGCAGCAGTCGTTGGAACCTGGCTTCGCGGTGCGTAAGCTCTTGCGACTTAGCTTCGAGTTCTTCACGGCTTTCCTTCGCCCGACACATTGCTTCGTACGACGCGAGGCCTTTGACTTTGGCCACAAACTCATCGGCTCGTTCGCTGGCCAGTTCCATGGCGAGCGGCGCGTAGTCCGACTCGAGTTCCGGCCAGGTTTCGATCAGTTCTTGCCTCACACGCCGCCGGGCCTTGGAGAAGCGCTCGGCGGCCGTACCTTGCTTGACCCGCGCCAGCTGGCCATCGGCAGCAACTTTCCGCAGGGCCAGTTTCGTACTCTCGATCGTTGGATTATCGCCCAACTCAAGCTGCGTGGAGAGCTGTTCGATAATTGCGCGTTGATCGGGCCGCGCGAGTTTCGCGATGTTGACGATCGAGCCCTCCAGTTTGAGGAGCGATTGCCCTTCGTCGGCCGCTGGCTGTGTAGCTAGCAGGCCAAAGAGTTTTCCAAGGGGATTTCCGTCGGCGTTGTTTTCGTCTTCGCTTGTTTTCTTAGCCAAACTGCTGTAATGGCGCAACATTGCGTCCGACGTTCGAACTGGAATGTCGATTGTGTCGCTTACGATGACAGCGTAGGCATGCGCCTCGGCGAACGAAACCTTTCCGTCTTCATCGTAGTCGGCAGATTCAAGTTCCTCACCCACGCGCGATCGCCCCGCTAGCGCGCCCCAAAAATAGCTGCTGTATTCTTGATACTCCGACTCGGTCGCGTTCGGCGTGCAGCCTGCCGCGCCTCGGTCGTGGACCTGCGCGAAGAAGCCACAACGAGCATGAGGCGAAAGACCCAAGTCTGCGTCGGCTTGGTGGAAGATCGTGTGCGCGAAGCCACCCGCGTAGCACTGAACCATCACAAGTACGACTTCCACCTCGCGCGGGACTCGGTCGAGCCAGCCAGCCAGATCGCTGACTGTGATCGAGTCGCCGTCGTAGAAGTAGAGCGAGGTGTTGTAGTCGTTCTGTATGTCGTCTCCGTCCGAGCCGGTGCTGGTTGCCTTCCAGGTTTGCGAGTCTTCGTCGTACTCGTAATCGTAGTCGTCGCCGTAGTAGTCGCTTTCTGCGGGGCCGCCGTGTCCCGTGGCGTAGATGATCAGCCGATCACCCGCCTTTAGTTCGCCCGCTAGTGCGCGAAGCTGTCGCTTCAGTCCGTCAGAATCAGACGGGCCGTTCACGTTCGGAACTTCGTTGTCCCGATAGCGCAAGTCCATGGAGCTTGCGTCGCCGACGAGTTCGGCCATCAACTGCCGTGCCGCTGGGCAGGTGTTGCAAAACTCCGGGTCGCGCCATTGGACGTCCGGTGCGGTATCTTCGCCATCGGCGAACAGGACGATGTGCTTCGGACCGTCTGGCCGCTTCTCGGCGAGGACCGCTTGCTGAAAGATGACGTTTCGCTCGAGCGACATTTGATTGCTCGTGCAGCCATATCCACCGCCGATAGTCAGGAATACGTCCTTGGCAAAGGTTTGATACGGGCAAAGTACCAAGACTCCCGCAGCCACCAGTGCCGCAATCCGAATTGCAGAACCGTGCAACATAGATGAACCTCAAAGGTTTGTACGTAGGCGGATGGACGATGCGACCTAGTATACCGGACATCGTCTTAGGCGCGCGTATTTTTCTTTCGCGACGAGCCACGAACATTATTCAGGTTACGTCCGGCCCAATTTTGCCGATACGCAATCGATTGAGGTGTGGTTCGTCAAGAATTTGGAACGGCGTTGCCAACTCTTGCCACGATTCGCCGCGCTGCTGGATGCGGCTATCGTGTAAAGGCCCCATTCGTCGTACTGCGAGACGAAGATAGTCGACTTCCATTGGGTCGAGATGCATGATGCGGGTGGCGGTTGCGTCGATCGAGGCGAGCTTTGGCCCGACCAGCACCAGCCCCATCTGTTTCGATGTGCCGAGAATCGGCCCGTCGCCCTCCATGCACTCGATTCCGTCGACAATGGCGAGCGTACGTGGCAGGGTGGCGTTGATGTCCGCTACCGTTTCCGGTATCCCGTTGTGATGCAGCACATTCTTGGGCCAGCCGTACTTGATGCCCGGTAGCACGCCGTAGAAGTTTTTCATACTGCAGGTGATGCCAACCCAGTGATGGGTCTTCATTTTCGGCATCGAAACCACCAGATCGGCTTCGGCCACGCTTTGCGGAAACCAAAAGCCTCGCAAGTGGCTGCGCCGCCCACGGTTGCCGCGCCACGTGACCGATTCGTAGTTCAGGTCGGCGAATTTCAATCCGCCGTCGGCGAGTGCTTCGCCCACGCCCGACTCGATGAGCGCCATCTCCGTATCGCGAACGTGGCCTGGTGCCTCGCCCACCGTGACGGTCGCACCCCAGGCCCGAAATACGTCGGCGGCCGCGACGATCATCGCCGGATGCGTCGTCATTTGCGGGCGGTCCTTGCGCGGTTCCACGAGGTTGGGTTTCAGCAGCACCTTGCGTCCGCGGACCCAATCCGCGTCGAAACCGGTTGCCAACAACCCGTCGCGGACCGTGCTAGCGAGCGGGCCGTCGTACCGTTGGTGTCTTGCGACAAACACATTGGCATCCGGGCGAGCCCATTGGTACAACGCCGGCGCGCCGATCGCTGCGGCCGTGCCAGCAACGCCCGCGCCGAGTAGCGTGCGGCGATCGACTTGCCCGTTGCGTAACGGTGTGTGTGGTTCTGTCATCTGAAAGTGCATCTAGGAGTCATTCAGAGAGAGGTCACGCTTTGCCTATTTGGTAGCGTGCTTGGTAGCACCTCGCGCGACGCGAGTGCAAGTAGCGCCAACTTGTAGTAGCTCTGTCGCAAAGTTGACCGCTGAACCGCTTCAGCGATCAACTCGTCCGCGTTCTCTGGCCTTCGACTCCATGCAGTCAGACCGCAAATGCCATACGCTAGCGAAGCGGCCCCCGTCGGGTTCCGGACTTCGGCACTTAAATAATCGAGCGACGCTTCGATTCGTGGATCGTTCAGCGACTGACCGGCCAGGGCCCACGCGACGATTCCGCTCGGCTGCAGATGAGGCAGCAGCGTTTGTCCGAGTACTACGGTATTGCCGTAGTTGCAGCCGCCGTCAGGCAGTAGTCGGTCGACTAGCATCGCCACCGCCTCGCGGGTGCGTGGGTGGTCTCCGTATCCTGCGGCGGTGAGCGCCATGGTGGCGAACGCAGTTGGTTCAAGCCACGAGTGCGTGGCGTCGGCCCAACTCCAACCCACCAACATCGTGTTGTGACCAATCTGCTGACTTCGAGGGCTGGTCTTGCCCTTGGTTGCGAGTAACCACTCGACAGCGCGTTGGATGTTCGAGGCATAGCGAACTGAATCGGCTTGGTGCCATGCCAGTACGCTGAGGCTGGTTGTCCAATGCGGTCCGTCGTCACCATCGGCCACCGGCACGGCGCCGCTACGCCGTTGTTGTTTGGCTAACCACGCGGCCGCACGATCGGCACTCTCGCTACGACCGGCACTTGCCAGCGCCATCGCGGCCCATGCGGTAGGTTCGGAAGCCACTGAATGACCCGGCGCATAACCACCCGGCGTGCGTTGTTCGAGTTGGTTGAGTAGCCAATCCATTAAAGCGCCGGCAAGCTAGAGTTTGGGGTGGGCAAGCAAGGGTAGCTTGCAGAAGACGATTCGAAGTCCAAGTCTCGAGGTTCATGAGAAGATTATCGAACCTTGGGAGGTGACCCACCCGAAACGGGACTTCCGGCAAAAACTTCCAACTCGTCGTTTGACTCACTCGGAATCTGGCATAGGTTTCAGTTGTTCAGCGAGCACGCCCCTAGGTGGCCAACGCCGAACGATGGACTTTTCGTGAAGGACTTATCCATTTTTTGAGTTTACGCATGACAAGATTCGCCACGGCGGGTCTAAGTTTGGCCCAAGAGCCTGTTGCGTCATCATTCTCGACAAAGGCGAACCAGTCGCGAGGCTGGGGCGCAAAGCCCAGGGCCATCGCTTACTTGCGATGGTAGCGAGGCTACCGAAGGACGATGGCAGATTGCCGCGAGGCGTCCGCTGGCACGAAGCAATTGCCTAGATGCGACGCAAGAGTTTGTTCCGTTTTGGTCCGCAAAGGCACACTCAGGCTCACCTCCCGCATGTTGTGGCGAGGGTGCTCGAGCGAGACCGTCAACCGGGAGTTATACCGCTCCTGACAACTTTAGGGTGCTGACTTGCCGGTCAGCATCGAAACCCGGAGGATGCTATGAAGAAGTTCGCTCAGAAAGTACAACATTTCCTTCAGTCGGAAGATGGCCCCACCGCTGTTGAGTATGCGGTGATGCTCGCTCTGATCGTGATCGTCTGCTTGACGGCAATTCGCTCGATCGGTACGAATGCTTCGGCCACTTTCAACTCGGTTTCGACGCAGCTCAGCTCGGGTAGCTGATCGCCGCCAAAGATGCACCCTAAGGTGTTGTTTGTATAGCGCGTCCCCCTCATCGGTCGGTTGGCCGGTGAGGGGGATTTTTCGTGGTTTGTGGGTTGTTCGCGGCCAGTTGTCCGGTTCGGTAGCTTGGCGTGGCAAGAACAAAAACGCCTTCAACCGCCAACCGACGACGAACCACCGCCAGTTTCGTGAGCTATGTTTCCTCGTGTGGCCCCAATGGCGGCGCCGCGCCTTGAAGCAACAAACCACGATGGCAGCGGAACTCAATCATGCTCGACCTAGCCCAACTGCAAGACGCAATCATCACCCATTGGCACGTGTGGCTCGTAACGGCCACCATCATCGTGATGGCCATCATCGACGGCATACAGCTTCGAGTGCCCAACAAGCTGACGTACCCGATGATTGTGCTCGGCTGGGTGTACAGCTTTACGCTTAGCGAGTACCCCGGCTGGGAAGGTCTGCTGTATAGCCTTGCTGGTACGGCCGTTGGGCTAGCGGTGCTTCTGCCACACTACTCGATTGGTGGCATGGGCGCCGGCGACGTGAAAATGATGGCTGGCATCGGTGCTTGGATGTGGGTTGAGGTCACACTGTACTCCTTTGCCATCTCCGCAGTAGTCGGTGGAATTCTCGCTGTCGCCATGGTGCTCATCAGTGGGACTTGGCAGAAGCACTACGCTCAGTTCTGGAACATCTGGAACGAGATCATGGTGATTCGCGATCCTGAGAAGCTCGCCAAGATTGCCGCCGAGCGGAAGCCGACCATGCGTCTGTTGCCGTACGGCATTCCGATTGCAATCGGGACGATCATGTATTTCGGTTGGGCTGGCCTGCTGGTCTGACCGCAGCTAGCACTCGACCTGGGACAATTTAGTGGATCAGATGTGACGATCCTGCCGAAGAAAGCGACAAGGTTCCCATGCTGCGCCCGCGCGCAGGTGGTGGTCATGCCGCCAAACTAGAACCTGGCACATTGGCGTGCGACCCAGAGGGTACGCCGGTGAGCCACATTCACTGTAGGGGGGTCCAATGCGACCAAAGTCTCTATTACTACTTGCACTTGCGCTCGGTTGTGGCCTTGTCGCCTCCATCGGTATTAGCCAGGTGATGGAGAAGAACGGCGATACTCCAGTAGGTTACGAGACCGAATCGATCTACGTCGCGCTGGTGAACATCAATCTCAACGACCCAATCGACGCATCGATGGTCCAGTTGCAGGATTGGCCCAAGGATAAGGTCCCTCAGGGCGCCATCACCACCCTCGAAGAACTCGAAAATCGCCGTCCTCGCGCCACCATTATTCAGGGCGAGCCCCTCCTTGAAGGTAAGCTGCTCGCACAAGGCGAAGTGCACGACCCGATTGGGAACATTCCACCTGGAATGCGGCTGAAGACCATTTCGGTCGATGCCGAAAAGAGCGCCGCCGGCCTGCTGAGCCCTGGCGACCGTGTCGACATTCAATTGTTTGTCAATCGTAATCCAGGTGCCGGCATTCCAAGTGCTCGTACCAAGGTGATCTTGCAGAACATTCGCATCTTTGCTGTCGACCAAACGGTGCAACGCGCCGCCGACGGTGGCGAAGGCCGCACCATTGCCAAAACGGTATCGTTGGTCTTGACGCCGGGGCAGGCGAACAAGGTGGCGCTTGCCGAACAGATCGGTGAGTTGAACCTGATCCCACGCAGCCCTGATGACGAGGCCGTCACCGACGACACCGACATGAACCTCGCCGACATCTGGGGCGATGGTGATTCGCGGAACACCCGCGCTAGAGAGCAAGGCCCACGGCCTGAGGAGTCGCGCAGCAACGGTGGTGGGCTGCTTAGCGGGTTAATGCAACAGATCCAGAAAGCGGCCGCCGAGCGGCCTCCGTTTGTGATGACGATCCTTGAGGCCGAACAAGTCCGTGAGGTGGAGTTCGATCCAATAACGGGTAAGCCAATCCGAGATACGGGCGCCGACCGAACAGTCACTGCGCCACAGGTGCCGGCGACACCAGCCAGCACCCAAACACCGGCGACGCCACCCAGCCTCGAGGCAGCTGAGCAGGAGTTTGAGAAGGAGTTCGGCGCTAGCTTTCCGATCGACTTTGAGTGAGTGAATTTGCGTAGTGTATTGGCGGTCGTGTCGACTGCCCGCGTTGCCAGCGGCCGACAGGGAATTGGTTGGTTACTGCAGCAGCGTGCGAAACGGGGGTGAGTTGCTTCGCGCGAGCGCGGGTGACTCGTGTCGTGCCTAACGACGCGCATAAAAAGGAAGTACAGGGATGTACGATTCAGCACAGCCGAGGTTCGGTGGATTGGGTCGCGTTTGCTGCGTGCTCGCATGGATGTTGGTCACCAACGGCGCGACGTCGGTCGGCGCCCAGGAATACGATACAGCCATCTCTGCGGGCGCGGAATTCACTACGCCCAACATCATCCGCCGCATTAGCCGCCAGAGTGAGCGGCTGGAGATGACTACGAATGCTAGCCGCATTCTGACGCTCGGCATGCAAATCCCCAAGGTGCAGGTCAATAACCCCGAGCTAGTGGCGGTTACGCCATTATCGGCCACGGAGATTCAGGTCTCGGCCAAGAAGCCGGGTGTGACGCAGGTCAACATGTGGGACACGGAGAACAAGGTCCACACGCTCGACGTGATCATCTACGGCGATGTACGCGAATTGGAATTCGCCCTCAAGACACAGTTCCCTAACTCCTCAGTTGGTGTCAAGAAGTTCAGTCAGAGCTTGATGCTCACAGGCTTTGTCGACAGCCCCGACCACGTTGGTCCCATCATGCGACTGGCTGAGGACTACGCGCCCAAGGTGATCAACAATCTCGACGTTGGCGGCGTGCAGCAGGTGCTGCTGAAGGTGAAGGTCATGGAGGTCTCGCGGACCAAGCTGCGTCAGCTTGGCGTCGACTGGGCCATTTTCGGTAGCGATGGTGACTTCGCCATTAGCCGAGTCAGCGGTTTGATCAGCGCATTCGATTCGTCAGCCCAGTCAATCACGACCGCGGGCGAGACATTTGCATTTGGTTTGGTGAACAACAGCTCGTCGTTCTTTGGCGTACTCGACGCGTTGCAACAGCAGAACGTCGCCAAGATTCTGGCCGAACCCAACTTAGTATCCGTGAGTGGGCGGCCTGCCCAGTTCCTCGAAGGTGGCGAGGTGCCCATTCTCGTACCACAGGCGCTGGGTACCACGAGCATTGAGTTCAGGCCGTTCGGTACGCAGGTCGACTTCTTGCCGATTGTGTTGGGCAATGGCAATATTCGTCTGGAAGTTCGTCCGCGCGTGAGTGAGCGTGATGAGTCGATCGGTATCGACCTGCAGGACACTCGTGTTCCCGGCTTCCGGGTACGCCAGGCCGACACTGCGGTTGAGATGAAAGCTGGGCAGACGTTCGCCTTGGCTGGTTTGTTGCAACGTCGTACCGAGGCCCAGCACCGTGGCTTGCCCTACGTGTCGGATATTCCCATTATCGGCGCCGGTTTCCGATCGGTTCGCGAGGTGGTCAACGAAATTGAACTGTTGATTCTGGTGACGCCTGAGTTCGTCGACGCCTTGGACCCACACGAGTATCCGCCATGCGGACCTGGCATGGGGACGATGTCGCCCGACAACTGCTCGCTATACTTCGGTGGTCACATCGAGGTGCCCAATGCCTACGGCCCATGCGCGCCAGGATGCAACGACGGCGCTGGCTGCGACCCATGCAACGGCGGCGTGGGTGTGCCGGCGGGGGGCTACCACATGGTTCCCAACATGTCACCCGCTGACGAGTTGATGCAGCCGATGGACGCGCCGCCTTACGAGCAAGGCCAGGAGGCAGTGCCCAGTGGCGAGCCAATCCACGGCGAGTTGAACATGCCCATCGACGAGGCCCGCGCTGTACCAGCCACCAAGCCGATTCGGCAAGCAGCGCGTGCGACCGATTGGTCGGGCGGCTACATGGGCCCACGCGACGCGAACTACCGCCGCAATCCAACGCAATCGGCGCCGCCTAGTGTGCCAGCAGCAACGAAGTCGGATTATTCCGTCGAGGGTGGATTGATAGGTCCCGTGGGTTACGACGTCGAGTAAGAGACCAGCACACTGCCCGTTGGATATGAGCAGCGGTTTTTGGTGCCAAAAATCACCTGCCAGCGGCGGCAGTTGGCAGCCGGTGAGCTACGCTTCTGACGACGGAAGATGGGAGTTGCCCGGCGTGCTCGCATCCAGTTTAATGGCAACCGTGAAGAATACCGCCTCCTATGAGCCAAGTCCTCCGCATTGCAATTGTCGATCCCGACGACGCGACTCGCGGCGCGCTTAAGTCGACGCTGCTAGGGCTCGACACGATTTGGCTCGAAGCAGAGTGCTCGCGTTATGCGTTCTTTTCCGACGTAATCACGGAAACCAGCGCCGAGATCGGGCTGGTGAATCTCGACAGCGATCCCGATGAGGGTGTGAAGCTGATCGAGAGCCTGACCCAAAGTCATCCTGACGTGGCCTTGTTGGTCTCCAGTAGCTCGACGGATGGGAGCCTGATTCTGCGAACAATGAGGGCGGGCGCGAAGGAGTTCCTCACGCAGCCCATGAGGCCCGAGGAGTTGGCTGCCGCGGTGCACCGAATCGCGCGCAGCAAGTTCGGCGGTCAGTCGGCCGGTGGGCGCAGCGGCTGCAAGGTGATCACCCTCGCTGGCGCCACGGGTGGCGTTGGTTCCACGAGCCTTGCGGTGAACTTGGGGTGCGCCCTGGCAAACAACCCACAAAACTCCGTCGTGCTCGTCGACCTCGACCTGGCGGTGGGCGACGCCGACGTGTTCCTCGATACGATTCCCGAGTACACACTCTCAGATGTGGCGCAAAATGTTTCGCGACTTGATTTTACGCTACTGAAGCGATCGCTTACGAAGCACAGTTCCGGGTTGTATCTGTTGCCAAGGCCGGTGGCGCTCGATGACGCGCGGCTGATTTCCACGGACGACTTGCAGCGGATGTTTGGGCTGCTAAAAGCCACGTTCACTCACTTGATTATCGATACATCTAAGTCGTTCTCCAAACTTGATATGTTTGCCCTAGAGATGGCGACCGACGTGCTAATGATCACGCAGCTCGATCTGCCGTGCCTACGCAATGTGGTGCGGTTGATGATGGCGTTTGGCGAAGTCGACGGGTTGAAGGAGAAGCTTCGCGTGGTGGTCAACCGCGTGGGGCATGGCTCCGGACAAATCAGCATCAAGAAGGCGCAGGAAACACTCGGGCACGAGGTCTACTGGCAAGTGCCCAACGATTATCGCGTGATGGTCGAAGTCCGAAACAACGGCGTGCCGCTCATCGAGCAAGCACCCAAGGCAGTGATCACGCAGTCGATTGGCCAGTTGGCAGCCGGCCTGTCGGGTGGCGAAGCCTCCGGCAGCGAATCGGATGTCGCCACCAAGAAGGCTAGCTGGCTCAGCATCTGGCCCGCCGGCAAGTCGACCAAGGGTGGCGAAGCTGCTGCGGCTGAATAGACGCGCTGCGCTTGACGTCTCTACTCCTTGCCTGCCTTTGATCTTGTCACCGCCCAATGAGCGGCATTATCTCTTTGCGTTGCGCGAACGACATCGGGTAAAATTGCTACATTCGCGTCATGGCGAAGTTCGATCGAAGGTCGTTCATTGGTACTCCCAAAGGGCTTCACCCTCCCACTGGGCGGGTAAAGTCGATCGCGGGCACACGGTAATGGATAGCACTACGCGTAACAGCACCACTGGCAGATTTATCTGCTCGCATTTCTGCTGCTATACGTCGGATCGTACTTGGGCCTGACCCTCAGTGGCGGCTATACACCGGCAGCCTATGGCGCCGATGGTCCAAAGTCACACAGTTAGAAGCCGATGCTCTTTGAGACCGATGGACAACCTAATTGCGTTGCGCCGTTTTACATCCTGGACGTGAACTATTGGCACGAACACCAATACTGACTCGCCTGCTCTCATATTGTCCTCAGTCCACGATGGAACAAGTATGACCATTGCCAAGCGCGGCAATTCTAAGTTGGAAGTTTTTCCTTGAAAACAGGCCACGCACATGCTCAAATTCGTTTACTGCGAGGTGGATCTCCATTTCCACCTGCTCGTTGAAAAGTAGGTTGTGTAGTGCGGTGGCGAGTTTTCATAGCCGTTGGGGAACGGGTGAGTGTGCGCGCGGGATGTCGGCAAGACTCGTTGGCACTCCTTTTGCGCTCAGCTGGGTCGTACGGTGGTTCCCCGGGGCGAGTTTTTTCCCACCAGCTGGGAATGCTGGAAAAAACTCCGTGGACCTGGCTATGCTCCGTGTTCGCAACTCCCTATTGAGTAACGAGTTAACGAATCGGACGTGCATCAAAAGAGGCGAGTAAATTCCCAACGAATCGTGGTTCGCCCGATCGACGTGGGGCAACGACTCAAAGTGTTGTGCGGCAACAAGTTGGGGCAACAGGTTTTTTCTCACTGGGGAACAACTGTGTAATAACTCCTACTACGGCGACGAATACCCAACTTACAACTCCCAAACACGATGTCGACGCAGCACGTTCCCGTCCTATCCGCCGAAGTAATCGAGCTACTTGCGCTCTCACCTGGCGTAACGGTGGTCGATGGCACATTGGGTGGTGGTGGGCACACGCGGTTGTTGGCTGCCGAAGTTGGTTCGACGGGGCGAGTGATCGCGCTCGATCGCGATCCAGTGGCCGTCGAGCGAACCGCAGCTACGCTCGTTGACCTGGCGAACGTTACCTGCGTACATGCTAGCTACGTGGACCTACCTGAAGTACTGGCGGAGTTGGGCGTTGCGGTGGTTGATGGAATGCTACTCGACTTGGGTTTGTCTAGCGATCAACTGGCCGACGCGACCCGTGGCTTTAGCTTCCACGCCGATGGGCCACTCGACTTGCGATTCGATCCGACCGTTGGTGAACCGGCGGCAAAGTTGATTGCCCGGTTGAGTGCCGAACACTTGGCCAATTTGATTTATCAGTATGGTGAGGAACGGCACAGCCGGCGTATTGCTCGGCGAATTGTAGAGCGACGGCGAGAACGGCCGATCGAAACCGCAGAGGACCTGGCCGACATTGTGCGGCGTTCGGTTCCCAAACCGAAGAATCATCGCATCGATGCGGCAACTCGCACTTTTCAAGCCTTGCGAATTGCTGTAAACGACGAACTTGCCGGTCTGCAGCACGCGCTGGAGCGGATGCCCGCGATGCTAGCACCTAGTGGCCGACTGGCGATAATCAGTTTTCACTCGTTGGAAGATCGCATCGTAAAGCAGACTTTTCGCGATTCGTCCGTGCTGAGCATCGTCACCCGCAAGCCGGTGCAAGCATCGGTGGGCGAGCAAGCGGATAACCCTCGGTCGCGAAGTGCGAAACTACGCGTCGCTGAGCGACTGGTGCCGCAGTAGCCCTGACCATTGTGCCGAAACCGAATAAGCACGACCTCCCTTGCTTCTCATTCCTCCCCGGCTTGCCCGATGAATTCGACCGCCGATTCGCTAGCATCGCCCTCCGACCGCCGCTTTCGCGTTCACGATAACGCTCGAGCGCTGTGGATGGTGATGGTCGTGTTGCTGCTGTCGGGGTTCGCCGCGCTCAGGGCGCTAATCGGCGCAGCCGACGCTCCGCGCGTGGATACGGTAACCACCGACAGCGCGAGCGAATCGGTGCCAAGCATCAAGGTGCCCAATGAGGAGGTGTATCGATTGCGACCGCAAACTTCGTCGATGCTGCCAATCGTCGAACGGATCGATAGCGACGTCCTGTTTCTGAACGAAGCGGACGGTTGGAACCACTTACCGACCGCTACTTGGGAGTTGGTGCCATTGGACGGTTCCGACGAGGAACAAGACCAATCCAACGACCTTGCCCAGCAACCGGAGTTGTTTCGCTAGCGCCGGCCGTCATCGAGCTGCGTGCTCGCGTCGAACGCTTTGAAAACCGCATTCGGCGAAGGCACTACTCGACCGGAGGTAGCAGGCGCGGCCCGAAGTTGGGTTGAGGTGTCGCCATGGTGGACGGACGAGCCGGAGCGATGGGCTCTGACGGCCACTGCGCCTGAGCAGCGACCGGTTGGGTTGCCGCGGCTGGAATCATGGCTGTGTGTGGCACTCTGGCTGTCGTCGGTACCATCGCTGTTTGTGGCACGCTGGGTGTGGTAGGCGCCATGGAAGTTTGCGCGACGTGGGTGGTCGCAGGTTGCGACAAGCGGGCGAGCGCTTCCTGAGCGGGCGACATGGCTGGGTCGAGTCGCAGCGCCTCGGCGTAGTGCGCCTTAGCGGCTTCGGTTTGCGTGGCTTTATCCAACAAGTGGCCCATGTTGTAGTAAGCAGACGCCGGCGCGTGAACGGCCAGCAGATGTTGCATCGCGCCGTGCTGGTCGCCCAATTCCATCAGTACGGTTGCCATGTTGTTGCGATACAGTGGTTTGGAAGGAGCAAGTTGGATAGCGCGATTCAGCACTTCAGCTGCCTGCGCGGTCCTGTTTTGGCGTGCGAGACAGAGCGCCAGGTCGTTGAGCAATGCTGGGTTGTCGGCTTGAAGGTTGGCGGCTTCGTTGTAGAACCGCTCGGCGTCGTCCATATTTCCTTGGCGGTCTTCGAAGTGACCAATCTCGCGGAGGGTTTTCACGTTCTTCGGGCCGGCGGCAAGCGCTTGCTGGTAGAGAGTTCGGGCGGTGGTTACGTCGCCCTGTTTCTCTCGCATTTGTGCGAGCGATACCATCAGTTCCGGAGTTGGCTTGCCGGTAGGTTGGCTGAGGGAAATCGGATCGGGCTTCTGCGGCTTCGAGTCCGACTTGGGAGCGAACCACTTACGTGTGGTATTGACCACGGGGTTGTCGGTCATCGCCGACGTGATTCGCTGCGTCGTCGTAGGCGGAGGGGTTGGCGCGCTGTACATGAGCTTTGGGTTGGGCTTTTTCTTCTTGCCCCACAAGCGCGGCAGCTTCCAGCCAAAGGACTTCGGCTCGACATTGGATGTCGCAGTCGCAGATGCGTCTGTGTTCGCCAAGTAAGGCATCGCGGCAAACGTGACGTTACCGGTAGCCAAGATAAGACTTGCAACTAGTAGAAATTTTCGCACGGCCTTCCCTCCCTGGAAATGGTGCGTTAGCAACCTGGTTGTGTGTTTGAACCACCGCGAAACGAAAGCGAGCGGAAGTCAGCATTTGACTCTGAATCGATTATTGACCCACCGACGATGTCGTACCCGCCTCGAGATAGAAGTCGATGGGCGGGAACCGGTTCTCGACGTAGATGGTGCGTTCGCGGTCTACGACGCTTGCCGGTCGGCTTGGGTTGCGGGCGTTGGTTACCTCGACCAAGGCTTTGCCGCCGTCGGGATTCAAGCTGTTGGCAAAGTCCTGGGCCATTGCGACTCGGGATTCGGTGGTCGACTCATCCATTGCCCGCGACACGAACACTTGGCGGCGCTGCGGTGGAGCCTGCGTGAGAATCCACTCGATCTTGAGTTCGCCGGCACGGGTCAGTCTGCCAGTTTGTGGATCAAAATGGTGTGGGCCGAGCAGATTCTGTCGTCGCCAGCCGTTGATCACCATGGTGTCAAACGGAGCATGCGCCCAAACGCGATCAGGGCAGACATACGGGTATGGCCACATGGCGTTTGCGTAACACCCAGTTTGCATGTATTCGAGGAATTGGTGCTTGCCGTGTGGGTGCCGGGAGCAATTGTCGCATGTCTGACAATTGTCGCCACAAGCCGAAGCGCTATAGCCGCCGCCCCAAAACGCATTGGAGGGCGACGCAGTCAGCGTGCCGATCAGCACCGTCGCAACACCAATTCCAGCGAGCCCGATCGATTTGCTTTGCATGACATCCTCACTCCCGAGCCAGTTGGTCAGGGAAGCCTTCGTGTTGTGTTCGGTAACCAAGTGGCACGGCAATCAATCGTGCCGACAGCCGACGGGCCGCCTTGGGGGAGTATCGACGTCGACCACCTGCGGCCTGCGGCACTTTTGGTAAGACAGGTTTGTCTTGCGCAACCCGCTCAACTTACCAGCCGAACAGGCTTTCGTATGGACCATCTGCTACCAAAGCTGGCATCGGAGGAGCTGCCAGCCCTATTGCCTAGCGCCTGGGCGTTACAACCCATTCAATCGCCCTGTGCGTCACAGCGGTTGGCCGATCATGAATCTACCAGCAATCGTCCGCACGAGGGCCGCAATTGAGCTACGCTTTGGCAGAAACCCGATGGCGGGCTCTCCGCGAGCCGCGCCCGGCCGCCCAAATTTGCCAACTCGAACACTGAGAATCCAATGAGTACGTCTGGTGGTTCGTCCATGCTATCGCAGCAGGACCGCGAAGCTGAGTTCGAGAACATCAAACGCCGTATCCACACGAAGTTGGTGGACAAGCTTGATCTGTCGCGCGTTGGCGAGTTGGAAGGCGATGTGCTCAGGCGCGAAATCCGCCTGGTTGTTGAGCACCTATGCGACACCGAAGACACGTTTCTCAATCGAAACGAGCGCGACCGCCTGGTTGAAGAGGTTCTGGACGAAACGTTCGGTCTCGGTCCAATGGAGTTATTGCTGAAGGATCCGTCCATCAGCGAAATTATGGTTAATGGGCCGAAGAACGTTTACGTCGAGAAGGGAGGTAAGCTAGTCAAGACCTCCACGGTGTTTCGCGACAACAAGCACCTAATGCAGATCATCGACCGCATCGTTTCGCGCGTCGGGCGGCGTGTGGACGAAGTTTGTCCAATGGTCGACGCCCGGTTGCCGGACGGTTCGCGTGTGAACGCTATCATTCCTCCGCTGGCATTGGATGGAGCGAGCGTCACCATTCGTCGCTTTGGCTCCAATCCGCTGAAACTCGAAGACTTGCTGAACTACAAGAGCCTCACGCCCGAAATGGTGATGCTGCTGGAAGGGGCGATGAAGGCCAAGCTGAACATCATCATCTCGGGAGGTACTGGCTCCGGTAAGACGACGCTGCTGAATACCCTGTCGAGCTTTATCTCAAACGACGACCGCATTGTCACCATCGAAGACGCGGCTGAACTGCAGTTGCAGCAAGACCACGTCGTTCGGCTGGAGACGCGGCCACCGAATATTGAAGGTAAAGGCCGCATTAGCGCGACCGACTTGGTGAAGAACTCGCTACGTATGCGGCCCGACCGAATCATCATCGGTGAATGTCGTGGTGGCGAGACGCTCGACATGCTTCAGGCGATGAATACCGGTCACGAAGGATCGCTCACTACCTGCCACGCCAATACGCCGCGCGACGCCATCGCCCGTCTCGAAACGATGATCATGATGGCAGGCTTTGAGATGCCGATTAAGGCGATGCGATCGCAGATCGCCAGTGCCGTCGATCTGATTGTGCAATCCAACCGTCTGCAAGGCGGCCCGCGTAAGGTGACTCACATCACCGAAATCTTGGGCATGGAACAAGACACAATCGTTATGCAGGACATCTTCAAGTTTGTACAGGACGGCGTCGACGAGAACGGTCGCTGTGTTGGTCACTTCGTGTCGACAGGCATTCGACCAAGCTTCATGGACCGTATGGAGTCGGCCGGTGTCCGACTGCCAGCGAGCACCTTCCGCGAGCGTGTCATGCTGGCCGACTAACTAAGTCGATAAGACGTCGATTGACCGAGATCGTACATCACAACATCAACCAGCGAACTACTCATGTCAGCCTGGATTATCTATCTCTGCGTTTTTGGAGGCGTCGCCGCGCTGGTAGCCGGCATTGCAGCCGTCATGCGAGGGGATCGCGAGGACGAGGTCGCCCAGCGACTCAGCGCCCTGACAAGCGGCAATAAGGACGCCAACTCCAAGGAGTCGATTACAAGTGAAATCCTCACTGCCTCGCGCGAGGGGACTCAGAGCGCGTTCGAGCAGGTGGTGTCTAACTACCTGAACTTGAATCTGCTGTTCGAGCAAGCCGACGTCAACATGACGGTGAGCAAGTTCTTGACCATCATCGCAGGGGCAGTGGCGATTGGGGTGGCAATGCCAACGGCCGCGGGATTACCGCTGAAGTTCGCACCGATCGTGGCCGCTATATTCTGCTTCATGCCCTTCATGTGGCTCTTATTCAAGCGGAAACGAAGGTTGAACAAGTTTGCCGCTCAACTGCCCGAGGCGCTCGAGTTGATCTCTCGCGCATTGCGAGCAGGGCATAGTCTGGCAGCCGGCTTTAATCTGGTTGGCCAAGAGATGTCGACTCCCATTTCGACAGAGTTCAACCGCGCGTTCGAAGAGCAGAATCTGGGTATGCCGCTTGAGGAAGCGCTTTCGAATCTGACCGAACGCATCCCAAACCTCGACCTGAAGTTCTTTGCGACCGCGGTTATTTTGCAACGTCAAACGGGCGGTGATCTGGCGGAGATTCTCGACAAGATTGGCCACCTAATCCGCGAACGGTTCAAGATTTGGGGCCAAGTGCAGGCCCTAACCGGTGAAGGACGCCTAAGCGGTATTGTGTTGCTGGCGTTGCCACCCGCGCTGTTCGTTACCGTGTATCGAATGAACCCTGACTACTTGATGCTGCTGTTCACCGACGACCTGGGCAAGAAGATGCTGGTTGGCGGTCTGGTGATGCAGTTGTTGGGCGCCATTGTGATTCGAAAGATTGTGAACATCAAAGTCTGATTGGAACGAAACGCTCGGGGCGGAGTGGACGCCCGTGTTTCATCGCCTTGGTCGATAGCCTTCAGCCCCCAAAACCCTTGCCATGATTGCCATCATCAGCAACACGCTTCTCACTCAACTCGCGATCTTCGGTTGCGTTGCGGCCTTGGTGTGGGCCGCGATGGAGTTTCTGGGTGGTGGCGGCAAGTCGCGAGCGGAAGAGCGATTGGACGAATTCAAAGACGCTCGTGGTAAGTCGCGTGGACAGCAGGGAGCGAAGAACGACTCGATGACCAAACTCATCGAGGCCGCTTCGCCCAAGTTGTCGGCACCACTCAAACCGAAGACCGAAGAAGAAGAGGGCAAGCTAAAGCAGCGTCTACAGCACGCGGGATATCGCAGCGAAAACGCGGTTTCGATATTCCTGGGAATGAAGTTCCTTTGCCTCCTCGTCGGCTTCTTCGCCAGTGGCGGCAGTATGCTGTACCTCAAAGGCGCGACGACCGAAGCAATCATGTACACGGTAGGCATCTCCGGCATACTGTTCTACCTCCCGGACGTGGTGGTGTGGTTCCGTAAGAAGAGCCGCCAAGATTGCATCTTTTACGGACTACCCGACGCTCTGGACTTGATGGTCGTTTGCGTTGAAGCCGGCCTAGGACTTGATCAGGCGATGCGGAAAGTGTCGGAAGAAATGGCAAAGAGCTACGCCGTGTTGAGCGACGAATTCCGATTGGCCAACTTGCAACTTCAGATGGGTGCTGCACGCAACGACGTGCTCCACGAGTTGGGACAACGCACTGGCGTCGATGATCTCAAAGCGCTTGCGGCTATTCTGATTCAGGCCGATAAGTTCGGGTCGAGTGTCGCTCAGGCTTTGCGAGTGCAAAGCGACTCGATGCGTACGCGCCGCCGCCAAATGGCAGAAGAAAAGGCAGCCAAGACGGCGGTGAAGCTGATCTTCCCGCTCGTGATCTTTATCTTCCCCGCCATCTTTGTGGTTTTAGTCGGCCCGGCCGCGATTACCATGATTAACGAGATGTTCCCGGCCATGCAAGCGGCGCAGTAAGCATCGAACTTTGGTAGCCGTACCTCCGATTGTTCGGCCAAAACGTTGGGCGAAATGGAGATCTCGTTCGCCATCGCCGGAGCCATGGCTGCGAATGCCCATGGTTACCATTGAACCACTGCCGTTGTCGACATCCTGATATCGCGCGACGACCTCGACCGTTTCAAGGCAGCTCATATCGGCCGTGGTTGGGTCGACAAGTTTGAGGGCTCAAAGAACTTCCGCGACACCGTTTGCAACGTGAACGTCGACGCGCTGGTTGTAGGAGAATACCCAGGCGACAGAAAGCCGAAGCCGGCATCGTTTCTCGCCCCAGCAACGGTCGCCGAATTCGGCGAAGGTGGCATCCCTTACATTTCGTTGCCGACCTTGCTTGAACTAAAACTCGCCAGCGGCATGACCGCGCCACATTGCCTACAAGGTTTGGCGGACGTCACGAATCTTATCCGTTGCTAGAATCTGCCGCTCGATTACGCTGAATCGCTAGATTCCTAAGTGGCCGATAAGTACTAAGAGCTTTGGCAAGCAGCTCAAGTGGTGGACGACTATTGAGTAGCCGGCGAGCTGCCCAACTATGCGAAACGACGTCTGGCCCCGAGAACCATTCCTTGCTCTCGGGGCGTTGCGAGACGTCGGCTAAGGTAGTGCGGGCTACCAGCCGTTCCGCGCTCGATAGTGGTGTCCATACCTCGAGCAAAGCTGCGGCACAAACAAGCCGGAGGAGACTTGCGGCGGGAGTGTGGCCGACTCTCGCCGTTGGTGGCACGCAGCACACGCGGTGCGGTAGGCCGCGCGGTTCCAGGCGATCGGTTGGGGCGACATCAGCTACTCTTTTCCAGACCTTTGAGGCAATTCAAACGCCGACTCGGCGATCTGGTCGTACTGATGCGTCCGGTCTTCGACGTAGTTTTCCCAGGCCAAACAGGGCCAAATTTCTGCGTGGTCTCGCACCCCCACCAGAACCACTTCGCCGCCCAACTGGGCCAGTTCGACCAACTCGCTGGGGATGCGAAGCGGCCCTTGCTTGCCGAGATGAACGGCGGTTGCTCGAGCAAAGAACAGCCTTGCGTATTCCCGTACTTTGCGTGCATTGGGTGAGAGTTGCTCCGACCGCTCGGCGAGTTGGCGGAATGCCGTTTCTGGGTAGATTGCCAAGGCCCCATCGGTAGATGGGGCCAAGTAGAGCGTGGCATTTTCGCTTGATTCGAACCCATCACGAAGCGATTTTGGAATGGCAACACGGTCCTTGTCGTCCAAGTTTCGGTGGTAGGTGCCTGTAAACAGCATGCCGACCCAATTCCCCCCCACAATTCGCCACAACCTCCCAGAAAGGTAGTCAGTTTCCTGTTTCGGTCAACGGCGGAATGCCGTCACTGGGGAGTGCTAGCAGTTGAGATTTGTTCAGCAGTTCGTCCCTAGCAGTGTCTAGTTCTCGACGGTTTTTCGCCGAAGGCAAGCGGGAATTTTTTTGGGGTTTTTTCCATTAGGGTCGTAGTCGGCTGCTGCGTGTTCAGAGGGGTTTTCGCCTCCTCCCAAAGCTTAGAGAAGCGACTTGCATGCATCATGCTGCTTCGCGGGAAGCGATCACATGGCCGTGGCTCCTCGTAAGGCTGCCCGGTATGATGCTACATTCCATATCCCGCCCTAGTTGCCACCATTGGTGGACACGGTCATGGCTTCGCCCTCGCCATTTTTTGACTACGACTTGCCGCGCGAGTTAATCGCCCAAGAGCCACTTCGCAACCGCGCCGATGCGCGGCTGATGGTGGTCGATCGCGCGACGAGGAAGATCTCGCATTGGCACGTTCGCGACTTGCCCGACGTGTTTCAGCGGAACGACCAGTTGGTCCTCAACAATACCAAAGTTATTCCTGCACAGCTCTACGGTCGCCGTAAAGCAACCGGTGGCCAGTGGCAGGGTTTGTTTCTTCGCGCCGACCAAGACGGACATTGGCGAATCGTCTGCAAGACGCGTGGCCGCCTGGCGGCGGGCGACGCTGTCGAGTTGCTCGATCGCGAAGGACGCGAGGCGGTTACACTCTGGTTGTTAGAGCGGCTTAAAGGCGGGCAGTGGCTTGCGCATCCGCATTCGGAACTTGGCGTTGAAGACCTGCTTCAGCAGGTCGGCCGGGTGCCGCTGCCTCACTACATTCGTGGCGGCCGCATGGTGGACGCCGACATTGCCAACTATCAAACCGTGTTTGCCAGAGAGCCGGGCGCCGTAGCGGCGCCTACCGCGGGACTGCATTTCACGGAGGACTTGCTCAAGCAGATTGGCAAACGTGGGGTTGTGTTTCCTCCAGTCACGTTGCATGTGGGCCTGGGAACATTCCGCCCTATCACCGCCGAGCGCCCCGAGGATCACGAGATGCATAGCGAGTGGGGCGAACTATCGGCTAGTTCGGCCAACCTCATCAATCGCGCCCGTGGCGACGGGGGACGCACGGTGGCGGTTGGAACCACCGCGGTCCGCGTGCTTGAGTCGGCTGCAGCGGACGTGTCATCTGGCGACCCGCTGGCCGCCTGGCATGGCGAAACTGATTTGTTTATTCGACCACCGTACGAATTCAAGGCAGTCGACGTTCTGATGACGAACTTCCACTTCCCGCGAACTACATTGCTCTTGCTCGTCCAAGCATTCGGCGGTTCCGAACTGATTCGCGAGGCCTACGCCGAGGCGATTCATGAGGAGTATCGCTTCTATAGTTACGGCGACGCCATGCTCATCGTATGAGCTAATCGCCACGGCTCCCGCCCCATAGGAATGGGGCAGGTACTCCCCCCTCGGGACCGGAGAGCGCAACTGGCTCTTTACGATCCAAATGCTCCGGCAAGCTGGGCTGCTGAGTCGTCAAAGCTATCAGCCGTCGCGTTCGCCATGGATAGGACTGCCCCCATACAGGCGATCACGATCAGTGCAAGTAGTACTGCGTATTCTACGGCAGTCGGTCCATCGTCTCGGTACAGGAATTCTCGAATGTGCTTTAGCATGACGACACCAGGGGAGGAGTATAGGAAGACATCCAATCACGGACGTCTGAAAAGTAGGGGCGGACTTCGCGACCATTGCACGGGTCCTCCCGTCTACTGAAGTGTAGGTCATACTCCTCGCGGCGCACCTGCCATTTCGTCGGTAAACCGAGCACCTGAGAAACGCACTGGCCGCTCGGTGGGGACTACACCGGTTATGCGGCCCGGCCTTGTCGCGTTGCAAACGATGTCTCGTGGGCGCTTCGAAAACCAAGCCACAAAGCGTTGGCATGTTGGCGACGATTGTCGCGGTTGTACCGACTATGCCTGGAACGAACTCCCGCAGCCGCATGTCTTCACGGCATTTGGGTTGTCGAATCGGAAGCCGTACCCCTGCAGATCGTCTTGGAAATCGATCGTGATGCCGTCCAGGTAGAGAGCGCTCTTCTTGTCGACTACCACGGGCACGCCTTGGCAATCGTACTTGCTGTCGTCCGCTTCGCTGTAATTCGTGTCGAACGCCAAACCGTAGTTGAATCCACTGCAACCGCCGGCCGTGATCTGAACACGGAGCATCTGCCCGTCGTCCATCTTTTGATCATCCATCCGACGCTTGACTTCGGCGGCTGCCTTTTCGGTGAGGGTGACGGCCATTACGGTGGGACTCCTATAAATATTGGGTTGCTCAGTTCTGACGATCATACCAGCCAGCTTGCGGCAGGTTGTAGCACTCTAAATTATAACAAGCGGTCGCCAAAGGGAAGGGAACTTCGCCCGCAATTTACCGGGGCAAAAGCCCATCTGTCGCGGAAATCATGCGGGTTCCAGCGTCGTTTGGCCAACTCCAGTACTCTGGCCCCACAGGTCGATTCCGCTGGCCAGCACTCGTGGCATCAGCACCATCGTCGCGGCGAAATACGCAAGCGCAAGACCTGTGAGCAGTATGCCCTGAAGCTGTGGCCAAATCGTGGCCGCCAGAGCAACCGCCATGATCGTTGCTGCCGGCACGACGATTCCCGCGATCGCACGCCACCAGCCCAAGAGCAGAATCGACACCAGGGCAATCACGGCGATCGACACCCCGCCACTAGCGAGCACCGCCGGTAGCAGCGAGATGTACTCCTGAGCAAAGTACATCAGCGGGTACGCGCCCGCGAACGAACCAATCGTGAGCAGCAGCATCCACACGTCGAACTTCTCTACCTGCGACGCTTGCACCACCAGGCCTATCAGCAACCCGAACAGCACGATGCTCAGCGGGCCAAGCCAGGTAAGCTCGCCCAATCGATCGATCGGTGCAATGCCCAACACGTCGATCCGCACCGGTCGGGCGAAGAACAACCGCCCGTAATCCCAGCGGTACGTGCTGCCAGCGCTCGTGCTGGTAATGTTCGTTGGTTGCAGCGATAGGTCGAGCAAGCGTACATCCGATCCGTTCGTAGTCAGTGAAACATCGTAGGTCTCTAGCAATCCGCCCGACGACGCGGCCAGTTCGTATAGTCCCTTACCCACGGCGGTGTAGGTCACGGCAAGCTTGGCTGGCTCGGGTGTCAGCGCCCCTATCCACACAAGTTGTCCGTCGCGAAACGACACCCGCTCGCTCGGTTGTCCATCCACGGTGATCGACAGATCGGCCAACGAAATGCTCTGTGGTGGCATCGGCAACATGATTTCGCAATCGCCGCCATCATCCGAAGGAGCGGCGGCTTCAATCTCGCCTTTGAACGATGCTTCGTAGATCGATTCGGGAGTCACCGTACCAACACTTAGTTTGGGTGTGAGTGCAATCTGTGCCACGAGCGACGATAGTCGCGCGGCCGGCACGTCAACTTCGGTGCCGGTGTCGTTTTCGGCGTCTGTGGCGACGTCAAGCTTGTGTTGTTCCGAGTACCTCTCGATCGCCTTTCGCGAAGACTCGCGTGCCGACTGCACCGCCGGCAACAGCAACGCGACCAGCGTACCAATGATGGCGATGACAACCAGCAATTCGACGAGGGTGAAACCGCGGCGGCGAAGGCGCAACATGAGTGGGCTCCGTGAGAGAAGAGAAAAGCTGGCACCCTGACTTGCCTCACCCTCTGTAACGCTCACGGCCCGCTGGTTTATTCCCCGCACCTCTAACTCATTAGGCTACCGACTTTGCTCACAGCCGCGGTCACAAGTTGCACCGCGTGGTCGATCTCGTCGCTTGTCGTGTACCGGCCGAGCCCAAACCGCAAGCAACTCCGCGCCTCGTCCGGCGAGAGGCCGAGCGCTTGTAACACGTGGCTAGGTTCATCGCTCTTGCTGCTGCACGCGGCTCCGCTGCTCACCGCCAGCTCCGGCATAGCCAGCATCAGCGCCTCGCCATCGGTACCTGGGAACATCACGTTGAGATTGTTAGGCAATCGAAGCGGGCCATCTACGTACTCCGCGTCGAGTTCCGGGCCGACGAGCTGCGCACCTGGGAGCGCGCCCAGCAACTCCGACGCCAGACGGTTGCGAAGCGCGGCCATGCGTGCCATCTCCGTGTCAAGCGACTCTACCGCCAAACGCACCGCTTCGGCGAAGCCAACGATGCCGGGCACGTTCAGCGTGCCGCTGCGGCGATTTTGTTCTTGACCTCCACCGATTGATTGCGGCTGCAGTCGGACGACGGGGTCGCGGCGACGCATGTAGAGCGCGCCGACTCCCTTGGGTCCATGCAGTTTGTGAGCGGTGAAGCTCATCAGGTCGACGCCTAGTTCGTTCACGTCGACCGGCAGTTTGCCCACCGCTTGCGTAGCGTCGCTATGGAGCAGAACACCGTACTGTTTGCAATCGTCGGAAATCGCGGCCATCGGCTGCACTGCACCGATTTCGTTGTTTGCCAACATTACCGAAACAAGGCACGTTTCGTCGCGAAGCGATTCGGCGAAGTGTTCTTCGCTGACCATTCCTGCCAGCGGCGACCCATGCGGCTCGACATCGAGCAGCGTGACCTCGTAACCTCTCGCAGCGAGCTGCGCGAGCGGATCGAGCACCGCAGGGTGTTCGGTCTTCACGCTTACCAAATGATCACCGCGCCGCCGCTTTCGCTCGGCCACCCCGCGAATCGCTAGGTTGTTGCTCTCGGTCGCACCGCTGGTGAACACGATCTCACTCGGCTTGGCACCGATGGCACGCGCGATCGTCTCCCGCGCGGCCTCCACCGCTTCACGGGCTTGCTCCCCGTAGACATGCGTACTGCCAGGGTTACCAAACTTTTGCGTGAAGTACGGCAACATGGCATCGACCACGCGCGGGTCAACAGGGGTCGTGGCGTGATGGTCGAGATAAATCGGCACGGCGGGCGAGGTTGGGAGTTGAGGGTTGGATGCTTGAGGAACAGAAGCAAAGACCGACGCACGCAGTTGAGAATGATTTGGGCGCCAGCAAACTACGGTGGGCGGTAGGCATCCTCACCTGCAACTTGCCACTCGCACTTGCCACCAAAAGTCCATTTTGTCCCGAATACCGAAAAACGATTCTAGGCGACTTTATTCGTCCCCCACCATCCCCTTCGAAGTTCGTAATCCTCTGTGTTTCTCGGCGCTTTTTCATTTCCCAAGGGGAGTTGAATTGTCCATTTTGTCCGTTGGTGCGTGGTGAAGGGACAATTGAGGGCACCATGGAACTTGGTCAAAACGACTCCCCTCTCCCTTTGGGAGAGGGCTAGGGTGAGGG
>JANQOF010000006.1 GCA_028279215.1 Pirellulales bacterium
GCAGCAAGAATTGTCGGGCAGGTGGAAGGATGCACTCGAGGTTTCGATAGGGGAACAAAGCCCTACCCTCGTTGGCCAACACATCCCACAAACACATGCGGTACCAGACAATCCGCTCCCGCGGCCGCCACTCAACCAACCGACCGGTTTGCAACCAGTAACCTAGCAGATTGGGTGGCCTACTTTCCACAAAAATCGCTGAAGGAATTCGCCCATAATCAGGCGATTTCTGGAGGCCCCCAAACTGCGCCAGGTCGATGAAGCTAAGGCAGGTTGGGAAATTCCATTTCGTAGCCCAGGACGACGCCATCTTAGGCACTTCGGAATCTGGCTTTTTTCAGAATCAAAAAGAACAATATTGTGGGTTCCGTCTGCGAATTAACAGGTGCTACTCACAATATAAGCGAGCATCCACTTGCCGATTGCCCACTTTGCTGGAAATCTGAATGACTAAGTACCTGCATCCGTGCTTTATCTCCTTTTTACTGATCGTCCCTCTGCTCGGGTGCGGCCGCAGTGAAGATACTGATGTTGTCACTCAGGGACTGTCGGAAAGCTCTATTGCGATACCAATGGCCGAACCATCGGTCACCGTAGCCTCGGGATTCCAATATGATGAAGATGAGTCTTGGACTAAGGTGACCGAAGATAACGCGGAGGGAAAGCACCGCCAATCTGCCCTGCGTGTTCTCAAAGCGGAGCTTCAGATAGGCGTTGTATTCCTCGGTGATCATCTACGAATATACAATGTCAGCCGCGGGTGGCTCCCCATGACACTGACCCTGATTGATGAGGAAGAAAAACCGCTGGAATCATTCCGACTCGATCTGCCACCAAGCGGGGTTATCCGAACCGTTATGCCCCAAATCGCGAGTGACCAAGTGGCAAATCTTCGGTTGACGCGGCCCCATATCGTGACGGAGGAAAATGGACCTAAGCCAATACTATTGGATCGCAGGATTGGCACACCAGCGTCTGAGTTCACCACGGAGAGTGTAGCTCAGCTAGGTTTTGTGACTGTGGAAAAGCATGCTGCTAACGACGAAGACGCTGGTGACGCATTGATCGCAGGATACACGAGAGGCGAAGTGGAAAGGGAAGTCGTGCAGCGTGCCCTCGCAGCAGATGGTGATATCCAGATTGCCACAACGAAGACTGAGTCAGGCGTGGCATCACAAACCTTTCACAATCCGACCACTAGCTGGAAATCTATTGTGCTCGCTGATCGCCACAGTGCGTTTGTGAGTCACGGCGGAAACGATGGTGAACCGCCTTCAGAGACTTGGTGGGTGTCCACGATCAGCGATGTGCTGCCGCGTAGCGAATGATATCGATCTGAGGCAGATTCGCATGCCCTCATGCATTTTGGCGTCTGCCTGCAAGTGCGTAAGGTGTGGCCCACATTAGGTACTTTGGCTGCCGGGTTTCCTGCCTCGGCGTGATACGCCTGGGCTCGTTGCAAAGTCCCGAAAACTACGTTCGGACGATGAAGCCGAGGAAGTTTGCAGGTGAGCTTAATCAATCTACAGGCTCGCTTTTCGAGGCATCTCTACTTTTCGGCGTCGATTGTTTTCGGCGTCGATTGGCTTTGCTGAAGAGTATACGGCAAACGAAGAACCGTATACGCCAGAACCACTAAAACATACATGGCGTGAAGCCATGCGAATTCACGGTGCCGTGGAATAGCAACCATTGCTCCAAGCGAAGCACTTGCGATGGCAGTCACCGCGAGCAATTGCCATACTCGCAGTTGCCAGCGATGATGGTAGTATTTCGACTCATTAGCTGTGACATTGCGTGAGACATTCGCTTTCTCACGCAAATGCTCATTGGAGCCTTTGCTTGTCGACTTTGCCATGACCTGAACTACGCAATTGCTACCCCGATCCACATGCTGAGAGTATATCTTATTGCAGCGGTTGCTAGCGCTTGGTGGATGCCTCACAGCGAAGTATCAGCTCAGAAAGAGCAGCCGGATACAGTCCCTCGTATTATCGAGAAGTGGGAGCCCGAGTATTCCCTTGGCATTGGAAAGCGAGCTTTCTGCTCCGTAACGATTGAGGAGCTTCAGCCAAGGTCGACCGACGCTTACCCAGGCAGTGGTGAACTTCGATTGAGAATCAATCATGTTTACCGTGGCCCAGGTGAATTGAAGGGAAGATTCTTCGCCGTCTACTCGGTCCATGCCAGCGACTTAGTTACGGGTGTAGAGGGACTGGCATCGTTAGAATGGCGTCCCTTCGAGAAGCGACTTGTCATATATGGCCCTGGTTCCTTCGGGGGGGCCTGGTGCTGGGGTCCCGACCCCCCAATGCCGGTGTGGAGACATCTTGATGCGGAGAACTATGATGAAGTCTTGCTGTTCTTTGAAGCCGTCGAAAGAGCTTTGGAACAAGCGGATGTGAACGAACATCTACGTATGCTAGTTCGGGAAGAGAATTATCGTCCACATGCAGTCTGGGCTGCGAAAGTCTTGGCCACAAGTTCTCCTCAAGAGGCTGCGAGTCTCTTTCAGGATATAGTCGCAGCAGAAGAAGTGTCACCGCATTTTGCTTGCCATTTAAACTGCATGCTGTTGAAGCTCGATAGCAATTGGCGACTGTCTTCTGGGCGGTACGCTCTCTTCGAGCGTATCACATCCGCCATCGAGCGAGACCTACCCACATCGAAGTCTACAGTGTTGCGGCACCACTACGCCGTTAAACTCCACAATGAACTCGTATCAACGAAGCTGGGATTCTTGGACCATGTCGACTCCTGGGAGGGGCATCGTTTTGTACGCGATGGAACGCTAAACACTAACCTTGGCACGGCAACTCGGCGTGCTCTGTTCGACCTCGCCTGCCTACGAGTTGGGAAAGGTGAAAACGACATTCCGCCATGTGAAGGATTAAAATTGATACTTGCAGTGGCGGGAGACACGGCAACTCCGCCAGAACTCTATGTCGCTGCAGCAGACAAGTTAATCTCACCTATCTCTACCGACGGGAAACTTACTGCGAGAACACGATGGGAGTCAGATTACGAGAAATGCTCCAGCGTTTCGGAACTGTTCCAAGTCGCACGTGCGAACGTGGCACATTGCGAACCGGGAGACCCGAAGTACCTCGCTTCGGTGCACATTTACTCGTACGGACTTCGTGCTCTCCTTAAGAACGAGTCTCACCTGACTGACGACTGGCAGGAGTTTTACGCAAAGGCCCTTGGGCATCCGCAAGCTCACGTTGCTTTAGCTGCGGCAGTCGACTTTGAACAAGTCGAGTGGGCATCGCGTTCTGTAAGTGGCGTCTCGCACACAAAGTTTGCTGATTTCCGCCTTGCCAATAAATATCAAATGAATGAAGCGGTCCAGAACTACTTTGCGGCGAAGGATGATGCCTTTCGGGACAAGCGTCCTTTTTGGTTGCATGCATTCTTCATTGCGGTTCTTGTTTCGCCATTTGTCATATTCCTTCGTTACGAATTCAAGCTACTTAGGGTGAAAAGATAAGAATGTGTCCAGCCGTCTATACCAACGTGGCACATGGCCAGTGGCCGTGAAATCACCACTAGAATGTGCTGTCGGCAGGCTACCCCAGGTGTGAAACGCCGGGGCAGTTTGTAGCTTAGCTTATTGCCCTCGTTCCATTAATTGCCACCTCGCACAGACGTCAAAGGACGATGGAAATCACGGCGAGAATCACGCCAATGATCAGGCAGTAAGCCAAGATAGCTAGAAGTACACCGGCCGCAATTTTGATCGGTCGGAGTGAACTAGAGCGCCCTTCGCCTATCTGTAGCGTGCCCGCTTACCGCGTCCGCATCTGGCTGCGTTGACCTGCATCGACGAATCATGCAGATTCGCCTGCTTCGGCCGCCTTGCCAGGTTTGACTCGTTGGCACCAACATCGTTACAGCTAGCCGAAGCACGCTCTAGGGGACACATGGATGAAACACCGATCGTCAGGTTGTCGAACCAATGAGCCTTACGTAGGCAAGAACATGCCGACGCCAAAGCAGCACGACAACTCGGAAAACGCCCTAATCTGTAGGTAGACGACCGCTATCAACGAAAAAAGCCCCGACGACTCCGCAATTGGGGGAGAGTCGCCGAGGCTCCGGGGACGCAGCTCTGGGGGAAGCTGCGTGAGGGAACGCTAGGTTGAGAGTAGCTGCTACTCAGGTCTGCGACTTAGTACAGCCACTCCGCACCCCATTGGATGCCGTGGAGTACGAGAGAGTCGTTCGAGTCAATAATGCCAACGTATTCGGAACTCGACCAGTTGCCCGGAATCTGCTCACCCGCCAGCGCTACGCCAGTGACACCGATCACTCGGTAGGCAGCGGTGAGGCGACAGTTGCAGCTAATTTGATAGCCCAAACCGGCACGTAACTCACCAAGAAACGATACATCCGTCTTTCGGGAACGAACACGCACCTCGTTTGTACTGCCAACCCACGTGACTTCACCACCACCCCAAACTCGTTGGAGGCTCGTGATGCGATTGCCATAGATACCCATTTGCGTGTCGCAAAAGGCGCTCCATCGGGAGCCAAGGAGCCAATTCATGTTGCTACCGAACTGGAAGCCAAACAGATTGTTGTCGACATCGATGTCGTGAAACCAGTTATTGGCATCGGGTCTGAACCCAGTGAATGTTGTTGGCTCGCCGCCGTTTGGAATACCTCCACCATCCACGGTGGTGAACATAGTGGCGTACTGCAGGGTTTCATCGAGATTCAGGTAGCGCATGCCACAGATACCATTCAAGGTGAATCGTGGTGGGCAGCATGGGTCGCAAGTGTTACACCCCGCCAACGGAAACCGAATGAAGTTCAGTTCCAGGTTCTGAGCAGTGAAGTAGTTGCGAGCACGAACACCAAGTATCCGAACGTTGTTGGTGTCGACTGCCGGGTCGTTGATCGGCATGTCATAGTCGGCGTAGTCGTTAAGCGGGCGGTTCCCGTAGGTGCCACCAGCAGCACCGTCGCGGTCGTACTGCAAACCTGTGTAGTTGATCTGGCTGTAGATCCGATCGGTATCCGCCCATCCGTCGGTGACGATGGCCTGCTGGTCGTCTTCAGTCAGCCCCCAGTAGACCACTTCCCATGCGTAAGGACGCATGCCACCGCCGTTGCAACCACAGGGCTGGCCGAGGGTGCTGCCGAGACGGATTTCGGCGCCCCATTGCCAGTCGGGTTGAATGTTATTGGTGGAGAGAATCGTTTCGGACTGCGATGGGTAGTAGGGGTAGGCTGCCGGACTGTCGACCAGCACGGCAAACTTCTCGTAACTGGGGTTGTCCCGCGTCATGTACAAACCGTACACACCAAAGAACCACTGGCGACCGCAGTTGGTATTACACAGCGTGTGGCCACTCGGCCCGCCGAATCCGCCATAGTCGCAGCACTCGCCGGTGTTGCAGTTTCCGGTCTCGCAGCCATAGCCGGTGGGAGCTTGAACGTAGTCTTGCCAGTTGCTTGGCGACAGTGCTTCGTCGGCGCCCGTAGGAGCTGGTGGCGGAACGCTTTGCGGGGCGGGTACCGCCTCGCCCAAGTCGGCAGCCGAGTCGTCTTGCATCATCGCAACGCGACTTCCTGGCGCGGGTGCTTGGTAGTTGGGCAATTGGTAGGTGCTCGTGGCGGCGGGAGTGAAGGGTGTTTGCGTTTGCACGAGCGGTTGCTGCTGGGCAACTTGCATGGCGGCACCAGGCTGTACGCTCGCGCCGCTCGCCTGATACGGAGAAGTTTGTGGTTGGACTGGCGGTGTATAGGCCGGCAGTTGCTGAGACGAATAAGACGAATAAGGCGACGTGGGTTGATACGACTGTTGCCCGTAATCCACCGTGGGTACTTGGGTGTATGGTTGTTCGTAGCGAGATTCGGCGCCGACGACGAATCCACCGGCCAACGTGGCGAGCGCCGCGGCCACTGCATAAGGGGCTTTGATACGTGAAAGTGTCATCCGAGCGACCTCCTAAACTCCGTTTTGGATTCGCGGCCCTGGGGGCAGGCCATCAGTATGGCTGGGGGCGGAGCATCCCGCTCGTCGCTGCTGTCCGAGTCCTTGGACAGGCGCGGCCGACCCGAGGGTCTTCCGCCACGGCGTGCGCGGTACTTCCTAGGGCCATCAATCGACGTGCAGAATGGGTAGGATCGCGATAATCGGACCAGGCCGACCCAATTCGATCCAAGGCCAGCCGGGCAATCGCTACGCCAAGAAGAGTTTGGCTGAGTGGCTGGGCTTGCCTAGGCCGCAAAGCTTGACAGGCGGCGGCATGCGTTTGCAGCTTCGCGTAGCTACGCGGCGCGTTGGTCGGCCGTCGGTGCTGGCAGAGCGGCTGGTTCGGCGCTTTGCTCGAGAGCCTCACGGCCCGCGTAGTACGAAACGACCTCGCTCGTTAGGCTTTCGTAGTCCTCCGCGCCGGCGGACGCAGGGTCGTAGCCGAAAATCGACTGCCCAAAACTGGGGGCCTCGGCGAGGCGAATGTTGCGGCGAATCCGCGAGCTGAACAGACGCACGTGCTGCCACACGGGGCCCTCGCTTCGCAGGCGCGTGAAGTACTCCTCGACGTCGCTAGTAACTTCGGTCGCCAGCCGTGTGCCCGACTCGTACAAGCAGAGCACGACGCCCGCCATCCGCAACCGATCGTTCAGCCGGTGGGCAACCAGCCCCACGGTCTGCATGAGCTTGCTCAATCCGTGAAGCGCCAGAAAGTGGGGCTGCAGCGGCAGAAACACATCTTGAACGGCTGCCAGCGCATTGAGCGTCAGCAGCCCCAACGACGGAGGGCAATCGATAACGAGATAATCCAGGTCGCCGGCCACGGCTGCCAGCTTGTCGCGAAGTATCGCTTCGCGGCCAACAATGCCAGCAAGTTCGACTTCGGCCGCAGCCAAATCCAAATGCGCGGCTGCTACCTTTAACCCATCGTCCGTGGTTCTCCACATGCCGTCGAATTCGGCGTCGCCAGTAAGCAGGTGGTAGGTGGTGTTCCGCGCACTGCGGGGGTCGATCCCCAGATGTAGCGTGGCGTGGGCTTGTGGATCGAGGTCGACGATCGCCACCCGCTTGCCGGCTTTGGCTAAGCCAGCACTCAGATTCACAGCGGTGGTCGTCTTGCCAACGCCTCCCTTTTGATTGATGACGGCGATCGAACGCATGGGTGGCAATCCTTTGCCGGCGCAAGGGGTGTTTCGGGACGGAGTCGAGGCGGGAAAGTGTAGAACAGCAAGCTCACCGATCACAGCCCAATTCAACTTCCGTGCTAGCACTTTTGGCCTTCAACCCTCCGCAATGCGATTCACGGCCGCGGATGCCGCGTTCGTCTCGGTCGCCAGCCAGTCTTCGATCAATACGCTGGCTTCGCCTTCGGTACGCTCGAGCCGTCGCAGCCAGGTCGTGCGAAGTAAACCGTAGCTATCAAACATCTCGGGCGCGAATAATCCCATGGCCGCGGCTGCTACCTTGTGATTCTCGTTGGCGTTGGGTCCTGCGTCGCCACACTCGTGCCGCAGGCCGGAGATCATACTCGAGAGCATTGGCCAGTCGGCGCCTTCGCCGCCCCGCGCCACGCGGCTCGCGGCCAGTTCGCCAAGGGTACTTACTTCGCGCGGGTTGTTTGCGAAGGCAGCCACTGGCGCAAGTGGTAGAAAGCACGCTACTAGATGGTTGGTTAGTTGGTGCAAGCGGGCGCGGAGATTGCGAAACCGCGTCACCTCGCGAAAGCCAGAATCGTCGCGTGCAGCAATCACTTGGTTTAGACGAACGGCTACGTCGCGCTGCCCGGCGAGCACGTTGCTCGTCACTGGACCGGTTTCGTGACGGCGATGTACGGCGTCGTGTGTAAATCCCAGCGCAGCCAGGGTGCGAGCAAGCACTTCGCTTGTTTCGATCTCCACGGCTAATCGAAACAGCCGATCGGTCATCGGTCGATTGGGCGACTTGTCGGCCGCCAGTTGGTACATTCTCAGGTCGTGGCCCCAGTTGTCGAAGCGGCACCGCGAGGCAATCCAATAGTCGACAACGGGCTGTTCGGGCAACTCGGGTTGCTCAGTGGTGAGTGAATGAGCGTTGCCAGCGATCAAGCCGGCGACTTCGATAAGTTCTTGCGACTGCATTGCGGTGGATCGAAGGGGAGTAGGTAAGCGTCGAGTAGGAATCGTCTATGGAAAAGAAGCGGCGACTGGGGCGTTGAGGGGTGGGGTGGTGCCCCAGCCGCCACTGGGGTGTTGATCGACCGACGGCGCGATGTGCGTCGCATCGTGCCGTTGATTCAAAGCACCCAACGTGCCAAACCTGCTCGGCACAACCGGCCTTGGGCAAAATCCCTGGTTTTCCCTAGGAAAATCGCTAATCCCCAGGCTTCAGATCGCCCGCCTCGCGTGGCGTTGTGACAACGCCCGCTGGCAGTACGTGTGGCGTATCGGCCACATGCTGCCCCCTCACTGCGCCTGTTCCAAAGTGCTCGGTCGAAACTATCGCACTCGAATGAAGATGCGGTACACAGCTTCGGGCATCGGTCGGATACCGACACCTGGCGTCGCGCCACTTGGCAGCACCACCGCGTCGTTCCATTGCGTACCAACGGCCGGCTGACCTTCGTCGTTGAAGTACAACCAATCGTTCGAGCACGGAACCTGCGGCGAGGTGAGCGTCAAGACGGTGCCGTTTTGGAACAGAGTATTTACTACCCCACCACCATGATTGTCGCTGAGGTAGTGATTCGTGGCCAAGCTTGGTGCATCGGCCACGACTGGAACCTGACTGTGCTGCTGATTCTTCATCGGCATGTAATATATGCCTTTCACATAGCCAGGCTGGTAGCCGTAGCTACCCGACGACGTGCGCCGCAATTCTTCGTTCAACATGCCCTTGGATAGCAATGTCTCCGCCAGGCTCGGCACGTGGAACGACCGTTGCTCCTCTGCCAATCGTTCTGCAAGCGGCGAGCTGGGGCACACCAATATGTCGTCTAGCATGTCGGGACGCACAAAATCCGCCTCACGAAGTCGCGACGCAAAAATGCCCGCGTGCTCGTTCGGCCGTACAATCGGATAGAACCCATGGTTCTTCTCAGCATACATATGCAGCAACTGCCCAAGTTGCTGCAGGTTATTGGCACATGTCGTCTGCTGCGCCCGATTGCGGCTACCGTAAACGGCTGGAAACAGCAAACTGCCAACGGCAATCAGCACGCCCAGCGCAACGGTCATGTCCATAGGCGACAGCAGTCGGCTCGCCGGACCAAACTCAGCGGCCGATGCCGGCTGGTAGTCCTGTTCGTCGAGCTCTTGCGAATCGCTCAAACACCCAGAGAGGATGCCTGCGGTTGTGCGGTCGGCCAAATCGGGCGGCAGCTCGTCTTCGACCTCCGAGCAATCATTGTCGGCCAGGCACGCTTTGATCTGCTCCAACTCTTCGCGAAGCGTTGCATCGCTGGCCAGCGCGTCTTCAATCCGCTGGCACTCAGCGTCGTCCAACTCGCCCAAGGCGTAAGCAATCAGGTCTTCACGCATCGAACGTCGAACCAGAGTCGGGCGAATGGAATGCCCCAGCTGGCTGCCAACATCGGCAAACCAGCGGGGATCTGGAGGTCTTTTATTTCGAACGCACTAGCCCACCGCATTGACACTGTGGCAGCTAGCGTTGCCTCGTTCTCTCCATCCTATTACGCTCGGCGAGCAACAAACGTTCGCCAGGAAAGACGGCGATTTCACTCGCCGCGTGGGCCGTGTGCTTGTTCCCAAGCGTCGCCCAACTGTTGCACCGCCGAGTGCAGACGGCTCTTAACCGTTCCAACCGGTACAGCCAGTTCTTCAGCAGCTTCGCGGTATTTCATACCACGGAAATAAACCAAGCCAATCGCCGCGGCCAACTGCTCGGGCAAGGCGGCCACAGCGCCGCGCACCCATTCCATCCGTTCACGCAGATCAAACCGCTCAGAAGCGCTCGGATCGTTGCTCTCCAGCAAGTTCATCAGCGTGCCGACCTCTGCATGCGACGCCCGTTGTGGACGATCCAAACTCACCAACTGATGCCGCTTGTTGCGGCGTTGGATGTCGATCGCTTGGTTCGTGGCAATCGTGTAGAGCCATGGACGGAAGCGGCGCTTGCCGTCGAACATGTGGCATTTGGTGTGGACTTGCAAAAACGTGTTCTGAAAGGCGTCTTCGGCCAAGGCCGCATCGCCCAAAAATCGACGCAAGTAACTATATAATTCGCGCTCGTATCGCCGCACCAGGCTGTTGAGCAAATGCTCTTGGCCACTAGCGCGATACTCGAGCAGCAATTGTTCATCCGTCAGGTCCGCTTGCGCGGCCTGCGACGTTTCCTTCCGGTGAGTTTCATCCTTGCTTGCATTGGTTGTCATTACCGAACTCCTCATTCATCGAGAGTTCGACGCTCGAAGGGAACAAGTCCATGTCTCCCCTCCCGTCAAAAATGGTACCTGCGATCCTTGCATTCTACGCGCTTCCTTGGACAGCAGGATAGTAAGTCGACCGGAAAAGACTCCACTCTGCCGCGGCCGACTTGGTTCCCTTCCAATGCAACCGGCGTGCCGAAGCCTTTGCCAGCACTGCAGTTACGACAAGCAACTCCCGTTGTAACTCGAAACCAGTAAATCGTTTACGCAACGACCTGGGGGAATGGTTCAGCGATTTTGCAGGTTTTTCGGATAGCCTGAGACTGCCAAATTTACAGACACGCTTGTCGCAATACCGTACTCACGTGATTCAAAATGAGACAATTTTGGCAGGCGGTTTGCCGCACATCCTTTGCCGTACTTGCGTACCTTTCGTCCCGACTTCCAGAAAACGATTCTCGAGGGCTCTGTTCGCCCCGTATGGTCCCTGTCGATTTTTGTTTTCCTATTTTTTCTCGGCATGTTTTCATTTCGCAGGGAACTCTTGATCCCTCCAATTGTCCTCAGTTGCCCCCAGGAAGGGACAACTCACTTCGGAATGTCGAATGACGAGATCCCCAAGCAATCATCTTGATAGACCTTCTGCCTGAATACGCAACAATGCTCACCCTCGCGGCAGCGGCAATGGCTGTCGCGGCGTACCTACACGCCATAGATAATGTACATTCACACACTACCACACTGGGTGGCTCAGTTTCCAGCGGAAAATTCTGCGCTTGTGCAATCGCGCGTTGAGCCACGTTGACGGAAGTGATTGACGACCGCCTATGCCTCGGGTAGCCTTAGCCGCGGTAGGGAACTTCTCAGCTTGTCGTCAGTGAATGACGCTAATGAGCGAATCTGCGGGGATCGTACGGTAGCGCCGATAGGTGCTGCGTTCTCTCACCCCGTATCTGTCAGCTTGTCAATCACAAGCTGCCGCCCTTTAAAGGTCGTTTCGGAGTTTTCCACAGACACCGAGCAAGTGGTGTCTCACACCTATGACGAAAAGGTAACTGACAAAATGCGCACGCTACCAACTATCGCTGTTCTTCTGACTGCCGTGACTTTCTCTTTGAGCAACGTGGCATCGGCCCAAACCGCTACTTTCGAGGACTTGATCGTCAGCACCAATTACCCGAACGGCGGTTCGTTCACATCCGACGGCATTACCTTCAACGTCGAAGACTTCAATTTGTTCCCCAGCGGTTCGACGAACGCTGGATCGACCACGGTCGCTAATCCGAATTCAGCGGGCGCTGGCAACGGCATGACGATGGGCAATGTGAATCTCGACGTCGTGCTGCCGAGCGGCGGCGCTTCGGCTGCCGGCTTCGCCTACGCCGAGTTTGGTGGAAACATCAACTTGTCGGTCAACGGTATGCTCTTCAACACCGACGACTTCGTTGCCCACGACGGCTTCTCGAATTCCGAATTCAGTATTTCGGTAAGCAATGTTTCGAACAGCGGCTTTGTCTCGGTGACGGGAGCCATTAACCAATTCTCGTTCGGCGGCCAAGAGCTCAACATCGACGACGTTCGTATTGTCGGTGTTCCCGAGCCTTCGACCGTGGTACTAGGCGCGCTCGCCCTTGTTGGCGCCGCCCTAATGGCCCTCCGTCGTTAGACTATGGCGGCGCGGTTAGTATCTGGCCACACACCGGCCGCCCCGTTCACCTACAATTCACGCGGTGGTGAACGGCGGCGGCCGTTTATTGCTTTCACCTCACCGACGGATCCATCGCAATCAGCACCTTGGCGGCCGATTGTTCGATGGTGAGGTTCGTAACGTCGATGATGTGGTAGCCACGACGGCGGTATTCGCTTTCGGCGTGCATCACTTCGCGGATGACGCTTTGCAAGTCACCGTAAGAAGTGCCCTCGACGCCCATCCGACTGGCGCGTTCGATGCGGATTTCGTGCAACCGCTTCGGCTGCATGGTGAACGCGACGATCTTTGAATTGGTGATCTTCTCGAGCTCGTCGGGAAACTCGACCTCCGGAGCAATCGACACGTTGGCTACCTTGTACCCGCGCGAGCTGAGGAACAACGTGGTCGGGCTCTTGCTCACGCGGCTGATGCCCACGATGACGATGTCGGCTTCGCGAAGCGAGTGAATGCCAAGACCGTCGTCGTGCTCTAGCGCAAACTCCATTGCTTCGATTCGCCGCCGATACGCGGTGTCGAATCGGTAGATCTGCGACACGTCGTTCTGAGGTAACACGCCGACACAGCCTGCAAAGAAGTTGAGCAACTGACCAGTGGCGTCGAAGTGCGGAATGCGCCGCACGATGCACTTGTTGCGAACCAACCCTTTCATCTCGTCGCCGGCCAGCGCGTGCAGCACGATGGGCCGCTCGCCTGAGAGCTCATCGAGCCTGGCCTCGAGTTTCTCCATGGTGTCGAGCAACGGATGCGACACGACATCGAAGCTAACGTCGGGAAACTGAGAGATGGCAACCCGCGCCAGCCCGTTCAGTAGATCGCCTGAAGCCATCGCGATCAGATGGATGGTATACGTCTCGTCCGATGTTGAAGATTCGTTCTTGCGATTCCGCTTGGCCATGGACAGCTCCTTGCCTGCTGATGTTAGCCACCGAGTCGCACTTAGGTCAAACCGGCGTGCGATGAGCGCTTGGCTGCGCCGCGCGGCTGACGGAACACGCTTGGCTGCGCCGCGCGGCTGACGGAACACGCTTGGCTGCGCCGCGCGGCTAACTTTGGGTTACGTGCTTTGCATGCACCCTGCAAAAATCGGTTGGTAGCAATGTTGATCATGTCACGTTGCCATTGACCCCCCACTGGCGAATTCCTAATGTCGTCGCTGGCCGCGCAGGTGAATCGTACGTGGCCGCCGATTTGGTTGAACTTCTTACGCCCCCGGTCCCAATCCCCTTGGAAATACGATGTCCGCCGCTGCTAGCAATTCCCCAGTTCCGATGTTGGATATCAATCGTCAAAACGCTCCGTTGCTCGATGAAATCGATGCAGCCATGACCGAAGTGCTGAGCACGGGAACGTTCATCAACGGACCTGCTTGTCGTGAATTCGAGGAGGCGTTCGCCGCTCAAGTGGGCACCGAGCATGCTGTGGGTTGCGCGTCGGGCAGCGACGCACTGCTGCTATCGCTCATGGCCCTCGGCATCGAACGTGGCCACGAAGTGCTGCTGCCGAGTTTCACCTTCTTCGCAACCGCCGGGGCGGTGTGGCGGCTGGGAGCGCGCCCGGTGTTTGTCGATATCCTGCCCGACACGTTTAACATCGATCCAGAGGACCTGGCCCGCAAGGTGACATGGAGCACCAAAGCGATCATCCCGGTCCACTTATTTGGCCAGGCAGCGTCGATGAGCCCAATCCTGGAACTGGCAAAGGAACATGAACTGGCGATTGTGGAGGACGCCGCCCAAGCCATTGGCGCGACCGCTGGCGGCACGCAGGTGGGCGCGATCGGCGACTTTGGTTGTTTTAGCTTCTACCCTACCAAGAATCTGGGCGGACTCGGCGATGGTGGAATGATTACGACCGACAACGACGAATACGCCGAAACACTCCGTCGCCTTCGCAATCACGGTCAGCACCCACGTTACTATCACCACTTGGTGGGTTGTAACAGTCGGCTCGACTCGCTGCAGGCCGCGGCCCTCGGAGTCAAGCTTCCGCACGTAACGAACTGGGCAGAAGCACGCCGTGCGCACGCCGATCGCTACGGTCACGAGTTCGCCGCTCGAGGTATTGAGGACGCCATTACATTGCCGAGCGTTGCCGACGGCGTATCGACGGTGTGGAATCAGTACACGGTGCGCGTCAAGGGTGGAAAACGCGACGAACTGCAACAAGCTCTCTCGGCGGCGGGAGTTGGCTCGGCGATTTACTATCCGGTGCCGCTGCATATGCAAGGCTGTTTTGCACCGCTGGGACTTCGAGCGGGCGACCTGCCGCACACCGAGCAAGCTGCCGACGAAGTGTTGTCGCTGCCGATGTTTCCTGAGATGACCACCGACGAGCAGGATCGTGTGATCGAAGCGGTTACCGACTTCTGCCGTTTGGGCGGCGCTTCCGACACCAACGTCAGCATGCCGATGTCAACGCCGGCGACCGGCGCCAATGTCGACCTACCGAGCTCCAAAGCTGGCTAGCGCGTCAGCCGAAGGCTCGTAGGATGCGTGAAGCGCAGCGAAACGCACCATCAATCTGTCGCCGACCAAGAAGCGTCGTGGAAGTCAGTACGCCCAGTCGTGCTACGGCGTCTTCCCCATCATCTTGGCGTCCTGGCGGTTTGAAACGGCGTTGGAAACCGTTTTGAGCCTTCAGCTTACTCGGCTTTGGTCGGCATGACATAGTGGAAGCGGATAGGCGGCAATTCGATGTCGCCGACTTTCGCCTTTTGGAGCGAGAGCGAGAAACCCTTGCCGCCGTCCAGTTGCTCATAGACGTACGGGCTTCCATCGTACGGACTCTTGAGCGGGCGATCGCCCAATCGGTCTTTCACAGCGTCGAGCGAAGCAGGAAAGCCTTCGGAAGTGCGTTCGGCCGAAATGGCGAGCACCTGACGAAGGATGTCGAGCTCCGCTTGATGCACGGCAAAAAACGCAGCGGCACGAGCCGGGTTGAGGGCGCTGAGTCGTTCGGTGGCGGGGAGCTTGGCGGCGTACTTGGCAAACACTGCCTCGCCCTGCTCAATCGAGTGTGGTGGGTGCAGCACCAAGCATTCGGCCGACTCGCGGGCAAGGTCGGCGTACGACGAGCGAACGCTACGGATGAACTTCTCTACCGACGCTTCATCGGCAAATGCATCTTTGGGAACGCCAGCTTTCACCGCGGCGGCAACGGCGGCCTTTTGCCGACCTTCGCGATCGGTTGCGGGCACTTTGCCACCCATCGCCTCAAGCAGCATCTCGGCCCAAGGGCCGTTCGGGTAGGCCTCTTCAAAAGCGTCCAGCCGCATGTTGGAGATACTAGCTTCAAACCGGAGCGTGCGGGCGGGGTTCACCATGTCGGCCGCCATGGCGTTGGCCATGTCGGACACTTGATCCACGAGTTCCACATCGGGGCAACGCACCGCCCAGTGACCGATGCTGAAGTACATTGATTCGAGGATCTCGACGCCCGCCAGCGCTTCTGCCAGCGTGGTTTGGTGGGTCATGTGCCGGCCCATTCGCAATCCGGCCGCGTAGGTCTCCGCGGCCAGTTTCCAGTCGCCCGCCGACTGCTTTTGCATACCGTGCAGCGCAATCAGCCGACCAATGTCTTTCATTAGTTCGACGTGAGGAACATACGACGCAATCATATACTGGCGAATGTCGAGCCCAAAATCGGCCTCCATTTGGTCGGCTCCGACCAACCCGGAGCGAATCGCGTGACGCGATGCAATGAGCAAATCGTCGATCTTGGCCAGCTCGTCGTCCGTCGTTTCGGCCGTGATGATTTGCCAAATGGGTTTGCGCAGGATCGCGCGTTGATCGATGTCGACAGCGCTTAAGAATAAACAGGCCCGTTGATAGTGAATGGCGCCGTTGGTCGAAGACCGTGGATCGGGCAAGTCGAGCGATTCGGCATTTGTTCGTTGAACAATCGAGCCACCAATCGCCGCGGCGAGAGCGACCGCTAGCGTGAGTTTACCGAAGCACTTTACGGAACTGGTGATCGCGGGCATATGACTTTCCTAAGCAAGTGGATACAGCTACGTGGTGATGTCGGGCTCACACAGTTAGGGACCCCAACCCCACAACCCCCGCGCCACTTCGATTTGGGCCGCTTGCCGCGACGTCATCAACGGACCAGGGATATGGACATTCGAGAACGGCTTTTGAGCCGGCTTGTGCGCGACCGATCGAGTTGTGCCGCCACCAAAGAAGTTGTGGCTCGTACCGATCGGCATCCCGGTCGGAGGCACCGTACTGTTGCGATATGGATTGCCGCTAAATCCGCCAACGTTGCGGGCGGTATTCGGCATTTGGCGGCGCGGCTCGGGCGCACGTTGGGCGTATGGGTTTCCAACACCGTAGTACTGGGCATACGTCTGGCTCAACAACGCCAGTACGGCCAACAACATGAAGTATTGTGCCGCTTTGGACACCAGCGAATTGCGAAACATTGCTGAGATTACGCCTGGATAGGAGAATTTCTGGGCGACGAGCGCCTTGATGAACCGTAGTTCGCGATGCGCAACCTGTCAAGCTTTTGCGGGCGACGACTACCCTAGATGCCCGAATCGTGCGGTCACCTGAAGAATCTTGGAACTGGAGACTGGATGCCTACCAGTTGCTAAGAAACTCAATATGGTCACGCATTGTGGCGACATCCGAAGTCGTAGCAAGATTAGTGAGCCGGCGAATGGTACCGCCGATTGGTCGCTGTGACGACACGATGATTCCGCAGTGATGACGACCGGAGGCGAGCCACGCGGTATGCAATTGGGCGAAGTGGGCCACAGTGAATGTTACAATCGCCCTCGCGACGTTAGTTACCCAGAGTAACTGCGACTCAGCCGATTCGCCAAGCCGGGCAGCCTCGGGCGTGGACACCACATCGAACCCTGCACCACGCAATGCAATGGCCACGGCACCGTAGACATCTTCGTCAATGAAGAAGGTCGAGTCCGCCATTACGCCGACTTGTTGCCTTCGCTTTGTTGCTGAACGGTCGACTCATCGTCGGCTGCCAAGTCGGCCTCGATCTGCGCCATGTGATCGTAGGCATACGCTAGAGCGTCATGAACGTCAGCCGGCTTGAGCGATGGATATTGCTGAGTAATCTCTTCCACGCCCATTCCCTGCCGATAGCAAACCAAAATAGTGGCAACGCGGATTCTGGTTCCGGCCACCACGGCTTGACCACCACAGCGCACAGGATCGGTTTCGATGCTTCGCAAGTCGGTTTTCTGCATAGACACCTCGCTCGATCGCAAGCGACAACTCAATCGGTTTTGTTAGTACGTTTGAAAGTCTCGCGGCTCCAACTCTCGCTTACCGCGCTGCGTTTCACCGCCCATCTCGCAGAATCTCGGTGGCGGCGTTCTTGCCGCATGCGCCCATGACTCCTCCGCCGGGGTGACTTGCCGCGCCGCACAGGTACAAGCCCTCGACGGGCGAGCGATGGTCGGCCCAGCCGGCGATCGGTCGGAAGCAGTAAAGTTGGTTGGCGTTCATGGCGCCTTGCATGATGTTACCTCCGGTGATGCCGTACACACGTTCGAGATCGAGCGGGCTCAGCACCTGGCGGTGTTCGATCGCGCCGGGCACGTTCGGCGCGTAATCGCCGATGATCTCAATGCAACGGTCGGCGAATTGGTCTTTGATTTCGTCCCACTGCACGGCTTGGAGCTCGTACGGCGCAAACTGCACAAAGCACGACAAAATGTGTTTGCCGGGCGGCGCTAACGTGTCGTCGACACTGGTTGCCATTGTCATTTCAATCACAGGCGACTCGCTCGGCCGGCCGTACTTGGCGTCGTCGTAGGCACGTTCGATGTAATCCAGCGTAGGCCCAATGTGCATGGTGCCGTGGTGGTGCGGCGCAACACCGGTCGACGGCAGCGCGGTGTAGTTGGGCGGTTCGGCCAACGCCAGGTTGATTTTCATCGACGCCGACGCATAGTCGATGTTCTCGATCGCCTGGCGAAAGTTATCGGGCAGCACGCTCGCGTCGAGCAGCTTGAGGTAGGTGAGATTTGCATCGACGCTTGACGCGACGATCGAGGTATCCAACTGCGAGCCATCCGACAGACTCACGCCGGTCACCTTGCGGTCGGTGGTATGGATCACGTCGACGGCCGTCTCGCGGAAGATATCGACGCCCATCTCTTCCGCCGCGGCAGCCAGCGCTTGCGACAGGCCTCCCATGCCCCCACGCACGTAGCCCCACACCCCGCGGGTGCCGCCCGCCTCGCCCATCACATGGTGTAAAAGCACATAGGCGCTCCCAGGTGAGTTAATGGAGATGAAGGCGCCAATGATCGCGTCGGTCGCCAAGGTGGCCTTGAGCACGTCCGACTCGAACCAACGATCGAGAATCGGCCGAGCGGCGCCGGTGAGCAGTTCGACGGCGGCCGGCAGATCGTCGCCTAGCGAAGCCATTGCCTGATACAACGACCACAGTTTCTTCGTGTCGCGCATCTTCTTCGCGATGCTGGTCCGCCGCCACTCGCTCGGCAGCGGCAACGGATCGGGCGCCGTTTGGCTCAGCAGCGGTTCGAGTACGCCAGCGACTCGCTCGAGCAGCGCTTCGTAACGCGGATACGCTTCGGCATCGGCCGGACTGAACTTGGATATCTCCCGCTGGTTCAGTCCTGGCTCGGGACCCATCAGCAAGCTTCGCCCGTCGGGTAGCGGTGTGAACGACGACGGCGTCCGCGGCAATATCTCAAGCCCATGCGCCCGCAACTTGAGGTCGCGAATGATCTCGGGAAGAAACAGACTAATTACATAGGCCGCGGTCGACACCTGGTAACCGGGCCACAGTTCTTCAGTGGTAGCGCAACCGCCCAGCACGTGCCGACGTTCGACGACGGCTACTTGTTTGCCCGCTTGGGCCAGATAGCAGGCACAAACCAGCCCGTTGTGCCCGCCACCAATCACGACTGCATCGTAGGCCTTCCGTTGCGCCATCGATTGAATGCTCCTTGCAGTTTGCCACGTGTGTGCCACGGGCTACGCCAGTGCTTATGGTCCGCCAGGTTCCGCACTGGCAAACGTGGTTTGAAACACTCTACTATACTCCCAGTAGCTTGGCCGTGGCATGCCAGTAGAGCTCGCCGGCACCGACCTCTACGGCGTCGTAGAAGCGGATCGCCGTCACCGAGCCTTTCGCAAATCGGATGCGGCTGGCCGAGTCGCCAATCATGGCGGCCGCGAGATGCCCGACGTCGGGATTGTGTCCTACCCAGCACAAATCCTGCCCTGGGTGCCTGTTGCTCCATTCGATTAGCGGTCTCAAATCGCTGCCAATCGCCAGCGCGTCGAGTTCCTTGATCTCGCCGCCTGACGCCTCGGCAATCAAGTCGGCCGTCTGGCGGCATCGCGTGTACGGGCTGGTGGCAATCTGCGTGGGTCGCATGCCGCCATCAGCCAGCTGCTGCACGACGCGCCGATATCGCTCGATGCCCTCGGTCGTCAGCGGGCGCTGGCTGTCGTCGTCCCACGGTCCGTCGTCGCCATAATGCCCCGCCCAAGCATGCCGTGCGATGTAGAGATACATAGATGGAACCACCAAGCAACAAAGGAACTACGATCGAATGCGATTCTACTCCGTTGCCCATACTTTGTCTTGCGTAGTGCTCCTGTGATAGTTACCTGTTTCAAAACCCTCGCCCCCAAGGGGAGAGGGTGGCCGAAGGCCGGGTGAGGGGCTTACCATTTTGCTCGAAGCGCATTGCCCTAACCCCAGCCCTCTCCCGCTCGGCGGGAGAGGGGGCAGTACCGTCGCAACACTTAATCGCTATCGACTTCGCCAAAGAGTATCGTCGGCGATGCCCAGTTCGCGTTGCTTCGATTCGATGTCGGCTTTGAATCGTTTGGCGTCCACCGGGTAGCCGGCGGTAGGTTTGAGGTCGGGCAGGTGCGAGCGCCAATAGGAGTTGAATGCCTGCATCGAAAGTTCGCGTAGGTACTTGGCCACCATCGACGCCAGTGCGGCTTCGAGTCGCGATTCGCCCTTCGTGCGGAACTCGATACGAATCTGCGACTGCTCACTTTGCAGCAAATAGGCGCTCCGAGGACGGCTTTCGACAATGACCCGCAAATGAGACTCAGGGAAATACTCAGCAAGCAGCCCTGCGTAGTTGTTCCGCCCACCGTGCTTGTCGCAAGTGACGAATATGGGGGCTCGGGACTGGGGACTGGGGACTGGGGAGAGTCGATTCAGCGTCTCTTGAAGAAGCGACAGCGTCCAGTGCGAAAGGGCGAGTCCCTTGCTGCCGTATTTGTTGCAGATGGCATTGAACTCTTGTGGATACACAAGCCGCCCGCGCAGCGAGCAGATGCGCACTTGGTCGCGAGTCTTGTTCACGCGGTCGATTGCTGAATTGATTTCGCTGGGAGCGCAGTCTGCCGGCACATCGGGATCAAAGCCGTTTTGATGCCAAGGCAAATGCTTGCGGCGGTCCTCGGCGTCGGCGTCGAGCGCGTCGATAAGCGTGTCGAGGCACCTTGGAACCGCGTCCGAGCATGCAGCGAGCATCGAGAGCAGACCACGCTCGAGTTGGCCAAGTCCGCCGCCCGGCTTGTAGAGCGCCTTGGAATCGGCAATCGCAATGCGATCGCCGTCGGGCGCGTCGCAAACCAATGGCTCGAGCAGTTGGTAGAGATCAATCTCCGCTTGCGCGTCCCTAATCTCTGGCCTCTGACCTCCGACCTCCCAGGCCGACAGCCCAATCGCCAAAGGCCCTAGATTGGGACCGTAACCGGCTTCGTCCATGCCAATCACCAGCGTCATGCGTGGGATTGTAGCACGCGGCTCGGGACGTCCGAAAGCGTGTGACTAGAAAACTCCACCGCCTCCAAAACCACCGCCACCGCCCGTGTACATGGTTCGGCCCAACATCTCCACTTCGGCTTTGCGTTCGCGTTCAAGTCGTAGCAGCGGTGAGGAGTCATATTCGTCGTCCTCATTTACCAGGCCGAATACCTTGAGCACATTCTTATCCAACTTGTACCATGAAGTGTTTTCCTCGTGCCGTAAGCCCAGCACCTCGTTGCGAGCGACATAAGCGGCCATGCGTAGCTCGGAGTCTTCGTCGGTCAGCAATTTATCCAACAAGGGTACCGCCGTCCTTGCCTTGCTACCCAACACAGCCAGTGTGCGAATCGCCGCCAGCTTTCGTGCTTTGAGTTCCTCTGGCGAGCTGCCCTCGTCGAACAGCATCGTGTCGCCGACCCGTAGTGGCTCCGTCGGGCTCTCGACGACATGGATTAGTGCATTTTCGAGATCACCAATCTGCATATCGCTTCCATACGACAGCACGCGTCGGGCGTTCTTGCGTATGTTGAATTCGTCGTGGAATAGCTGAGGCAACAACTCGGGCATTAGCGACCGAAGTGTGACAGTGCTCTGCACTCCTCCTCCGCCGCGGAAGCCACGTTGGTCGGACTTCACTAGACCACTCGCCGCCGCCATCGCCACACTCGTGTCATCGTCGGTCAGATTCTTGGTGACTGAATTGCGTGTTTCTTGCAATTCAATGTCTGGATCGATCCGCAGCAGTGCATATAGTCCCATCTCGCGGAGATCGCTATCGCCTTCTGCGGCAAGCTGCGCCAACAAGGGCGACAGTTCGTCGTCGGTGGGCTTGACGCCCGTTAGCGCATGCCACACTAGCCACTTGTAATGCTTGGGATGTTGCTTGAGGCGCTCGACAAGGATAGGCAACGAAGCCTTCGCAGGCACGGGCGGGTTGCCATCGCTTCCACCAAATGCGTGGACAATGGCTGTTACCAGTCCCTTTTCGCCATCCGAGTCACCCCATACGTTGAATTGATACGGCTCGGCGACCTCAAGAATTGCCTCGGTCGCCTGCTTACCGAGTCCTGCCCGCCCAAACGCCCGCAGGGCTTCGATTGCTTCGATGCGGTTCTCGGTCTTCAGTTCCGTCTTCCAATCCTCCTTCCACTGGTCGAACGTACGGCCGTCGTAGAGTAGAGTTGGCTTCAATTGCTCTGCGCTGGGTGCATCTGCCACCCAAACCATCCCGTGCGTAGCCTCCGGGTTGTTGCTTGTGGTGTCGCGCAACAAGGTCCCGCTTTTGCCGTCTTGCGATGCCGCGATATAGGCTCTCAGTTCTTCGTCCGTGGCCGGACCCATCAATGGATAGATCAATGGATAGACGCGACTAGCCGACTTGTCCGCTGGCTCTGCCTTGGGGGGCCTGTCATTATCAACTCGCTTCGAACCCCTTACCGGATTCTTCTCAGCTGCTATCTCGGCCCTTAGCGCGTCGACGCGAGCTTTTTGGAGTTCGACCTGAAGCTTGTTGATCTTTGCCGTCCATTCGGCCTGCTTCGAGTCGCGCTCCCTCTTCTTGGCTTCGAGAGCGTTGCGAGCGGCAAGCACGTCGTGCTCGGCAGTTCGAACTTGGGCGACCGCTTCTCGGTATTCTTGCTCGCTCGCCTGAAGCTTGAGATGGGGTTCGAGCCCCTCTTCTACCAGGTCTTTTCTGCGCTTTAGTTCCGCTTTTGCTTTGGAGAGCTTCGCGCTGGCAGCTTCCAGCTTACTTTCCTCTGCGGTCAACTTGCTTGCCGCCTGGTCGATAAACCGCTCGTACGCGTTCACCAACTGATCGCGGGCGGCCTGGACGCTCGCGAGTTCCTTAATCATGTCGTCAGCGATGCGGGCATTTTGATCCCGTATCTTGCGGTCGTTTTGAGACGCTGTTGGTCGCCCGCCCGACTCCATCTTCGGGAGTGGCGACTGGTCGATATCCGCGTTGCGATAACTCCTACCCGCGCCGGGACGATTCTGCTCGACGCGCTTCAGTCGCACTTGTTCAAACTCCCAAGCTCGCTGATCGAACGACATTCTGCCGGTGACGAGGACGAGCTTGGTGGGCGGTTCGCGATTCGCCCCTACTCGATCGCGGCTCGAACGTCGGCCAAAGCCACCGCCGCCGAACTCACCGAATCCGCCACCTCGTCCGCCGAACTCACCGCCTGCCATCCGGGCGCCTTGTTCCCACTCATCACTCTCCATGCCAAATCCGCCACCACTCTCGAAGTCCCCACTAAATTCGCCGCCGAATCCACCGCCACCACCTCGCCTACGCTCCTGCTCCCGTTCGAGTTTGCGAAGCGCCTCCGCGTCGACTTCTTCACGGAGCACGAAGTACTTGATCGGGTTGAATTCGTCTAAATCGTCGCGGCGGAGGACCTTGCCAAGCGCTGGGAGGTTGGGAGTTTCCCACACGTGCAGGCCAACTAAGATGTCGCCCGCTCGCCAGTCCCTTTCATCTTGCGGCTGCCGCGAGATCTTGGAACCTCGAGCGTAGACCACTTTACCAACGTCTTCTATTCGAACTCCACCGTCGAACCCGTTCTCCTTCACAGACTTCAGCGTTTCCGGATCGAGTGGCGCGACTTCGACACTCAGCATCTTGAATGCCAGGTCGGCGACACGCTGCTCTTCGAGTGGCAGGAAGGGCAGGTTCGCAGTAGGCGCGGCGACGGTCGCCGGTAGGGCTGGTTCGGGTTTGGTGACAACAAGTCGCCCACCGCCGCGGCGACTCTGAATCATCACCTTGTGTCCTGCTTCCTGGTGGGCTTTGGCAACTGCAAACACTTGTTCGTGATGTTCGTCGCCCGTGAGTTCGTAGATTCTCTGCGGACCATCAAAATCGATTTCGACGTCGTCGATGGAGTGAGGTTTAAGGTCAGGTGACAAACTTGGCTCTGTGCCTTCTGTGGTTAGTTCTGCTGTTTCTATGTCTTCGGTAGCTGGCGCCTCGGGCTCGCCACTGGCATCTTGTGCCACGCTCGCTGGCTGTCCGTGCCACATCGCCAAGGCAACGAACGCCACCAACACCACTGCCACCAATCCCATCGACCGCTTCGATACCAACATCTCTTCGTCCTCCAACTGCAGAATTCGCCGCACCCGTCGTGCAAGCGGATGACTCGATAAGGCAACGGCCGTCGATGGAAGTCGACGACTGCTCGCGTCGCGGGCGACGCTAATTAATAGGTCGGCGTAGGCTTCGCGGGCGCCGGTCTGACGGACGACGATCGCGTCGCAGCACTGTTCGCGATCGACGCGCAGCCAGCGACTTACAAGCCACACGCATGGATGGAAAAACAGCAGTGACTCAACGAACCGCTGCAGCACGTTCACCAGATTGTCGTGTCGCCGGACGTGCGCCAGCTCGTGCAGCAGCGCCATTTCCAGTTCCTCGGGCGACCACCCGGTAAGCGCTGCTGGCGGCAGTAAAATCATCGGTCGCACAATACCCACCAGCACGGGCTGCAGCACGCGATCGCTCACGCCCACCGCAACATTGCGGCCAAGCCGCAGCGCCGTGCGAAGTCGCCGAGTAGTTTCGTAGACGGGGCCGTTGGTCAACACCTGCGCGCCGCGGCGAATTCGATCGGAACCAATGAGCCCCGTGCCTAACAACAAGAACATTAGCGGCGTTCCGACAATCCACACCCAAGGTAGATAGGTCGGTACCTGGCTTAGCGCGGCAGCCATGGCATCGTTGGTGGCTTCGATCGGCAACTCGGAAAGCTCGGGAGCGGCGGCCGCCAACGGATTTACATCGCTTGGCCCCGCGGGCTCGCTGTTGCTGGGAGCTGCGAGCCTGGCGTCGACATCGATCGGCGTGTCGGCCAAGTCGATCACCATTGGCCGTTGCATCGCTACTCCTGCTGGTGCCAACGCCGGTTCGGAGACAACCTGCTTGGGCAATAGATCCACAACCTCCGCTTGCGTTGTAGTCGCCGTCCAATCCACATCCTTTGCCAGCAAGGCGGCGATTGCCAACGGTGTCACGGCCAAAGCGAGAAAGCAGACAAGCGTCGTCGCGTAGCGCAGGTTCGCCGAAGCGCGACGGAGAAGTAAACGAACAATCGCCAGGACCAGCGTCGCAAACGCGCCGATCCACAAGAAGTGGATCATCGTCCATCCGCCAAGCTGCCAGAGTACTTGGTCGTTCATCGTCTTGCCCCTTTGTTAGTGCGCGACTTCTTTACTGTTCGTCGCTTGGCATCGACCAGCGATTCGAGTTCCGCCAGTTCCTGTTCGGTGAGCTTTTCGGTCTCCACCAAGTGAGCCACCAGCCGGCTGGCCGAGCCGTCGAACACACCGTCGACCAATTTGCCCAGCATGCTGCCGGCCGTTTTCTCCTGCGTCACGGCGGCCGACCAAGCGTACCCGCGTCCCGCGTTCTTGCGTTTGACAAGCTGCTTGTCGAGCATCACGCGAAGCATGGTGGCGACGGTGGTGGTGGCGACGTCACGATCTTCCCGTAGCGCTTCGCAAACTTCCGACAGCGTGCAACTATCGTTCGCCCAGAGGATGCGAAGTATTTCCAATTCCCCATCAGTGGGATGCTTACTCGCCGGCCTTGCCATGGCATTGCTCCGCATGAGAATCCGCCTTGGAGGCGCAACACGCCTCGCGATGGCGCTAATTCTAACGAATTAGAATATGGAGTCAAGAAGATTCTGAGGAACCCACCAAGACAAAGTCGACATCGCTTCAGAATGGCGGGCTACACGAGGACGTGTCGGTAGCCACCACGTCACTAAGGGCACCACGTGAGCCCATGGAACCACAAAGCGACAACGGAACTACGAATGTGGTGCTAAACGTTGCCTAGAGCGCCCATCGCCTATCTGTAGCGTGGCCGCTTACTGCGTCCGCATCTGACTACGTTGGCTTACATCGACGAATCATGCAGATTCGCCTACTTCG
>JANQOF010000077.1 GCA_028279215.1 Pirellulales bacterium
CTCTTCGGAAATGAAAACACACCGAGAAAAACAGAGGAAAACGAACTTCGAAGGGGATGGTGGGGGACGAATAAAGTCGCCTAGAATCGTTTTTCGGTAAGATCGGACAGAATGGACCTTTTGTGGCGATTCTCCAATTTCTGATTTATGCGATCGATGACTACAGCAACCGCTGCTCAAACCGTGCCCGAATTGTTTGTTGCGACTGTGCGCCGCCGTCGGCATCAACCTGCGTTGGGCGTGATCGAAGGCGGCCGGGTCGCTTGGTATACGTGGGAAGACCTCGGCGCCGCGGTCGAGGCGCGTACGAAAGAGCTTGCCGACAACGGCATTCTGCGCGGCGACTTGGTGGTGCAGATTGGGCGGAACAGCCTGGCGTGGGTCGTCAACGACATGGCGCTGCATTACCTGGGCGCTGTGCACGTGCCGCTGCACTCTACCTTGAGTAAGGCGAAGCAGAAAGAACTCATCTCCCACTGCGGTGCCCGACATATGATCGAACTGGGCGCCGACGCCAACGAGGTGAAGCTGAAGAAGCGTTCGAACGAGCGGATCGGAAAGCACTTGCCTTCGCACGATGTGTGCGGACCCGAGTCGCTGGCCACCATCTTGTACACGTCGGGCACCACGGGCGAACCGCGGGGCGTCATGCTGACGCAGGAGAATATCGTCTGCAACACCACGGCGCTTTCCGAAGCGGTTGGCAGTCGCAACGAGATGCGATTGGGCGTGTTGCCATTTAGTCACATCTACGCGCGCACCTGCGACCTGTATAGCTGGATCCAGCGCGGCTCGCGGCTGATTCTAGCCGAAGACCCGCGCGAAACCTTCATCCGCGATTGCCAACTGGTAAAGCCGCTGGCGATTAACGCGGTACCTTACCTGTATCAAAAGCTAGTCGATTTGGCGGACGCGGAGCTTGAGAAGTCCGATGGCGAGCCACCCAAGACGATTCGCCAACTGCTGGGTGGCCGAATCGCCCGGTGTTACTGTGGTGGCGCCGCCTTAGCGCCGTCGGTCGTTGAGCGATTCGCTGAGGAGCAGATTCCGCTGCTGCCAGGTTACGGGCTTACCGAGGCCTCGCCGGTGGTGACGGTGCCGTCGCACAAGGAGTTCGCGCCGATGTCGGTTGGCCGGCCGCTGGAGAATCTCGAAGTACAGTTGGCCCATGATGGCGAAATCCTGGTCCGCGGCCCCAGTGTGATGCGCGGCTATTGGTTGAATGAAGACGCCACGAACGAGGTGCTGAAGGACGGCTGGCTGCACACCGGCGACCTGGGCGAATGGGACTCCGAAGGGCGGCTGGCAATCGTCGGTCGAAAGAAGGAGATGATGGCTCTGGCCACCGGCAAGAAGATCATCCCATCGGCCATCGAAACACTACTATGTGCTTCGACCTGGATTGAGCAGGCGATGGTGATAGGCGAAGGCCGGCGGTACTTGTCGGCCATCATTGTGCCCAATCCCAAGCGGATTAAGAACGAAATTCGCAAGCAAAAACTGTTCGTGTGGTCGAAGAAACGGGGCGTCTCGCACCCGAAAATCCGCAAGATCATTCAGCGCGAAATCGACGCGAGCCTACGCAAGTTGCCGCCAGAGCAACAGATTAGGCAGTTCACCGTAATCGACCGCGGCTTTTCCATCGACCTGAGCGAAATGACCCCCAAGCTGAGCCTCCGCCGCGCGGTGATCGAAAAGAACTTTGCCAAGGAAATAGCGGCCATGTACGCATAGACGGTTGTTGGCAGGTGATGGACGCATCGACTTGAGGTGCAGCTTTCGATAGCTCGGGTTGGCAGATAGGATAGGTCGCTTTGACCTCCACCCACCGACGTCCAACCCCCAACCCAGAATGCCACGCGCCCTCTACACCGACTATCCTTGGGCCGATATCGACCTGGAAAAGTCGATACTCGCCGAAGCGGACTGTGAATTGGTGACGCCACCGGCCGAGGATGAGGAGACGTTGGCCGGGCTGGCGGTCGACGTTAACGCCATCCTCACTTGCTGGGCGCAGGTCACCGCCAAGGTGATCGATGCGGCCGTCGATTGCCGACACATCGCCCGCACCGGCATTGGACTTGACAACATCGACGTGCGTCGGGCGACGGAGCGCGGGATGATAGTCACCAATGTGCCCGACTACTGCATCCCGGAGGTGGTCGACCACACGCTCGCACTGATGTTTGCCTTGGCTCGCAAGATTCACGTCTATCACCAGTCGGCCCAGGCGGGCGAATACGATCGCCTGGCGGGCCTGCCGCTCGAACGGATGGAAGATCAGACGGTGGGCGTGGTTGGTACGGGACAAATCGGCTCGGTCGTGGCACGGAAGTGCGCCGCGCTCGGCATGCGCGTGTTGGTCAACAATCGATCGCGACAATCGCCTGCCAACACACAGTGGCGCCCCCTCGACGAGTTGCTCGCGGAGAGCGACTACGTGTTGCTGCTGTGCCCGCTGACCGACGACACGGCCAACCTGATCGGCCCGCGCCAATTTGCTCAAATGAAGCCAAGTGCCTTCTTAATCAACACCTCGCGCGGTGGCCTGGTGGACCATGCGGCACTCGCCGCAGCGCTCGAAGCGGGCGAAATCGCCGGTGCCGGCCTCGACGTCCAGGTACCCGAACCGCCCGACATGAACACCGCGCCATACGACGATCCACGCGTGATCGTGACGCCTCACGCGGCCTTTTACTCCACTCGGGCAACGCACGAGTTACGGAGCCGCGTCGCCCATCAGGTCGCCGATTTTCTGCTCGGACGCACGCCCGAACACATTGTGGATTCCGAAGCGACTGGATAGCGTGGCCGGTTGCACTGGTTTCGAGTGGTGCTTAATCGGCACTTCCGTCACAAGCTGCCCGACTAGCGAGACAGTCTTTGACCATGGCCATTGCTCGGCGTATATATCTGCGTAGTGACTTCTGTCGCCAAAACCACTGGCGGTGGCGCGGAGCTTGCGCCAGTGCCGAGCCAGTCGCTTTAGGACCTCACCCAGACGTATGGAAACTCCCCAGCCCCCTGCCGATCGTCCACCGACGGACGCAACTCGCGACACTCTCCGCGAGCTTCGCGAACGCGCGCGATCATCGCTCGACCGTCAGCGCGAGCGGATGCAGGACCTCGGGTCGTGTATGGCAGGCAGGTTGCAATCGGTTGCGGAGCAACTCTCGGGCGAACTCGCCCACTCTGGCGAAGGGGCGCCGTCCGACGAAGCTTGTAAGCAGCTTGAAGAAGAGCGCCGCGCCTGGGAGGCCGAACTGGCGCAATCGGATGCCGACTTGAAGCAGCGGATGGAGGAGCTCGAGGGCAAGCTAGCCGAATTGGCCGAGCGGGAACTCGCATTCGAAGCCCAGCAAAACGAACTGGCAGAGCAGCAACAGGCGCACGCCGAACAGGCCACGGGCCTCGATCAGCACCGGAGCGAACTGGACAGTCGCGAAACGCAACTCACCCGCGATCGAGAGGAACTCGACGCTCAGCGAGCGGAGTTCGCCGACCAGCAGGCTCAACTGGAAGCCGAGCGCAACGCAATGTCCGGACGGCAGGACGCTCGGACGAGTGAACTTGACGTACGGGCCGGCGAACTCGACCAACGGTACGAGGAGATTGCCGGTCGCGAAACGGAACTGGCCGACGAATGGGAGCGGCTCGATGCGGCCGCCGCCGAACTCGCCGAAGAACGCGAAAGAATAGACGCCGAGCGACAGTCGCTCGGCGAACAGCAAGACGCCCGCGTCAGCGATCTTGAATCGCAGTTGGCCGAACAGTCGACTGAATTGGATCAACGCAGCGAAGAACTACGCGGCGCCGAAGAAGAATCCGATCGTCTGCGGACGGAGCTCGAATCGGTTCGCGGCGAACTGGAAGCAGAGCGCGAAGCACGTCACCAGGAACTCAGTGCATCGGTCGATGAATCGGCTCAACGAATCGCGGAGCTTGAAACACAGCTTTCGGCAAATGCCGACATCCACGGCGAGCAGCGACAGGCGCTCGAGCAACAGCTAGCTGAAGCCACTACAAGGATTGAGCAGCTCGAAGGAGAGCAACAGTCGAACGCCGATGCATCGGGCCAATTGCAGCAGGCCGAAGCCGCTTGGCACGAGGAACGAGACCGGCTGCTTGGCGAGCAGAACCGGCTGGCCGAAACGCTCGAAAAGGTATCGCAAAAGCTCGCCGCGGCGGAGGCCGACTCCGAGCCCATGGCGGAGCTGCAGAACAAGTTCGATCTGGCTCTAGAAGACTTGCGCGCCTTGCGCGAGCGAAATGCCGAACTCGAACAAGAGCTGGCCAAGCGACCAGATCAGGATGCCTCGGAATCGACCGAGTTGATTGAGTTGCGCAACCAACGCGACCAGTTGTTGGCCGAACTGACCGAGCTGCAAAATCGCCCGACTCCAACGACCGAGTCGATGGATCAAGAGAAGGAAGACCTGCAACGCCGTTTCGAGATGGCCGTGGAAGATGTCCGTGAGCTACGAGCTGCAAAGGAGAAGCTCGAGGAGCAACTGGCCAACCGATCGGCGAGCGGCGACATATCGAGCGGCGGTGGCGAAGAGAAGTGGGAAGACCTCAAGCGACGACTCATGATGAGCCTCGAAGAAGAGTCGTGCGAGATGACGGGTGAGCGTCAAGAGGAACGGGCGTCGATCGAGCATACAATTCGCATTACCGACGACGTGGTGGCATCGAAGGATCGCGAGATCATTGAGCTGCGGCAGCAACTCGAGAATGCCGAGTGTCTGGTGGATACAGCAGACGCGTCCGACAACGTGATGCAGCAGGCGGTAGACGCTGACGAGGCGATTCAGCAGCAGCGAAGCAAGCTCGGCGAGTTGGAAGCCGAGTTGACGGAAAAGCTGCGCCAATCGGAACTGGAATTCTCCGTCGAACGAGCGAAGATTGCCCGCGAGCAAACCGAGCTAGCCGAATGGCGCATTGAGCTCGAAGCGCTGCGCGACTCGCTTCCCCAAAAAGGCGATGGGGCAAGCGGAAACGGCGGCGGTGGAAAGAGCCGCTGGTTCAGCAAACTCGGCCTCGGCGGCGACGACGGCTAGCGCCTTTATTCGACCTTCTGGCCATCTAGATGAAAGATGGCCATGTGCCTGTCGTCGGGGCCGATCAGTTCGTCGACGCTAAACGTGCCTTCCACAGCAATCGAACGCGTGCTGAAGTCGGCCGACGCACCGTCGACCATTTCGACCACGATGCAATCGTAGAGTGCCGCGCCAGGTCCAAAGCAGCACTCCTGGTTGTCGCGGACAAGCACGAAGTTGGTGATGCCCGAGCGCTGAAACGTTGGGTACATCCACCCACGAATGCGAATCCGCTTGCCGACCAGATCCTCGATTTCGTCGGTGAGCATCGAGCGATAGAACGGAGCGTCGGGCTCGATGTCGAATTTGATGTCGTCGAACGTCTTGTCCAAAAGACGCCCCGGCTCGGCGGACTCAAGCTGTCTCGAAGGCTTGGAGGGCGCGACTTCGTTTGCCGCAGCGGCTGGCTTCTCGTCGCTGGCGTTGGGCGGACCGGAGCTTGTGCCAGTCGCTGGCGTCGATTCCACCGCGGTCATGTAAATGGCAGTCGACTGCTGGTCGCAACCCGTCGCCACGGCCAGAACCATCGCCAGCCAGCAGCTAATCGCCCATCGCACTGTTTGCACTTGCTTCATGGCGTCGGAAGATGGCAAGCGTGGATCGAATGGGGTGAGCGTAGGCTCTTGCTAAACTACTCGATGTAGTCCGCGTCGAGATGGTAAACCGGGTACTGAGGCCCGCGACCTAAATTCTGCGGCGTGCAAACCAATCGACCACCGATCCGCGTCACCTGCAGGTTGTCTTCAGCGCGAAGCGGCGCCTTAAGGTGCACGAGCACTTGGTCGAAGTACTTAACGGATTGCAGATCGCCAAAGCAACACTGATTGTTGTCGCGTACGAGCAAGAACTCCTGCTTGCCGGGACCGGGCACAATGGTTCCTGGCCGAATATAGCCCTTGATGAAGACCGGCTTATTCAACAGATCGACTGCCTCGCGAGGCACCGGGCGGCCGGCTTCTTCGTCCTTTTGGTCCGGTTTGAGCGTCAGGAACGAGATTCGCTCGTACCCGTCCGGAACCTCGGTAGCATAAACGTAGCCGGCATGGCCAAGACCCCACGCCAGCATGCCCGCCGACATCACCAGCCCGAACAGCGCGAGCGGCGCGCCGGTGTAGATATCGCGGTTGGCCCTGATCTTTCTTATGGCAAACAGCGAAACGATGATTCCCACGATCGGAATCACGGCCACTTGGGCGGCCAGTTCGAAGAACTCGGTGACCGCCAACATAAATAGCGACATCAAGCCAAACAACGCACTGATGATCGCGCCCGAGTACAGCGCCCTATACTCAAGCGCCGCATTCTCGCTTGGGGAGGTGGCTTGCCGTGGCTCTTCGATGGTCGCGGTGCTCATGGTAGGAATTTCGGAAAGACGTGCAACAAAAATGCAGCGGATGCTGCCGACTCATTTGATTTTAAGGCGCTACTGGCTCCGTGGGGAACTGGCTTCTTTGGGGAAGTCGTCGGATCATGCCCCGCCACGCAGGACGACCCATACCAAGGCGACAAATCCCGCCGCTATCACCAGCGGAAGGCCCAGCACCACGAAGCGATTGGGCTCGCTGCGGCTCATCTGGGCGTCGGAGGCGGGTAGTTGGGTCGCTTCCGCGACGACTTCCACTTCATCGACTTCATTTTCATTGCTAGCCCCAATGATATCCCCCTCGGTGGGAGTGGTTTCGTCGGGCTGGGGGTTTTGCTCAACGGCGTCGGCGACCATTTCGGTCGGTTCGGGGGGAGCCTCGAAGTCAGGCTGGTCGGCATCCAGCAACACATTTTCAACATCTTCGGCAGCTTCCATGTCGAGCAACATAAGATCATCTGTTGACTCGTCGGCCAACAACTCTTCTTCGGGCTCGTCGAGGCTTGGGACTGGTTCAGAAGTCGTTGGCTTGGCGGAGCGGGCGCGATTCAGAAAACCAAACGACAGCAAGCTGCGAGCCCGCTTCACTGCGTCGGGATCAATCTCTTCTAGCTCCTTGAGCGCGGCGGTTGCTCGTTCGCCCACGTCGCCAGGCTGCCGCTGCGCCTGATCGAGGTACGCAATGATCGGCTCCTTGACGTAGGTTCGAGGGTCGGCCTCCTTGAACATTGTGACCAGCCGGTCGAGCACGCTCCAATCCTCCCAACGGGCCAGATCGGTGATGGCTTGTTCGGCGAAATCAGGCTTATCGAGCACCAGCCGCATCGATTCGATCAGCCGCTGCATGGGCACGTCGTCGGTCTCCTCGCCCAGGAACCGCAGAGCGATTAGCACACCGTACACCTTGGTTGGGTCGGCGTCGGGGTCTTTTAGGAAGATCTCGTCAACGACATCGAGCCCATCCTCGCCGGTCAACTTGAGATAGCATCCGACCATCGCGTTAAAGCCAAGCTGCCGACGGCGGCCGTCCATCGACACCATCTCGGGCACGATCGGCAGCGCAATCGCACCGCCCAGGCCGACGCCAGCGGCGACCGACGCCTCGGCCGCCGAACGCAGCACGCGCACGTCGGCCATCATCATCTTTTGCAGCCGCTCGATGTCCTCCTCCCGCCCGCAGACGCCCAACATGGTGAAGAACAAGCTCCGCCGGCTGGGGCTTACGTCGCGGTCGTGAATCCACTCCCACAATTGCTGGCGGTCGATCAAGTCTTTGATTCCAATCACATCCGCATACGCCGCGCGGGCGAACTCGTCGTACGAGTCTTGTGCTAGCAGCGGGTCCTCGTGTTGCAGGTAGTTGAGGAAGTACTTCATTCGCTCGGGGCCTTGCCGCGGCAGCGATTGAATCTCCTTGACGTACTTCACTGCATGCTCCGACATGGGCATCGGAATGTTCCAGTCGAGCGTATCGACGCCGACGCCACGGAGGAAGTATTTCTGCCCTTCGACAGGCTCGCCGAAGAACACTGCCTCGATCTCTTCGATACCATCGAGCAGGTCTTTGCCGAGCAACACTTCGTCGATTCGAAATCTCGCCTTGCCGGTGTCGGGGTCGATCACTCCGAACTCGCCCAGGTCGTCGGGCCCCTCATTAAGCGGCGCAGCTGGCTTGATGAGTGTGGCCAGTATCGCCGCGTCGCTACGCTCCATCTCCTCGGTCAGCGTATCCGACTCCACAACGCAGTAGGGGCACGCAACGACAATCGTCGCCCACGAAAGCACCGCGGTAACTGCAATCGCGATAGAAACGAATTGGTGTTTCATGGACTCCACGTCCGTGGGATGAATGAACTGGCCGCACGGTTCATTGTACCGCAATCAGCGCGTGCCGCTGAGAGCTTTTGCCACGTCGGTACGGTAGGCCGTGAACGCGGGGAGTACACCAGCAAGGATCGCTAGCAGCACTAATGCGGGAATGACCACGAGTTCCGAGGCGTCAAACGCTAGCATATCGAGCGAAACGCCGGTTCTGGCTTCGACAAACGGGCTGGCGATGCCGATCATCAGGTGCCCGAGCACCCATCCGGCGACACCCCCCAAGAGGGCAAGCAACACCGCTTCGAGCAGGACAATCAGTTGCACCGCCATGCGGCTGGCACCGAGCGCCCGCATGACGGCTATATCGTGGGCGCGTTCCGACATGGAATTGTAGATGCTCACCAAAATGCCGATCGCCGCCACCAACACGATGAGCGCCGTAAGCACGAGCAGCACGACTTGCACCGGGCCGATGATGTTATCGAGCAGCGTGGCAACTACCTCGGTAGGCGCGACGGCCTGCGTGGCGCTACCGCTTTTGTTAATGACCGTATTCAGTGTCATCGAATCGATCGCCGATGGGCAACGAACCAACAGCGACGTAACTTCGCGCTGCGATTCGGGTAGAGGTTCGACCTCGTTGCCTGCGTTGTCGTAGCCCACTGACGGTATGCCTGGGTCGGGGGTCGTCGACGGGGTGGTATCGTCGCTTGTAGGTGGCTTGGCCGAAAGTGCGTGGCCATCGAGCAGGTAGAACCCCTCCATGTTCACGAAAATGGCTCGATCGTTCGTCGTGCCCGTGGGCGCGAGGATTCCCACCACTTTGAACTCGCGGTGCTTGTCGCCTTCGCCCGCCAAGCCGTGCGTTGGATTAAACGTTTCGCCAACTTTCAGGCCGCCTTGCTTGGCGACGATCGAACCAACCACGCCCTCGAAGAAGTTCTCGCGCTTGAAGTTGCGGCCCTCGGAGAATTCATAGCTCGTATCGCCATCGTATTTCAGCTCGTCGAACAATTCGGGCGTCGTACCGACGACGCGGTACTTGAAATCGCCAGCAACAAATGTGTCGCCCAAGCAGTACGGCACGACCACATCGGTATAGCGGGCGTACTCGCCATCGGTAAACTTGCGGTAGTAGTCGTACGAGATGGGATATAGCGGTTTGTCCAAGTGGTACACGGTGCTGAGCACTAGCTGCATTCGTCCGCCGGTACCACCCACAATGAAGTTGTAGCCCTGCGGGTCTTGCTCGAACTGCTCGACCGCGATGCGATGGATCACCATCACACAAATCACTGCAGCCACGCCGAGCGCCATCGACAAGCCGGTAAGCGTCGACGCAAGCGGCCGATCACACATGTTTCGCCAGGCTATCGTGAGGTAGTTCATGCTGCGCGCGCCACACGGTTGATTTCTTCCAAGGCCACCACGTGGTCGAACTGATCGGATACCTCGGGCGAGTGCGTGACCATTAGCATCGCCACCTTCTCGTTGATGCAAACCTCGCGCAGCATGTCGACGACTTGCTGTTGATGCCCCGGGTCGATGTTGGCGGTTGGTTCGTCGGCTAGTAGCAATACCGGCTTGTTTACTAGCGCTCGGGCAACGGCCGTCCGCTGCTGCTCGCCCACGCTCATCGCCGATGGCTTATGGTGCAATCGGTGCCCCAGGCCGACGGCTTCGAGCAACTCGATCGCCCGCTTTCGATCCTTAGGCCTGCCCGTGAAGGTCATACCGAGCACCACGTTCTCGAGCGCGGTAAACGCGGGCAGCAGATTGAACGTTTGAAAAACGTAGCCAACGTTGCGAGCCCGGAATCGGTCGCGGCCTGCTTCGGCCAGGCGGGTCAACTCCACGCCGCCGATGGAAATCGACCCCGAGTCCACCGGAGTGATCCCAGCAATCGCGTGCAGCAGCGTGGTTTTGCCACATCCGCTCCGGCCGCGAATCACCACCTGGTCGCCCGGCTCGACGGCGAAGTGCTCAATGTCCAAAATGGGCAGGCGATCGCCATTGGGCTCGCGGTAGGCCTTTTGAACGCTCTGAAGTTCTACAAGCTTCTGCGAGTCGGACATAGATGATTGGAAGGCCTCGAGAGCCGAAGCCGTAAGGGGTGGGATTCGTGATCCTAAGTATCATACCGACCGCTGCCGGCCGGTGGTATGCCGCTTTGCTCCAAGCGCTGATACGCACGACGGCTGCGCAAGGTTCGACCCGCTGGCCAACTCGTGGGGAACTTGTGAAGCTATAGATGCAATCGCTGCCCCCCCGCGCCGACGACAAACGCATGAACCTCGACCATTCCGACGCTTCTGATGCCACCGAGCGCCGCGACGCTGCCGCCGAGTGGCTGCTGGGCCGTATCAATTACGAGCGGATTGCCACCGTGCCGTACGGCGAACGGCAACTGAAGCTCGACCGCATGCGCCAGTTTGTAACCGCGCTCGGTAGCCCCGACACCGCCGCGCCCATCGTGCACATCGCAGGCACCAAGGGAAAAGGTTCGACTGCCGCGATGTTGGCAGCCATGCTCACCGCGGCTGGCTATCGCACAGGCGTATTCAGCTCGCCGCATCTGGAGCGAATCGAGCAACGGTTTTGCATCGACGGAGTTCCGGTCAACGTCGACCAGTTCGCCAATCTGGTCGACGTCGTTCGGCCGGTGGTCGAGGAGTTCGACCGTCGGACCGCGGAGACTGGCGAAGGCGGGCTCACGTTCTTCGACATCACCACGGCCATGGCCCTCGTGTACTTTGCTCAGCAGCAGTGCGCGGCGGTAGTGCTTGAAGTCGGTCTCGGTGGCCGACTCGACTCGACGAACATTTGCTTGCCCGCGGTGGGCGTGATCACCAGCATCAGCCTCGATCACACTAAGCAACTCGGCAACACTCTGGCCAGCATCGCACGCGAAAAGGCGGGCATCGTCAAACCAGGCGTGCCAGTCGTTTCGGGAGTCGTCGAAGACGAGCCTCGCGAAGTGATTGCCGAGATTGCGCTAGAGCATGGCTGCCGGCTGATTCAGCGTGGTCGCGAATTCGACGCAGTGCACCGACAGACCACTTGCGGAGATCAATTCGACTATCTGACCAATGATCGCTTGCAGTTGGCGAATGTCGATCTGGCACTCACAGGTTCGCATCAGGCGGCCAACGCGGCCGTGGCCCTGGCCGTGGTTGATGAACTTGCGGCACAAGGTTGGCAGGTTCCCGAAGCGGCCCAACGCGAGGGGCTTTCCCACGTGCGATTGGCAGGGCGCATCGAAGTGCTACGCGGCGAGCCGACGGTTGTGCTCGACACGGCCCACAACGCGGCAAGTGCCGCCGCGTTGGCCACGACACTCGCCGGCCGGGCGGAGCCCTCACGCACGCTTGTGGTCGCTTGCAGCAAAGACAAAGACTACGCCGAGATTGCCCGGGCGCTGGTGCCCGTGTTCGACCGCATCGTAGTAACCGAGTACCAATCGAACCCTCGGGTGGTTCCGCACGCGGAACTGGCCAAGGTACTTCGTGAAGCAGCGGCAGACGACGCAAACATCGAAATCGAAGTAGTGCCCTCGCCCATCGATGCCGTGAGGCAGGCGACCGAAGTCACGCCGGCCGACGGACTGGTGTGCATCGCAGGTTCTTTCTACTTGACGGCCGAGTTACGGCCCATGATGCTGGAAGGTCTTCAGGCCGCGGACTAACTACAGAGACACAGAGGGCATCGGCGTAAGGTGGCGATGACACGACCGTTTGGCGCGCTTCTCTTCGGCGGATCGGCGCCTCGACGACCTACAATCGTTTTTCTGCAAGTGGGACAGAGTGGGCCTATGGGGGAATTTGAGATTTCGGGTTTCTGACTTATGATTTCCGGATGATGTTGCCGGCTTGCGAATCATCAATCAGAAGTCATCAATCATCAATCATCAATCGGCATCCAATGCTCTCTTCCGATCGTCTACCGCTGCTTGTTACTGGCGTGGCGGGGGTGACGGGGTACAACGCGCTCCACTACTTTCATGCGCGGTACCCGGGGCAAGTGATTGGGATTCGGCAGCAGGACAACTGGCGGCTGGCTGGGTCGCACATTGTAGCATGCGATGCGGAGGACCCGGATCGGATGGCGCGGCTGTTCGACGAGTACGGGTTTCGTTCGGTGCTCAACTGCGCTGGCAACTGCGCACTGCGGGCGTGCGAACTCGATTCGCGGCTCGCTTGGCGAACGAATGTCGAAGGACTCATCAACTTGCTGGCGCAGGTGGTTGAGCGCAACGTGCGATTGGTGCATACGTCGATCGACTTGGTGTTTTCGGGCGACGACGCCCAGCGCGATGGGCATGTGGAAGGCGATCGCCCCGATCCAGTGACCGTGTATGGTAAGACGATGGTTAGCGGTGAGCAACTGTTGGCCGACTGGTACCCGGCGGCGTGCGTGCTGCGCATTTCGTTGCCGATGGGTATTAGCTTCAACGGACACGCGGGGGCGATCGATTGGATTCAGTCGCGGTTTGCCAAGCAGCGCCCGGCGACGTTGTACTACGACGAGATTCGCACACCAACGTACACCGATTGCATGAACGGCGTATTCGAGCAGTTGCTCGCCGGCGATGCCGCCGGGCTGTATCACTCGGGCGGGCCGCGGCGGCTGAGCCTGTATGAGATTGCACAAATCGTGAATCGCGTGGGAGGTTACGATCCCGAGTTGCTCGAGGGTTGCCCGCGAATCGAGGCAGGACCGATTCCGCCACGAGCGGGCAACGTGGCGATGCGATCGCACCAATTGGCCGAGTTGCTGGGTCGCGAGCCGTTCGACCCATGGCCGCTCCAAGAGCGATGGGTGCCGACGGATCGTGATTGGCACTACCAACGTGCTGGCGAGCCGGGTTCGGCAGAGCTACTTGCCCGCGTGTTGTACCGAAACCCTAGTCGAATCGGGGTCATTTGACACAGCGGGCTAGAGCAAGGTTAATGGAACCTGCACGAGTCTTCTTCCATTTGTCGCCCACTCTCATTACACGACCAAACAATGCCGATCAAATTTCAATGTCCGAGTTGTGCGGCGAGCATCAAAGCGCCAGATACCCACGCTGGTCAGACGTTACCGTGCCCCAAGTGCGGCCAGCCGGTTGTGGTGCCCGCCGCGCCAGTTGCACCTGCCAACACCACAGCCGCTGCACCTGCGCCGCCAGCATTTCCGCAGCCAAGCGAACCGGAACCGGTAGCGGAGATGCCCGAGATCGTCACCCGCGACGCCCGGCAACAGCAGGCGCCGCCACCAGTTTCGCCAAGCGCTCCGGTCGTCGACGCGTTCGCATCGCCGCAAACCACTAGCACCCGCACGATCGATGTCGACCTTCAGAACGTGCGAGTGGTCGACTTGAAGCTGCCGTTTGGTAGCGTGTTCAGGTTCGCGCTACAGTTCTTCCTGTGCAACTTGTTGTTGGGAGCGGTAGTGGGGCTGGTGTTCATGATGCTTGGTATGCTGCTTGCGCTAATAGGGTTGGGTGTTGGGTACTCGGAGGCATGACTGGAGCCACCGCGTGGTGTGGAGCAAGCGGGGTTTCCATGCTGCTAGAGGGATATGCGTGAGACGATAGCTGGTCGTGGAGCGAGTTCGCAAGCGATGCTTGTACTTCTCCTTGCCGGGGCCAAGGTCGAGAACAGCGTCGCCGCGAGCGATGCTATCCTCGATCAACCGAGCAAGCAGTATCGTGCCGACACCTCCGACTGGAGCGTCGGTGCGATAGCCCATCCGCAAGCCCGTAACGCGACCTTGATAATGATAGCCCAACCAAAAAGCCACCGAGCGCCCGGACAGTTTCAAGACGACGAGGTCCGACATGCCTAGCCGAGCGGCCGCGGCGTACGTATCGCGATAGAAGCCCGCCAAGCGGGGATCGCCGAGGGTGTTTCCATTGACAGAATCGGATTGCCAGCTGTGCTGTGCGACGACCTCGGCCTCGTCGAACAGATCCCACCGCGGCTGGCCGTCGCCAGCTCGACGGGCGTCGGGCCGATGGCGAATGAACTCCACGGGGCCCCAGTCCTCAACACGTCGAACACTGCGACGCAGCTCGTGCCGGACCTTGCGTGACAAGCCCGAAAGGTATTGGTTCCAATTTACCACCGAATCAAATTCAATGGACGACGAGTTGGCGTATCGCTCGCAATGCGGTGGGAGCCCTGCCTGTTGCATGGCGCGGGTCGTGCGACCGTGGTCGGTGGAGTCGATGTCGACCCACGGCAAGTCGAGTTCTTCCCAATCGCGAGGAGTATGGGCAAGGTGCCGCATGCACGCAAGGAGCGTGGCGCTTTGATTCTTGCCAATGGGACTGTAGAAGGTGCCCCAGTCGTCGAGCGGATAGGTGAGCACGCGAACGCGGCCCAATTTGTGGGACCGCCGCCGCAGACAGAGCGGCAGGATGCCAAGCGTATCGCCCAACGATCGGGCAATCAACACGCGCATACGTTGGCCGACGCCACAATGCCGCCAGTATTGTTCGAACCAATCGTAGGTATGGAAGAAGGTGGCATTCGGTGTGTCGGCCAGCAACGAGTCCCACACCAGTCGATAGCTGCTCAGTGTGCGGAGGTCGTTGATTTCGATGACTTCGGACATAGCGAAGTACGAGCGACAAGCTCTTGAGATGAGTGAGTGCCACCTGGCATTAGTCGTCCATTCAATTGCAATCGTCGTGCCAACGGCTTCGGCCCGCACCCCCGCGACGGTTGGTTGGCGCAACCGCTACAATCGGAACACCCTACTCAAGAATGTGCGGAGACCTGACACGACGGCGGCGATCGATGTGCAGAATCTACACAATGGATGTCGAGAAAACGCAGCTTCTTAGCTCGAATATCGCACCCTAGCCGCCGCCCCCGGACAAATTGAATGAACGACCAGCAACGAACGCAAATCGACGCAATCCACGCCGCTCCGATTGAACTCGTCATCGCCACGACCGGTGGCGGAGCGTCGGCGATTGGAGAACTCTTAACGGTGCCGGGTGGATCGAATACGGTGCTCGATGCCCAAGTGCCGTATAGCGACCGGGCGCTGACGGAATGGTTGGGGGCGGCCCCGGAGCAATCGTGCAGCGAGCGCACGGCGCGAGCCATGGCGATGGCAGCGTTCATGCGAGCGCGTCGCTTGTCGAACAGCGAAGTGGGCGTGACGGGTGTAGGAGTCACCGCGGCGCTCGCGACCGATCGACCCAAACGCGGCGATCACCGAATTCATGTGGCGTGGCAAACTGTTGGCGCCACTTGTGCCCTGTCGCTTGTGCTCGACAAGGGTCAACGGACGCGCGAGCAGGAGGAGCAACTCGCGGCTAGGCTGGCGATCTACGGTGTGGCCGAGGCGGCCGGTCTCGAGCCGGAGTTCCACCTGCCGCTCACCGACGACGAAAAGGTCGTGCGGCGGAGAGTTGATGGATTGCCGAGTTGGAAGAAACTGCTTAGCGGTCAGGAGGACCGAGTGGAGATCGACTGCCGTGGTGCGACTGACTCGCTCGCCATGTTCCCAGGCGCGTTCAATCCGTTGCATGCCGGGCACGTTGAGATGGCGGCGATCGCCGAGCAGTTGCTCGACTGCCACCTGCTGTTCGAGCTGTCGATCGCCAACGTCGACAAGCCGCCACTCGACTTCGTAGAGGTCGAGTCGCGCGTGCTGCAGTTTGAGGGAAAGCCGTTGGTGCTAACCCGAGCGGCCACGTTTGTGGAGAAGGCCAGGCTGTATCCGAACATTCCGTTCGTCGTCGGGGCCGATACCATCGCCCGAATCGGCGACGCCAAGTACTACGGCGGGAGCATACGTCAGCGCGACGCGGCTGTCGCGGAACTTGCGGAGCTGGGGTCGAGCTTCCTGGTGTTTGGACGCGAGATGGACGGTGAGTACCACACGCTGGATGGCTTAGGGCTGCCTTCGCCTTTACGCGTGTTGTGCTCGAATGTATCGGAGTCGACTTTCCGAAACGATGTTTCGAGCACCGATTTGCGCACCGGGCGCTAAGCAGTTACTCGACCTACGTTCGTTCGGGCCCCGTCCGGTTCCACGGCATGCGAGCAAGCAGTATGCCCATACCGCAGGTGTCGGTAATGCCGGCAAACACCAATCCCGCGCCGACGAGGGCCGACAAGCCATATAAATACGGATGCGCCAGCGCACCAAGCGCCACTCCGATCAACACCAACGATCCGGCCGCGATCCGCACTTGACGCTCGAGTGAAATTGCCTTCCTGCCCTTTACGACTGGCAACCCTGCCTGCTGGCAGGCCAACGTTCCGCCCTCGACGTTGACTAAATTGGTGAGTCCAGCAACCGACAGTTTTTGGCATGCATTAGCGCCGCGGCTTCCTTTATGACAGATAATGTAAAGCGGCCGATCGTTACCCGGCTGCGGTACGCTGGTAGGACCAAGCCGATCTAGCGGAATGTTAATCGCTCCCTCGACATGCACGTCGCGAAACTCAACGGGCGTGCGTACGTCGACCAGGGTACACCCGCCGCTCTGGAGCGCGGATAGCAACTCGGCTGGGGATACAGAATGAACAGACATGGAACACCTCCTCGATTGATTAAAATATCGAGATATTACGATATATTTGGCGAAAAAAACACTTGTGGCTATTTGATTCCAAAGCGGGCTTCGATGCACTGCATGATCGATTCAAGGTGCGGTTCGCCGACGCGATAGTAGCGCTTCCGGCCATCCTTTTCGCTCTCGAGTAATCCGCATCGTTGCATTAACCGCAAGTGTTCGCTTGCCATGTGGCTAGGAATTTCGCATGCTTCGGCTAACTCTCCCACCGTGAATTCATCCTGCAGCAGCATTTGCACCATCCGCAGCCGGTGCGGGTGTGCCAACGTGCGCAAGCACTCAGCCGCGTGGCCCAGCGCTTCGAGGTTGGTGAGTCGCATCCGTTTGGTGGCTGGCATGGATAGTGGTCCTCTCGGGGTAAATATATCGTTATATTACGATATGTCAATATAATAAAGCCTCAGAAAACCGACCTAACTGCCATGAGTGCTAGTGTTTGGCTCAATTGTCGGGACGTGCACCCGCCAACTATATTGGGCATCGTTATTCGTCACCACGTCCTAAAGAGACTTTGGTCTAGCCCATAAGGCCCCCGTATGCCCACACCCGACAGGTTCCTTTCGGCGGATCAAGCTATGCTGCCGCTGTACGCTGGCATCGACGTCGGCGGCACCAATATCAAGATTGGCATTGTCGACGATCAGGGACACCAGGTCGCGTTTACAAAGATCCCCACCGAGCAGGAATTGGGGCCACAATCCGCCGCTGAGCGCAGCAGCGCTGCACTGACACAACTTGTAGCGGATTTGGGATTGTCGTCTGCGAGCGTGGTCCGAGTCGGGTTGGCAACTCCGGGTCCGATGGACCTGCAAGCTGGCATCCTGCTTCAGCCCGGTAACCTTCCGGCCTGGCATCATTCGCCGGTTCGCGACCTATTTTCGACTGCCTGCGAGTTGCAGGTTACCTACGCCAACGACGCCAATGCAGCCGCTTTTGGCGAGTTCTGGAGTGGCGCGGGCGCAACGGCGCGCGACATGGTGTTGGTTACCCTTGGCACAGGGGTTGGCGGTGGCATCATCATCAACGAACGACTGCTAGTGGGCGCCCACGGGGCGGGCGGAGAGCTGGGGCACATTGTGATCGACTGTGCCGACGATGCTCCCAACAACACGCTCAACCTTCGCGGCACGCTTGAGGGTTACGTTGGTTCCTACGGCGTACTCGCACGCGTGCGCAAGGCGTTAACCGACTCGCCTGCGGTCAGCTCGCTTGGCGAGATACCCGATGAAGACCTGACCCCGCTCGCGGTTGCAAATGCGGCCGAAACCGGCGACGCGATTGCAATGCGTGTCGTCATGGATACGGCCAAGTTCCTGGCGATTGGCCTCGCAACGGCCATCCACACCGTCGATCCGCAAAGCGTTGTAATTGGCGGGGCAATGACGTTCGGCGGCGCTGGACATCCGTTGGGCGAGAAGTTCCTCTCCGAACTCCGAGCGCAAACGAACATCCGCATCCTAGAGAGCCTCCGCAACAACATCTCGATCGACTTTGCCCGCTTGGGGGGCGACGCCGGATTCATCGGAGCTGCGGGTTTGGCCCGGCAGGAGCACGGGAGCGCTTAGCACCTGGCAGAGCAGTCTATTCTCATCTGGTCACACGCGATGTGCTTGCTGCGAGAATAATTCCGTATTCTTGCTAGGAATTTTGGGTCGGCCGCCCGATGAGCGGTGACTTAACAATGGACAGCCATTGAAACCGGAGAGGCGGGATGCAGCCGACCAACGACGCCGATGCCCGCGGCCGTTGGCTGGGCGAATTGCTCGATAGGCATGGCGCGGCCCTGGCCCTGTATGCATCGCACTGGACGAACAACGCCGAGGACTGTGTGCAAGAGGCGTTGGTGCAACTGGCGGGGCAGCAGCCGCAGCCGGATCGTCCAGTGGCTTGGTTGTATCGAGCAGTGAAGCATAAGGCGCTGAACCAACGTCGGGGCGAGAGCCGCCGTCGTAATCGAGAGCAGCAGGCTTGGCAGCGGCGACTCCACGCGATGGCGGGCGAATCGACTCGTACCGACCTGCTGGATGCGGTTGCCTCGCTACCACAATTGCGCCGCGAGGTAATGATGCTCAAGATATGGGGCGCACTAACGTTTGCCGAAATGGAAGACGTACTCGGTCGATCAGCGTCGACGTTGCAGCGAGAGTACTCCAAAGGCATTCATCAACTCCAGAAGCAATGGGGCGAACCATGTCAGAATCTGACAGAAACCGAATGACCGAAGGCAAGATCGAAGCAGCGCTGAAGACGCTTCGTCCCGTAAAGGTAGATCTGAACCGCGATGAGTTGATGTACCAGGCCGGCTATGCGGCGGGTGTTAGTAGCGCGGCCCAGGGGCAGCGCCCGCAGTACCTTTGGAAGGCGACAACTGGGCTGATGACCGCCGCGACCGTAGCGCTGGCATTCGTGCTGGCCAGTGACAATGGAATCGAAGCGCAACCAACCGTCGCGCAAGCCGTTGAGTCGACCGACATGAAGGACACAGTCGATCCGGTACCTGCGCAAACCATTCCGCCGCCCGTTGAAGTCATCAGCAAGCCCAGCCTTTTACTGCTGGCCGATCCGTCGACCAACTACTTGGCGCTCCGCGCGGCGGTGTTGCATCGTGGAGTCGAAACTTGGCCAACCGATTATCGCGAGCCCATGCCGCGTGTGACCGAACCGCGTGGCAGTGGTTCCGCGACGGTTCGTGACTTAATGGAAGAATTGCTTCCAGTGGAACGAACTGACGAGATCCCTGAAGAAGAGGATGAGCTGAGTACCGAAGCCGTCACGTACGAGGAGGAGTCGATCGTATGAGTCGCAACAAGCGCATCTGTTTCTCAATGCGCGACAGCCTATACCAGATTGTTGCGGTGATGATCCTAAGCCAGGTGCTTTCGAACGTCGCCCGTGCAGATGCTGTGTGGGAGGATATTGATGGCGATTCGAACCGTCAATTGATCCGCATGACGGTTACGCCCGCCGACGAGCCAGATCCGGCCTTTAAGTACCGACTCACACTGCTTCCTCACGAGTTGCTACCCGGTAACTCGGTGGCCTTTTACATGCGGTCGTTTCCCAATGGTGGAGTCGACAAAACATGGCGTTTCGTTCGTGACGAATTCGGGGAAGAGCATCACGACTGGTACATGCCGGGCGTTGCAGTCAGCGATCTGCCGGCAGAAAAATTCGTCGCCGCCGCGGTCGCATTCGAAGGCTTAGTACAGAATCATATTGCGCCCGGCAGCCGCCGACGCGAAACGGACTGGGGCGTTTCGTTTGTCGACGTCAGAGGTCCCGACGTCATCGGGTTTCTGCTGCCGGAGATCCAGTCGATGCGCCAAATCGCTAGAGCGGTCGCGTTCCAGACTCGCTTGGCAATCTTCCAGCATCGCTACGACGATGCCATCGACTTGCTTCGTATGAACTACCGTTTAGGCCGCGACGTCGCGACGCAGCCCATTCTCGTGAGCGGGCTAGTAGGGATTGCCATTTGCGGCATTACGAACGGAACAACGACCGACCTAATCGCCGCTCCCGACTCGCCGAATCTCTATTGGGCGCTCACGGAGTTGCCTCGCCCACAGGTTTCGCTTCGCGACGCTTTGCGACTGGAGATGGCGATTGGGCCGCGAATGTTTGAGATACTCGACGATCCGGAGAACACACAAAGGACCGCGGAAGAATGGAACGCCGTCTGGAAGCGCGACGCGGACCTACTAGGCGAATTTGGCGAGTGGCAGACGCCGTTTGAGAAACTAGCCGGTGGGCTTACTCGGCGTGATGTGTTGGCCGGTGAGTTTTCGCCGCTACTGTTGGGCATGACCAATTACGCCCACGCACGAGATCGCCTAATCGAAGTCGGATACTCGAAGGCGAAAGTACAAGCGATGCCGGTAGGGCAGGTGCTCGCGATTTACTCTGCACGCGCATATCGCAAGGTCGCGGCCGAATGGGAAAAGGTCGCCTACGCCGACTACCAAACAGGTCGCACGCTGCTGCGGAAGGCTCAGCGAGTCAACGAGCAACTTTCGGCGAACGGCAACGACCGCGACCGTGAAATCTTGCCGATCGCCACCATGTTACTTCCAGCAGTCACCGCCGCCCAAAGCGCAGCATTTCGAATAGAACGCGATCTCGACGCGCTGCGTGTGATGGAAGCGTTACGAATGCATGCGGCGAGGAACAAGGGCCAGTGGCCCGAGTCGCTCGACCAAGTCACCTGCGCACCGGTGCCAACGAATGTCGCCACGAACAAACCGTTCGATTACCGACTTGATGGCGATACCGCGGTTCTCACGTTGCCCATGTCGGACGGGTTTCAAATTGAGCGACGGTATGAGATATCGATCGCCAAGTAGGTGGGGTGCCAGCCGATCGTCGTCGTCATTCTGCTGATCTTTCAAACAGGAGCTAATCCATGAGATTCCTACTTGCTGTTTGCGTTGCCTTGCCGGTCGCAACCGTTGCTGCGACCGACGAACCAGCCGATCGGGTCGGTTCGGTAGTCGACCGTTACGTGAACAATGACACGCTTGCGGTCGCAGCACTGCAAATCAATGGTCAGTGGGCTCGCGGAATGCAGCAAGATTTGGCCGCCCGCATGGGCGATCAGGCGGGCCTTGTCGTCAGCCATCCCGGGTTTGCCTTAGGTGTGGGGATCGCCGAAACACTGCGAACTGCCGGAGCACGCGAAGCGGTATTGATTGCCGGGGTACACGATTTGACTCCTCAAACTGGGCCGTTACTGGTGCTGACTGTAGACAAACCCGATCGGGCGGCACCTTTGGGCCAAGCGGTAACCGCTTGGACGACCCCTGGGCTTAATCCTATGAAAGGGATCGGCACACGAGTGGTCGACGATCTTGTGCTTATTGGACAGCAGGCAACCATTGAGCACTACGTACAACTCGAACCGGCGGAGCGCCCCGAACTCGACGTCCGCGAGCCCATCCGGCAAGCGGATGATGGTAGCGGCCCTTGGGCGGTAATGGTGGCCGCAGCCGGAGGAGATACGCGGCGAGTGATCGAGGCATTGTGGCCCACGTTGCCAGAACCGTTTACAGCGGCGGACGGGTCGTTCGTGGCTAACGACATCCAACAATTCGCTGCCATGGTCAACTCTCCTCCAGACTGGCAAATACGCTTGTCGATCACCGCCGACAACGAATCGGCCGCGGCCAAGGTCCAATCGCTCATCGAGAAAGCCTGGGACCAAGCCGTAAGCAGCGCCGAGCAAAATGCTAACCAGCCGGAGTTGGCAGACATTACCAAAGCAGCCGCCGACCTACTCACACCGCGTTTGGAGGGCAATACCGTTTCGGTGCAGGTAGGTCACGACGATGCGGTGGTCAACGACTTGGCATCGCGGGTGATTGCCCCGACGGTGAAAGACCTACAACACAAGGCAAGATTGCGGCCCCGACTCATGCAGATGAAGCAGCTTGCGCTTGCCATGCTCAATTTTGAAAGCGCAGTTGGTCACTATCCCGCCTCGGCAGCCATAGTTGATGGAGACGGGAAACCGCTGCTGTCCTGGCGTGTGGCCATTCTTCCCTTCGTTGAGGAAAGTACGCTGCATGACAAGTTTCGCCTTGATGAGCCCTGGGATAGTCCGCACAACTTAGAATTGCAAAAGCAAATGCCGGACGTGTTTGCCAGCCACTCGGCACCTGACTTGGCCCGTGAAGGACTTACGACGTATCAAGTTCCCGTGAACCAGCGGAGTGTGTTTCCGCCGTCGAGTAGCATCAGAGATTTTGAGAAACGCTCGTGGCTCGGGAGCGATGTCACGCTCGCCAAAGGCACATCCCTGCGCGACATCATTGATGGCACTTCGGCCACCTTGTTGATCGTTGAGGTGCCCAGAGAAGAGGCGGTGATCTGGACCAAGCCGGCAGACTGGGAGGTCGATCTTGCCAAAGCCTGGCAGCAACTAACTGGCGGCGCCACGGAGGGCTCGGCGGTTGCCGCCTACTGTGACGGGTCGGCCAGGGTGTGGTACTTCAGCGACGATGGGTTGGATCAAACCCTCCCCAAGTTGATCACCCGCGATGGCAAGGAGATTATCCCACGCTAGGAATCCGCCTTGCGGTTTGACACAGCGCTGGCATTCGAGGACTGTCGCCCGTTGCGCCAAGCTTTTGTCGACTTCCACACCGCGTGTTACACTAACGGCCACGCGAGAATTCTCAGTGCGTGGAGCTACTGTGTAACGGGGAGTCGATTCATGTCGCGTATTAGTTTTCCCATGCCGACCCACCGCCGCCGCGGATCGTACCGCAGCCGTAGCGGGCGCCCGCCGTTCGGCGTTGGCGAGCGTCGACAGACAAGTCAGTCGAGGCAGCCAAGTCGCACCAAGTCGAGCGGCAGCGGGCTGAAGATTCGTTTGATGATCGCCGCGGCGATTGCCATCTTCGCGTTGATTTCCTACTACGGAAACCCAGGCGACAAGAATCAGATCACCGGCGAGAAGGAGCGTGTCGCATTTGGCGAAGAAGCCGATGAAATGCAGCTCGGTCTCCAAGCTGTGAGGCAAATGGCCGAGCAGCATGGAGGGTTCAGCCGAGGTGCCAATGCTGGACTTGTGAAGGACATGGGCGCTCGATTGTTGCTTGCCTTAGATGAGTGGATGGCAAAGAACGGAGGTGGAACGAATCCGTACCAATTCGACTTCCACTTGCTACGCGACCCGAGCACGGTGAATGCCTTTGCACTTCCCGGGGGCCAGGTATTCATAACGCAGGCACTGCTCGGCCGTTTGGAAACCGACGGCCAACTTGCGGGAGTGTTAGGGCACGAGATTGGTCACGTGATCGAGCGGCACGGCAACAAGCGAATGGCCCAACAGCAACTTTTCAGCGGGCTAGCCGCGGCGGCTGGCGCAGCGGGCGGCGATGTGAATAGCGCCCGCATGGCACAAATGGTCGCCCAAATGGTGCAGATGAGTTACGGTCGTGACGACGAGCTGGAGTCCGACAAGTGGGGTGTGCGACTTTCGTTCTTGGCGGGCTATGATCCCAATGCGATGGAGGGGCTGATGCGCGTGCTCGAAGAGGCGAGCCCTGGTGGCGGACCGCCGGAGATGCTGAGTACCCATCCCAAGCCGGCCAATCGCGTGGAGTACATTCAACAGGTGATCGCCGAGGAATTCCCCAACGGGTTGCCCCCCGGTTTGCGGCCGTGAACGAGCGCCAAGCGGCATTGTCGCGCGTTACGATCGTCTCGGGAGGGCAAACGGGCGCCGATAGGGCTGCGCTCGACTTCGCGATCGAACACGATTTGCCTCATGGCGGCTGGTGCCCGCGTGGACGGCGAGCCGAAGATGGCACGATTGACGAGCGATACCACCTCCGCGAGAGTGACTCGTTCAAGTACGACAAGCGAACCAAGCGTAATGTGCAAGACTCGGACGCTACGGTAGTGTTCACCATTGCGACCGAAGCGAGTGGCGGTACGGGGTTGACGATTCGGCTCGCGGAGCAGGAAGGTAAGCCGCTGTTGCATTTAGCGCAGGCGGCCCACCAGCGCCCAGGCACAGCCGAAGCGGTGAGAGAGGACGCGCAACGGCTCAATAAGTTCATCGTCGCCCACGGCGTCGGGCGGCTGAATGTCGCGGGCCCGCGAGCGTCGCAGGAGCCGAATGTGGCAAGCTACGTTTGGTCGGTGTTGGCGACAGCCCTTGGCGACTAAGCGATCATACACGCTTCGTTAAACTCAGCAGAACGGTACTAAATGGACATCTCACCTGGCGAGACGCGCATTGGCTGGATCGGCACCGGCGTCATGGGCGCGAGCATGTGCCGCCATCTGCTCGACGCGGGTTACAACAGCACGGTTTTCAATCGAACCAAATCGAAGGCGCAGCCACTGATCCAGATAGGGGCCGCTTGGGCCGACTCGCCGCGCAGCGTGGCCGAGGCGTCGGACGTCGTGTTCTCGATCGTCGGTATGCCCGACGACGTCCACAGTGTGTTGCTGAGCGAGAATGGAGTGTTGGCAGGCGCACGGCCCGGAATGGTGATCGTCGACATGACCACCAGCAAGCCATCGCTCGCAGTCGAGATTGCCAGCAAAGCAGCGGAGAAGCAGGTAACAAGTATCGACGCGCCCGTCTCGGGTGGCGACGTCGGCGCGCGGAACGCAGCGCTGTCGATCATGATTGGTGGTGATCGGCAAACGGTTGCCGATCTCGAGCCGCTTTGGTCGCTGATGGGGAAGACTTGGGTCCGCCAGGGAGGCCCGGGGGCTGGGCAGCATACCAAGATGGTCAATCAAACGTTGATCGCCGCCGGCATGGTCGGCATCTGCGAAGCCCTGCTGTATGGATACAAGGCCGGTTTAGACCTCGAAACCGTTTTGAAATCGGTGGCGTCCGGCGCGGCCGGCAGTTGGTCGCTCTCGAACCTTGGACCTCGAATCATCGACGCAAACTTTGAGCCGGGCTTCTTCATTGAGCATTTCTTAAAGGACTTGCGAATCGTGCTCGACGAAGCGCGGCGGATGAATCTCGCGTTGCCGGGCGCAGCACTCGCCGAGCAACTTTACCGTGCCGCCGCGGCGCAAGGCTATGCCAAAGACGGTACGCACGCATTGATGCTCGCACTGGCGGAGATTTCAGGCGTCGACTGGCGTGAGCGTTGAGTGTCGCTTCGCTTGAAGGAGTTTTGCTCATGTGTGGAAGGGATCTCCGAGTCCGATCTTGCTTTGCAATGGAAGCCGCCATCGGCCGAAGAGAGGCCTCTCGCAATACAGCTTCAGCGTCTTCAACAGGGCAAAGGAAGTTCCGCGAAGCGCAAGAAATCGGAGTCTTTAAGAGTTGCTCCTTCGTGCACCAACTGATAAACCACGTCGAAGGTACCAAAACACCCAAGCAGTTGGCGAAGCACATCCTCGGTACACGAGCCGTGCATTTCGACGCGATGCATCTGGTTGTCGTATTCGTGCAAATGGCCATCGATCTGCCATCGATTGCCCAATTTCTCGCCACCAGCGACCAGGAAATAGCCATCCGGTTCGATGTCCATGCGGGGAATCTGCATGAGCCGCTGCTGGATCACGTCGAACAACGCGGGCAGCGGTGTATCGAACTCGGGCGGCCCTCCGCCAGAGCCCGCGAGGGTGGCGAACTCTTCTCCTCGAAGACGGACGATTGGGCCCAACACCGCCTTTGACGGTCGCGCGAAGACATTTACATGAAAGTGCAGCATGTCACGGTGGCAACTGATGCCCCATCTTGTCGCGCTTGGTGGCCAAGTACCGCTCGTTGTGTTCGTGCACGGGCGGAACAATAGGGATTTGGTCGACCACTTCCAGGTCGAAGCCACCGTAAATGAACGCATCGGTCTTCTTCGGGTTATTCGTAAGCAAGCGAATCTTACGCAACCCCAAGTCTTTGAGTAACTGAATACCGATGCCGTAATCGCGGGAGTCGACCTTGTAGCCCAAGGCAAGGTTGGCCTCGACCGTATCGAGACCTTCATCTTGCAGAGAGTAGGCCTTAATCTTCTCGACCAACCCAATCCCACGCCCCTCTTGAGGAAGGTAAACCAGTACGCCGCACCCTTCGTTCGAAATCATGTCGAGCGCCATGTGCAGTTGATCGCCGCAATCGCAGCGCAGCGAGTCGAGCAGATCGCCGGTAAAGCACGACGAATGCAAACGTACCAACGGCGCCGCGGGCTTAGAGAGATCACCGACGACATACACTAATGGTTCTTGCGTTTCGTACCGCACTCCATAGGCAAAAATCTTGCCTTCGCCATACTTAGTGGGCAGTTGTGCTTCCGCTTTGCGGTAAACAAGCTTTTCGCGGACCTGCCGATACGCGATTAGTTCTTCAATGGAGATAATGGGCAAATCGTACCTTTGCGCGAGTTGGCTCAGTTCGTCGCGGTTGGCGCGGTCGCCCGTCTCGTTCAGGATTTCGCATAGCACGCCCGCCGGCGTAAGGCCCGCCATCCGCGCCAAATCGACGGCGGCTTCGGTATGTCCGGCCCGGCGGAGGACACCACCTTCTTTGGCCACCAACGGCGCAAGGTGTCCTGGCCGCACAAAATCGCTAGGCACGCTTTTGGGGTCGCAAATGGCTAGGATCGTCGCTGCCCGCTCGGCTGCGGTGATGCCGGTACGGGCCGAGCGGTGATCGACGGGCACCGTGTAGGCCGTGCCCAGTGGTGCGGTGTTCTCTTCGACAATCGGAGGAAGTTCAAGACGCTCGCTTACTTCGGGCAAGATCGGCATGCACAGCTGGCCGCGCCCGTAGGTGATCATAAAATTCACCAGTTCAGGCGTCACCTTCGACGCAGCGCAAATAAAATCGCCCTCGTTCTCGCGGTCCTCGTCGTCGACCACGATCACAATTTCTCCGCGTGCAATCGCTTCGACCGCCTCGTCGATACTGGCAAATTCGATGGACAATGTTCTTGATGCAACTTGGCTAGAGTAAGTGGATTCATGCTGCCGCTTGCGGCACAGCTCCCGGAGCGCTCTACTACGATAATAGGCTGCCGACTGCCGACATACCACCTCCATCGCGTCCGACGTATGACTCAAGAATCAGCCCCTCCGAACTCCTTGGGCTCGCTCGGGCGCGAAGAGTACATTGAGCAAGCCCATTTCTTTCAGTCCCTAGCCGAGCGGATTGCATCGAATGCCCCCGCCCAAGAGATACTCGCGGTGGTGCGGGAGGAAACGCTGGCCACGACCAAGCTGCCGTTAGCCATTGATTTCATGTTGGCCGAGCTTCGCCATGCTGGGGCGTTTGGCACGGCGATGGAGAAGTTGCGACACTACTTTACGACATTTCAGACCTTTATTGTGAGCGAAGCCGAGCGAGAGAGCGGCAAGTTCGATCTGCGGATCGGGTTGACCGTGCTTGCACAGGAGGCGCTGTACCGAGCCGGCCGGCATGAGAACGTCGAACCAACCAGACAGGGTCTGTTCCTCTATCAGTTCGAAGTGTTATGCCGCAACCGACTTGGCTACGACGCCGGCATTTCGGCCATCGCGGCCGATCCAGCCTTCGACGAGCCGTGGCGCGAGTGGATTCTCACGCTCCGCCACCAGGTAGGAATGGTCGATATTTCCGACTTGTTATACGTTCGCAGCGCGCACTATGCCGCGCGGGCCGAGCGTAGCGGAAAACCGGGGGAGGCCGAACCGCTGCCTGAACCGCTTTTCGGCGACCGCGAAGGCCGCATTGCGCTGGCAAATCGTAGGAAGGACCCGCTGTACTTATTCGCCTCGCTGCACCGACAACTCGGCTATCCAGAGGTTCCGCGGACAGAGGTCGCCGACCCAACGGAGGACCTACTGCCGCAACTGGCCCGTCGGATGGAACAACTGGAGAAACGGATGTCGCTGATGGAAGACGAGCAGCGTGGCGGCATCGATCTCACGAAGCTTTATGAGCCGCCTCCCGGTGGACCTTCGTAAGTGACCAGAGAGTCGAGAATCGTCATAGTTTCCGCAATAAGTGCGGTTTAACATGGTCCAGCGGCGCGGTACACTTTCGGTTTGCCCTGGCCGGCTTCTGGTCAAACAATACACTGTGCCCGCCGGGCAAGTCTCAAACAGGCACCTCTTCCACCCATTATGTCGACTGTCAGCCAAAAGCCCACTCAACAACTTGAAGAAGCCACCGTTCGCTTTTGCGGCGACTCGGGCGATGGCATGCAACTCGCCGGTACGCAATTCACTAATACCTCGGCCCTTGCTGGCAATGATGTCGCTACGTTCCCGGATTTTCCTGCGGAAATCCGTGCCCCGCGCGGAACCAAAGCGGGCGTGAGTGGCTTCCAGATTCACTTTTCAAGCAAAGAGATATACACGCCGGGCGACAACGTCGACGCTCTGGTTGCCATGAACCCGGCGGCGCTCGTTACCAACATTGGCGACTTGCGCGGTGGCGGCATACTGATTTGCAACGAAGGGGCGTTCGATAAGAAGGGACTCGAGCAAGCGGGTTACGAGTCGAATCCATTGGAAGACGGCTCGCTAGAAAAGAACTACGTGCTGCACAAAGTCGATATGACCAAGCTCACCCGCGCCACGGTTGATGACTTGGGGCTGAGCCAGAAACAAGCCGACCGTTGCCGCAACTTCTTCGCGATGGGGTTGGTCTTCTGGCTGTACGATCGTTCGCTCGATCCAACGATCCGCTTCATCGAGGACAAGTTCGGCAAAAAACCAGAGGTTGCCGAAGCCAATCGACGAGCGCTCACCGCTGGCTTCAACTACGGCGAGACGGTCGAAGCAATTAACACGCAGTATCAAGTAGGCAAGGCGGAACTCTCGCCTGGCACGTACCGCAACATCATGGGCAACACGGCCCTTGCGTGGGGACTGATCACTGCCGCGCGGCTGAGCGGCCGACGTTTGTTCTTGGGTGCGTATCCCATTACGCCAGCGAGCGACATCCTGCATGAACTGGCCAAGCACAAGAACTACGACGTGCTAACCTTTCAGGCCGAGGATGAAATCGCGGCCGTGACCGCAGCCATCGGAGCGGCCTACGCTGGCGAGATGGCCGTTACGGCCAGCAGCGGACCAGGCATCGCTCTCAAGGGCGAAGCGCTTGGCTTGGCGGTGATGACCGAGCTGCCCATGATTGTAATCAACGTTCAGCGGGGCGGGCCCTCGACCGGCCTGCCGACCAAGACCGAGCAAGCCGACCTGTTCCAGGCGATGTACGGACGCAACGGTGAGTGCCCGATGCCGGTAATCGCCGCCGCTGGCCCGGCCGATTGCTTCGACGCCGCCCAGGAAGCCTGGCGGATCGCGGTCGAGCACATGATTCCCGTGTTCTTCCTCACCGACGGATACATCGCCAATGGCTCGGAACCGTGGCGGATTCCGGATGTCGATAGCCTCGAGAAGACAAAAGTAACATACGCCGCGCCACTCGAAAACGGCGATGACTTCTTGCCTTATGAACGAAACGAAAAGCTGGCGCGGCCCTGGGCGCGACCGGGCACGCCAACCTTAATGCATCGCGTTGGAGGTCTTGAAAAGCAGGACATCACCGGCAACGTCAGCTACGATCCCGCTAATCACCAGCACATGGTCGACACGCGAGCCAAGAAGGTGTCGATTATTGCCGAGAGTATTCCGCCGCAGGAGGTCGACGGACCCGAGAGCGGCGAACTGTTGGTTGTGAGCTGGGGCGGCCCCTACGGTTCCTGCGCCACGGCCGTGCACGCCGCCCAGGCAGCAGGCAAATCGGTGGCCCATTGCCATCTGCGTTATCTGAACCCGTTCCCAAAGAACCTCGAACAAGTGCTCCGCAGCTATAAGAAGGTGCTCATCCCCGAGCTCAACTGCGGCCAACTCCGCTCAATCCTCCGCAGCGAATTCTTGATCGATGTCGCCGGCCTGAACAAAGTGCAAGGTAAGCCGTTCAGCGTCGGGGAAATATTGGAGAGGATTGAGGAGGAGGTGTTAGGTGTTGGTAGTTAGGTGTTAGGGGGCGAGGCTATGTCCGAGTCAGTTAGAAGCTATCACGACCTGAAGGTATGGCAACTGGGAATGGAACTGACGGAGCGAGTGTACGTTTTGACGGCATCGTATCCAAAGGAGGAAGTTTATGGCTTGACCAGCCAGCTACGACGTGCAGCTAGCTCAATTCCCGCAAACATCGCCGAAGGGTACGGGCGAGATTCGCTGCGCGAGTATTTGCGTCATCTATCAATTGCGATTGGATCACTGTGCGAGGTTGAGACGCTCCTGCGGCTATCCGGAAGGCTTCGCTACGGAGATAGCGAGGCGATTCGGGACTTGATTGAATCGTACAATGAAGAAGGACGAATGCTACGCGGATTGCAACGATCACTGAAAATGAAACTTCAAGAGTCAACTTCCTAAAACCCAACACCTAACACCCAACACCTAAGATGTCCGTCGAATCTCTGCCTGTTCTGAAGCCCAACGATTTTGCTAGCGATCAAGATGTGCGTTGGTGCCCTGGTTGTGGCGACTATGCCATCTTGGCGCAGATGAAGAAGGTGTTGCCGACGCTCGGCGTGCCGCGTGAGAACATTGTGTTCGTCTCTGGCATCGGTTGCAGTAGCCGATTCCCGTACTACATGAACACTTATGGCATGCATTCCATCCATGGTCGGGCGCCGGCCGTAGCAACCGGCATCAAAACGGTGCGGCCCGACCTGCAGGTGTGGGTGATTACAGGCGATGGCGATGGCCTGTCCATTGGCGGCAACCACCTGATGCACGCCATTCGTCGGAACATGGATCTGAACATCGTACTGTTCAACAACCGCATTTATGGGCTCACTAAGGGCCAATACTCGCCTACGTCGCTGTTGGGTCACAAGACCAAGAGCACGCCGATGGGGGCTATCGACAACCCGCTCAACCCGCTGTCGATCGTCATCGGGGCCGAGGGAACGTTCGTCGCCCGCACCATCGACACCAATCTCAAGCACATGGGCAAGGTGATGGAGCGAGCAGCCGCTCACTCGGGCACTTCGTTCATCGAGGTCTATCAAAACTGCAACGTGTTCAACGATGGCGCCTGGGAGTACGCCAAAGACCGCGAAACGAAGGCCGAAACCACGCTGGAACTCGAGCACGGCAAGCCGATGATTTTCGGCAAGGACCGCGACAAGGGTATTCGGCTTAATGGCCTCGATCCCGAGGTGGTGCAACTGGGCAAAGGCATCACCGAGGACGATCTCCTATTCCACGACGAGCGAGCCATTGAGCCGAGCCTTGCTTATTTGTTGACCCGCATGCGCCACCAAGACGGCTTCCCCGAGCCAATCGGTGTGTTCCGCGCGGTCGCAGCCCCACGCTACGACGAGCTGATCAACGATCAGATCGAACTAGCCGTCACCGAGCGCGGAGCTGGCGACTTGGAAACGCTCTTCCACTCGGGCGACACTTGGAAGGTGGAGTAGAGTTGGCGTTGTGAAGGGTGTCGCTCGTCACAGCCACAACTTCAATCGGCCCTCCAGCATGTCCGGCAGGGCCTTTTCCACCATCTTGCGAACCGTGTTGGCGTGGTAGCGGGTGCTGAGGTGCGCGGCGATTACCAGCTCGTTCTTGAACCGGTCGCGACGGTCGACGAGGTCGTCGAGGTGGATGTGCCCGAACTTGTGGATCTTCTCCTTGCGATGACCAGGCGCGACGAACGTTAGTTCGCAGATCAGCACTTTCGACTCGTACATCTCCGGGTTGTTGTCTAAGCCCGGTGGGGAGCTGTCGCCTAGGTAGGCAAGCACCGCGTCGCGACGCTCCTCGGTGACTTCGATGCCACCCTGACGCAGGTCGCGAATCTCGTGACCCTCCAGACCCTGATACTCTGGCTTCAGCTTGCGTCGCCGCTGCCAAACGATGAATCCCATCGACGGCACGGTGTGTTGGGTGGCCACGGTGGTCACCGCGTATTCACGCGACAATTCGATCTCCATGCCTGGCTCGATGGGCTGCAGGTCGGCGGGCAGACGACCGCGATCGAGCCGGGTGAAGTTCTTGAGGATCTCTTCCACCGGCTTGATGGCCGTCGGTGGTAGGTAGATCGTGGGCGGATCCATCTTCATCATCCGCCGCCGGGCAACGTACACCGGAAGCGCCGCAATGTGGTCGAGGTGGGCATGGGAGACGAACCAAGTGTCGGTGCCCATGAAGCTCCACGGCTGAGCGCCAAGGTCGAAGCCAACTCCCAATTCGGCAACTCGCCAGTAGGTCTGCACAGCGGCGCGCGACCAGCCTTCGATCGTCAGATCGCCATGTTTCATCGTCTTGACGGGAACGTTCTCGACCATCACTCACTCAATCATTCGTTCACTTGGCCTGCTGGCCGGGCAAAGGAAATCCCGCGTCGCACCGTGAAGATCCGGGTTACGACTCGACGGTAGCCCGCCGACGCCACCATCGCAAGGGACCGCAAGACAGTAACGACGCAACCTATGCAAGCGACGTTCACTACCGGGACGATGCTCAGGCATCCGCTACGGAGGTCGTGATGATCTTGTCCGCTAGCGGTTCGGAGCCCGGTTCGATGAGAATATCGCCATATGCGGTTGTCTGGTGTGCAACCGCATGTCGATAACGCACCAGTTCGAGCAGCGCCAGGAACATTCCGACCAACGTCGACTTGTGTACGGCGGCGGGGAACAAGTCGAAGAACGCGACGCTTCCCTCCGATCGTACTCGCTGGTCGATTTCCTGCATGTAAACGTGAATGGGAGTCTCGTCGTAGACGACGCTTGTGGATTCCGGCTCGGCGAGTTTGTCGCGTAAGACCCGACCAAACGCGCTGACCAAATCCCACAGCTCCACACCGGTAATGTCGGGTACCTTGGTTTCTTCAGCGCGCGGTGGCAAGTCGCTGGACGCCCGCGAAAACCGATCTTGCCAAATGCGTCCTCGCTCCTCCAAGAGCTGCGCCGCATCGCGATATTTCTTGAACTCCAGTAACCGTTCGACCAATTCCTGGCGCGGGTCCTCGATTTCGTCGGGTTCGTCGGTTTCGGGGCGCGGTAGCACGAGTTGTGACTTGATTTCGATCAGAGTGCTGGCCAAATCGAGAAAGTCGCCTACAGCATCGACATCAATTTGCTCGAGCACGGCGACGTGTTCGAGGAATTGATCGGCAATTCGAGCCACTGGGATATTGCTGATGTCTACCTCGTGTTTTCGCACTAGGTACAGCAGCAAGTCCAGCGGCCCAGTGAACGTATCGAGATGGACGCGAAATGGCACAGAGGACTCGTGGGAGGAGCGTAAGATTCGATCGACGAGACTATGGCAGACTGCCGCCCGTAGGTCCACACGAGTTGCTCGAAGCCGGGCCTATTGGGCAGCTGGTGGAGCCGGAAAAGTAATGGTGAATGCCGCGCGAGCGGTCGTCTCGCCTTTCGGCATTTCCCTTTCCCCTTTGTCTCGACAAAGCGCCACGTGGATCGGTAACCAACGCGCACTCAGTGCTAGCGACAAAAAACGCCCCGCTGCAAGCCGGAACTCGCAAGCGGGGCGTTGGGATTCGCTGGTCGGTTGCGTCCGACTAGGCCGAGGCGTCCGGGGCCGTGGGTGGCTCGGGCACGGCTGGCATGGCGTCGGCCGGCGAGGCCTCGATCGGGACGGCGTGCTCTTCGATGATTACCTCGCCCATGACCTCACCGCCATCACAGCCACAGTCCGATGTGGCTTCACATCCGCAGTTGGCAGCCGGCTCGCAGCAGTTGCCGCGGTTGCGGAAACGGGCGAACAGACCGCAGTGCTTACGCTTGCCACAGCGCGGAGCCGGTTCGCAGCAGGGCTCGGGCTCGCAGCAGGGTTCCGGCTCACAAACCGGTTCCGCTTCGCAGCAGGGCGCTGGTTCGCAAACTGGTTCGGCTTCGCAGCAGGGCTCGGGCTCGCAGCACGAGGTCTGGCAGCAGCCACCACGTAGTCGCTTGAACAACCCGGCATCGGCCGAGTCGGCGGCTGCAACCACAAAGGCAGCCAGCGCAATCAGAACACAAACGCGCAATTTCATCTCTTGTTCTCCTATGAAGGTACTCAAGGTCTCCACCAAGAATACTCTCCAGCAAGTTCGGCGATCGTGCCACGCTTGCCCGTGCCCCTCGCATCAGGCTTGCGTCGATTTGGCTATCGTCCATGGCACGCATACGGCTTACCTAGCCGGTATTCTCTAGCTAAACTACGCCGTCTGCCATGTGTTGTCAATTGACGGTCGAGGTTCGATGGGCGGCACCAAAATAGTGCCTCCACGGCGGCCGCGGGGCTCCTTTTTCCCTGTATTTGCAGGGTCAAAAGTCTAGCAGCCGACCCCAAGCCGGTGTGCCCAGATCGCGAATCGCTAAGCCCTCGGTGGCAAGACAACCAAAAGTCGCCAAGTTTGCCGGCAAGGTGAGGCAACTGCTTTGTGGCGGATGCGGCGTTTTCGGCAAACTGGGGAACATTGCATGTCGCATCCTGCTGCGGCATACCCTGGCTAGCGAACTGGCGTCGACGAAGGGCGCTGTGAAACTTGCGCGGGCGGCGCGCTTTCGGTAGGTGCAGAAACGGTATGCACCGAGTTAGCAGGGGCGCTGTTTCCAGGGGAGGCGTCGGCTTCGTAATTCACGATCACCGGCTGTTGACCGCCACCCAGATCATAGGCGATGCCGCCCAAGCGCCAGTCGCCATCGACGTTTCGCATGAAGCAGCAGATGTCGAACTCTACCGATTCTCCATCAGCCGCGGCCGACATGTGAAACTCAACCGCTGCTTCGTCCGTCTTAGGCTGCCAAAGCTTGGTGAGCTGGAAGTTTGCTGCGTCGATTGCCGAAAATGCAAATCGTTGCTTGCGCTTTGCAATCTGTTCTGCCGCCAGCGGCGTGAGCCGTCCGGTGGCTGTCGCTTCGTCGCCCTTGGCCAAGGCGTTGAGAAACTGGGTCGCCGAAATTGTCGCCGGGTGATTGGCCTCGTCAGGTTTGGCGGATGCGCTCGGTGTGTTAGTTGCCGCCGGCGCTGCGGGCGAATCGTTATTTGAGCAGCCAGTGAAACACGTATAGCAAAAAAGTAGCAGGGTGAGCGTCAGGCGCATGGCGCAAGCTTCCTTGTTCGTCCTTGTGTCGCGGAATCCACTGGGCGGGAGTGTGGCAAACCGGTAATTGTCGGTCAAGACAAGTTCGACACGATGATAGCACCGTGCAACGGGGCTCAGACGTCACTCCGTAAGCGGTACGCAAACGATCTCGCGATCGTTTCTCGCAAACACGCATCCTTCGGCGAATGCCGGATGAGTCCAGACAACGTCGCGGCCAAAAGCCTCGCCCACTGGTTCGATGATCTTGGTTCGGCCATGCACCGTCATGCCGTCGCGAGACAGATCGGCGACCGCCAGTTCGCCCAGTTCGTTGAACAAGAAGTACTTGCCACTTGGCGTGTGACGAACGATGAACGCCGTGCCGTGGCGCGGGCGCCGCCCAGCGTCGTCGCCGACGAGGATTTCTTGTTCCCCCCAAAGCCGCTCACCGGTCTCCGCATCGATAGCAATGAGCTGGCTCGACTCGATGTCGCAACCATATACCGTGCCGTCGGCAAAGTAGGGTGTAGCGTTCGAGCAGTAGAGCGCCTCTTTCGAGGCGTTAGTTTTCCACTTGGTCTTCGCGTCGCCGGAACCCACGCCATCGACCAGCATGGCTTCGCCGTAGGCGGTGACGAACATTTGCCCGTCGATCAACCGAGGGACAGCGATCGACATACCGTACTTAGGGGTGAGGGACTTCGACCATGCTTCCTCGCCTGTCTTCGCGTCCAGCACCGAAACTCCGGTGGGATGAAACGCCGCAATGAAGGTTTGGCCGCCCAACTCGATTGCTACCGGCGCGGCGTACCCTGGTTGAGTGGACGACATCGCCCGCCAAGCCTCTTCGCCGGTCATTTTGTCGAACGCGACGATCGCGGTACCTTCGCCACCGACCATAGTGTAAACCAGATCGCCGACGACCAACGGGCACGACGAGTGTCCCCAGATTGGTGTTTTGGTTCCGAACTTTTCAAGAAAGTTGACCTGCCACAGCTTGTCGCCATTGGAGACTTTCCGACAGACCAGATCGCCCTCGGTGCCAAGGGTGTAGATACGGTCGCCATCGACGAAAGGCGTTGCCCTGGGACCGCTGGGGTACGAGACGTAGTAGTCGACGTCGTCGCCTTGCGTCCAAATCACGTCGCCCGTCGCCGCATCCAAACAGTGCAGTCGTTCGCGGCCCTTGAGTGCAATGGGACGGCCCGGATTGTTCTCGACCACACCGTCGGTAACCTCGTAGTCGAACAGATAGACCTTGCCGCCCGCGACTACCGGCCCCGCGTATCCAAAGCCGCACGGTGTGCGCCAGTTCGCTTGCAATTCCCCATCGTCAAACGATGTCTTGATGCCAGTTGCCTCCCACTGACTGGCCGAATCGGGCCCGAGCCACTGCGGCCAATCCTCGGCCCTGGCTACGATTGTGCACAGACAGGCGATGAACGTGATAGCACAAAGAGCGTGGCGCATCGTAAGATCTCCCAAGTACATGTACAGGCCCAGACAGGGGTTTCGCCTCATTGTTGGACAGCCACTGGGAGAAGTCAAAATGGGGTGCGGCTAACCTGGCACGGTCGGAGTCGGCAATCGGAATTGGGAAATTGGAATGCCGCGTAGGCGAATAGCCCCGACCACAAACTTGGCGTCCGTGCCGGTTCATATTCGTACGTGGCAGCCGTCCGGCACTAGGCGAGTTGGGCTCCGTCTTTCTTGGCACTTTTCGATTGAAACTGAGCCACCTGGTGGGGTCTAATGGGGCTTGCGGCGCTGGATAGTGGGCAGTGGGCAATTGGGAAGTGGCAGATGGGATTCAGCAGCCGACAATTTGGGCATGGGGTGATTGACGATTGGCCATTCCAGTTCCAATTGTCCCTTTCGAGGCGCGCCAGTGGACAATTGGAGAGCGAACCGGACGCTGTCGAAATGAAAAAATGTCGGTAAAAACAGAGGAAGACGAGTATCGACAGAGACGGTGTGAGATGAATAGAGTCGCCTAGAATCGTTTTTCGGCATGCGGGACATAACGGACTTTTGGTGGACGGTGGATAGTAGCAGTAAGCGGTGGGCGATGATCGTTGGAATTGCCGTTGGCCGAACCCGCTGGGTTGTACCATTCAGTTCGACGGCGCCGACGTGGTATATTGTGGGGCTATGCCGCTAGGGTTGAGGGCAAACTTGCTATCCGCCCTCCCCAATCCCCCCTTACGATTTCCCCTTTGCCGGTGATGGACCCCAAGTACATCCGCAACTTCTCGATCGTCGCTCACATCGACCACGGCAAAAGCACGCTGGCCGATCGCCTGCTGGAGATTACCGACACCATCAGCAAGCGGGAGATGAAGGAGCAGATACTCGACGACATGGACCTTGAGCGGCAACGGGGCATCACTATCAAAGCCCGAGCCGTAAGCATGCGGGCGAAAGTCGACGGACAAGAATACGAGCTGAACTTGATCGACACGCCTGGGCACGTCGACTTTCAGTACGAGGTATCGCGCTCGCTGGCGTGCTGCGAGGGAGCCGTGTTGTTGGTCGACGCTTTCCAGGGCGTCGAAGCCCAGACCGTGGCGAATGCCTACGCAGCTATGGAACAAGAGTTGACCATTGTTCCGGTGATGAACAAGGTCGACCTGAATCATGCGCGGCCCGACGAAGTGAAGCTGGAGATGGAACAAACGCTCGCCATCGAGCCCGACGAGGTGCTTGGCTGTAGCGCCAAGACTGGCGTGGGCTGCGACGCGGTGATCGAGGCGGTGGTCAAACGCGTGCCAGCGCCAAACGGCGATCCAAAGGCAACATTGCAGGCGATGGTGTTTGATTCGCACTACGACGAGTTTCGTGGCGCCATCACCTACGTGCGGATTATGAACGGTACGGTCACGAAGGGGCAGAAGATCAAGTTCCTGCAAGCGGGCACCGTGCACGACGTGGTGGAGCTTGGGCAGTTTGCACCCAAGCGCCACGCCTGCGACAAACTATCGGCAGGGCAAGTGGGATACCTGATCTGCAACATCAAGTCGCTCGGCCAGGTGCACATTGGCGACACCGTGTCTGTGGCAACTGGCGACCCAGCCGAGAAACTGCCCGGCTACCAAGAGCCGAAGCGGATGGTGTTCTGCGGGCTCTACCCTTCCGATGGGCAAGACTTCGAGCAATTGCGCGAAGCGCTCGGCAAGCTGCAAATCAACGATCCCAGCTTTGAGTTTGAGCCCGAAACGTCTGATGCGCTGGGATTTGGGTTTCGCTGCGGATTCCTTGGGCTGTTGCATATGGAGATCGTCCAGCAACGCCTGGAAGGCGAAGCGGATATCGACTTAGTGCAAACCGCGCCGAACGTGACGTACGAAATCACGAAGAAGGACGGCGAGGAACTGGAAGTCCACACTCCGCAGGCGGTGCCCGATGGGGGCGAGATTGAAGAGTTCCGCCAACCAATCGTGCGCGTGAGCTTTGTGTTGCCGACCGAGTACATCGGCGGAATCATGAAGCTCTGCTCCGACCGCCGCGGCGAATACGTTCGTACCGAGTATCTATCGCCCACACGGGCGATGCTGGTGTACGACCTGGCGCTGGCCGACGTGGTGTACGACATGCACGACAAGCTCAAGAGCATCACCCGTGGTTACGGCACGATGGACTACGAGTTGTTGGGCTACCGACCGGGCGAGCTAGTGCGGCTCGACATCCTAGTGAAGAACGAACGGGTCGACGCCCTATCGATCGTCTGCGACCGACGCGACGCGGAGGTTCGCGGTCGGGCGGTGATCAAGAAGCTGAAGCAGGAGATTCCCCGCCACATGTTCGAAGTCGCCCTGCAAGCGGCGATCGGCACCCGGGTGATCGCCCGCGAGACAATTAGCGCCATGCGAAAGAACGTCACCGCCAAATGCTACGGTGGTGACATCAGCCGCAAACGCAAGCTGTGGGAAAAGCAAAAGGAAGGCAAGAAGCGGATGAAGTCGATCGGCCAAGTCGACATCCCCCAAAAGGCGTTCCTCGCAGTGCTCGAGACGGGCGAGGAGGAAGGCAAAGGTGGGGTAAAGACGCGGTGAGGTTGCGAGCCGCTGACGTGCTATAATTGAGAGAAAGCCTCAGCTACTTTCTGAGTCTATCATGCCTACCGCAGCCAAGGTCTACGCGATGCTCGACAACGCCTCGCTCTGGGAAGTCGCCCAGCAGTGCCACCGATCGTTGTCGGATGCTGGACTCCCCTACGCCGTGATGGGCGGGGTGGCCGTGTGTCTGCATGGTTATCAGCGCAACACTGTTGATCTCGACCTGCTATTGAGTCGGCAGAATCTGCAACCGGCACGCGCTGTGTTGGAGCAGGCCGGTTTGGTCTGGGACGACGACCGGAAGGAACTGCGCAACGCCGACGGAGTAGCGGTGCAGTTCCTGGCAGCAGGTGACAAAGCTGGAAGGGGCTTGACGATCTTATTGCCTGATCCTCACGACGAGGAGATTACTCGCGAGATCGAAGGTTTGCGAGTCCTCTCCCTGGCGAAGCTCATTGAAAGCAAACTTGCGTGTGGCCAAAGTAACGCTCGCCGCACGCATCGCGACTTTGCCGACGTGGTGGAGTTAGTGGCGGTACACGACCTGAGCCGCTCATTTGCAAGGCAGTTGCACAAAGATCTGCGCGAGGTATTTCGCGAATTGGTGCTGCGGGCGCGGGGGGAGTAGGCGTAGGATGGCGATTAGTTGGAGTCTTCCTTCGCCATTGTGTGTCGTGGACCATTGGAGCATTTTCGTAGTTGCCGTGCCAAGTATCCACAGTGTCGGAAGTAGGCGAGGCATTCCTTGATTGAGAATCGCTCAAGCAGCTTGGCAATCGCTTCTTCGAGTTCTTCGATGCCCCGAGCCGCAGCCTTGCGGAGCAGTGCTTTGAGTTTGGCGAAGGCCAATACAATGGGATTCAAGTCGGGCCTATAGGGAGGCAAGTAGACCAACCGAGCACCTGCTGCTTCGATGGCTTCTCGCACGCCAGCTCGCTCTAGACTGCTTCGATGTGCAGCCCACGGCGGCGGCGTTCCTTACGACGGAGGTCGTCGATCTGGTCGGCCACACCGCGAACGTCGTCGATGCCAGGAAGGTCCATTTCAGGGTCGGTGCGGTCGCTGCTGGAGAGATGGATCGTACCCACGTTGAACATCCGCTGAACGGGCCCCTGATGAAATGTGACGTCGTCGATGTCGATCAGTTCGATGCGATCGGTACGCCGCCACAGAATACCCGTCTCGTGAATGAAACGTTGAGTCGTTAGGTAGTAGTGCACGCCATACCGACGGTAGGCGTATCGTCCGGCCAGGATGGCCCATCCCAATAGGATGGTCAGAAACAGCCAGCCGAAGTGACCGCGCAAGTAGACGATGCCGACGATCAGCAAGACAAACGTCGCCACACCGGCGCCGACCCACCATCCAATCATCGCCTTGGGCGAATAGCTACCACTCCACACGTCGTTTTCTTCGTGCGTGTCGTCGCCTTGCTTCGACCGAGCGATTTGCTCGAAATGCTCGCGGGCGTCCGTTGGCGGTGGTGGAACTGGATTGCCCGCTTCGACCGTCACCGCTTTCTCTTGTGCGGCATCGTCCACGAGCCGGGCACCACAATGCTGGCAATAGGTGGCCTCTGGATCGGTCTCCATGTTGCAACTAGGGCAGATCATACCTTGCTAGACTTTCGTGTCGAGTGAGCAGGATTTTGGAGCGATCCTGCTAAGGAGTAGCTTCCCAACAGTGTCGCCCAACACCCTATTCGCTAGCAAGCGCCCAATCTTGGAGAAATCGGTGCGACCCAGTATCGAGATCGGAACCGTTGCGCACGACGTGCCGATGGCGACAGTGGAGACGCACTCGTTCTAGCCGCTCTACTGTTTTGCCGCAGTCGGTTCGCCAATCGCGGCCCGCTTTGTGCGGTACTGCTCGGCCAGTTGGTTACGGCCTTGTTGTTCGAGCAGTGGAATGAGCATGTCGTACGCCGGAGCGTACTGGTTGTTGAATTGGATGGCGCTAATGTACGACTGAACTGCCTTGTCCATTTCGTCCAGGTTTTGGTAGCAAATGCCGCGCTTGTAATAGTACTCTGGGTTCTCGGGTTGCAATCGGATGCACTCATTAAAGCTATCGATCGCGCCAGCGTACTCGCCAAGTTGGAAATAGGCATGCGCCCGGTTGAGATACGGGTCGACATAACGATTGCTGAAGGAGATGGCGGTGTTGTAGGCACGTATAGCTTCGCGATAGTTGCCATCGGCGGCGTGCGAGATGCCCTCCCAAAGGTGGGGGCGTGCGTCGCCAAACAGCAGTGCCTCCGCGTCTTTGAGGTCGCGAATCGCGAGCCCTTGCTCGTTCATCTTGACGAAGCAGATTGCGCGGCGAAAATAGGCCTCGCCCATTTCGGGGTTGAGGTCGATCGCTTCGGTCAACGACGTTACTGCGGGACCATATTGCTCGAGCAGCCGCTGCCCAACGCCCTTGCGAAACAGCGCTGCTGCTTTGGCGGGCTCCGTAGCACTTCGGTCCGGCAGCAGCTTTAGCAGCTTATCGCTGGTTTCGACACTCATTGTGTAACCCTGTTTTTGCTCTTCTGGATCGTCCGACGCTTTGCCAAGTTCCTCATACACCGCGGCCAGCGTCAGGTACCCCTGTGAGAAGGGCAAATCGTCACCTTCCTCAGCCGGCTCGTAGGTCTCAATGGCTTTCTCAAACAGGTCAGCCGACTTTTGGTAGTCGTCTTGCGTCATGTAAACAGTAGCCGCCGCAGTGTAGTTTTCATGATCACTTGGATCGAGTTCGATCGAGCGATCCAGGTCGGCAAAGGCCTCGTCCAACTTGTTCATCGCCGCGTAAGCAGTGCCGCGCAGGCGATGGGCCTCAGCGTCGTCGGGATTCTCCTCCAAGTATTGCGTAAGCAGTGGCTCTGCCTGTTCGCCAGCCCCGGGGCTGAACGGACTAGCAATCGCGTAGGCTTTCCCCAGTTGGTAGGCATATCGCAGGTCTGCTGGGTTCACCTCGCGAGCGGCCTGCAGATCGGGAAGGGCGGTGCTAACGAACTGGTTGCCCATGTCCATGTACATCTTGCCGCGTTGGAATTGGGTTTCGGCGCGGAGGGCACGAGCTTCTGGAGCCGGCGAGTTGGTGTAGTCCATGGCCGTCTTGAAGTCGGCGAGCGCGTCTTGCTGCAAGTCGAGTCCCGCAAGTGCAGTTGCCCGACCGATGTACCCCCGAGGATCGGCAGGGGCGGTGGCAATCACGTCGGTGAATATTTGGCGGGCCGTGTCGAAGTCCTCCGCCTGAAGTGCTTGTAGCCCCTGTTCATAGGCCGAAACCGATGCACTCTCCAAGTTGTCAAGATCGTCTTGCGCAATTGCAGGGTTGGCAAGCGGCACGAACCCAATTGCAGCCCAAGTTGCCAGGCACCAAGCCGTTCGCTGGAAGTGATTCTGCGCCATTTTTGCACCTCGTGGGCAGCAGCCTGCGGCTGCGGGAAACGTTCGAGACCATGCGGGCCGGCCGACCCGGTGGCTGTACTCGACCATAGTGTTATCTCGACTGGCCTTGCCAAAGGTCAGCAACCTGTAAGCGCGCAACGGCACCTGTGCTATTCATCGTATTACGCACGGCTCGCGGCACGGTTCGATTCGGAATGGACAAATGAAAACGCATCGACGGGGGTGGGGTCGCGGCGGTCGAATTAGAAACGCCGAATCGCCAAAGGCCAGTTGGGCCGATTCTAGCAATTACTTCGCCTTTTCACCGAAATGGGCAGGCTACCGGTGCCACCAGGCCGCACAAGCGAAGGCTGTGATGCTCAAGGCGCTTGTCCATAGTGCCAGATCGTACCAAGGCGACGGCCGCAGCCCGCGGCGCGTAGCAAACAGCCGAAAATAGAGCGCGGCCACCACGACCATTAACAGAATGGCCGTGGTGGCCACACCGCCAAGCAGCACCAAGTGGATCGGCTTGCCGTGGCCAACAAACACCGCGGCCCAGGTGATTGGGAAAATCCACGCCAAGGCAAACACAAGCGGACGGCGAATCGATGGATCGCGAAACCGAAGTCCCAGTGGCAAACTAATGGCGTCGCCGAAGACCCGTGTCCACGCGGCCAGGGCAGCGAAGAGAGTCGAAAATAGCACCAAAAACGCGCCAGCCAGAAATACCCATTTGGCCCACGGTCCCAGCGTGTTGGTGTACATGCTGGCGAGCGTTTCGATCAACCGATCCTCGGAGGGTATCTCGCCGCGAGCATGGAGCACCGCTGCGCCCAGCACGAAGAACGCGATTGTGGTGACGGTGTAGGCCATCATCGAGAGCAATGCGTCGAGCATCATGACGCGCGTCCATCCCCGTGCGCGGCGGTGCCATGCTTCGGAACCGTCGAATGGCCCAACGTAGGCGGCGTAGCCTTTTTCCAGCAACCAGTACGTGTACTGCATGATTTCGTCGCCACCCACACCGGTAAGCCCAAATGCACCAACCACCACCAACATCGAACCGGCTGGCAGCTGAAACGAAAAACCGCTGGCGAAGTCATCCCAACTGGCAGCGTAAGGAGTCCATGCCAGCGCGATCACCGACGTCAGCGTGAGCGCCGTGAACAGTGCGATCAAGAACAGCGACGATTTTTCAATCATCTTATACCGTTCCAGCGACACCAATAGCGCGACGATGATCGCAGCGATCCAACACCAAGCGGGAACACTCACCCCTGGAAGGACCATATGCAACAGCATGGCGACACCGCCAACGATGCCGCCAACCTGTAGTATCTTCACCGGCCACAGAGCGAGCCAAATCCACACCATCCAGCCGGTGCCGAACAACTTACCGCCAGGCAAGTCGTTGATGGCTTCCATGCAAGTTTGGCCGTGCGCGATGGTGTGGCGGCCGAATTCGATCTGCAGTGCGACCTTCACGATGCAACTCAGTACGATCACCCACAACGCTACGAAGCCGGCCTTCGCGCCTAACATGGTGGTCGCGATTAGTTCGCCTGATCCGACAATCGCTGCAGAAAGCACAAACCCCGGACCCACAAATGGCGAGCAGCCCCACAAAGTCGTTGGTGGCTCACGAATCAAGTGGCGGTCAAGAGCATAGGGATCGGAGCGGGAACTCAAGGCAAGCTCGAATGACTCCAGATTGGTGACAAGGTGGAGTTTCCAATATAGAGGCCCCCAACATCCGTGTTAAGCTGCTATGGTCGGAGTTGGACGCACAGCTAGTATGGTTTCCGCACCGCTGATCCGAGATCCAAACGGATTTAGCGCAGCCGGCTCACAATAGCCATTAGCGCGCATGGTCGCGCAAGATGCAAGCGATCTCCTCGACGCTTGAGGGATCTCGATGCAAGAGACTGTGTTTCGAGTGAATCTGCCGCTCAGTCCGAACACCGTAGAGTTGTGCGCTAGCGACCGGCACAACTCCGTCCGACATTTCGCCGTTCCACTCCGACCGCGATACGCCAACGATCGAGTGAACGGTAACGCGCCGCGAGTAGGGTAGCGTTGTCGTTGCGCGAAGCAAAGGACTCTCGGACTCCAACAGGTCGATGCTTGTAGGAAACCGGTCCGTATCCACACCACGTAGAAGTCCTGGATTGTCTCGCACAAGCTGCTCAAAGGCGGCGCGGGATTGATCGGAGGGCTGGACCATAGCCGAGGCCAATCGCCCTACGGGGCGACGCGCCCAAGGCGATCCTTGATGCGGCGTGCCAATATACACCACTCGCGACACATCGCACGATGGCGAAAAGAAGAAATTGTTGCAAAGTCGTTGACGGACCTCGTTCGTAGTAACGACGCTTGACAACGGCTGGTCGGCAACCGAGCCCCACAGACGATTGCCGCTTTCAGTCACCTGCAGCTTACAGATCAGCCCTCCCATACTGTGGCCGATCAGTACCATCTTGGACATGGCGGGGTCGGTACGCTGCGGGTCGTAGGTACACCGAATCTGTGCTAGCTGCCGACGAAGTCCCGCAGCCCCTTCCAGAAACGGTCCGCCCGTTTCGTATTCATAGGCCCACCATTGATAGCGTTCGTTAAGATCGTGGTTGGCCCTCAGATCGTTTACTGCATCCGCCCAGGTCTTGGGATCGCTGAGTAAGCCGTGGACAAACACCACCGGGATTTTACCGCGCTGGTAAGGTTCGAGCATGAATAGTCGGTTCTGACTGCCATCCGTATCGGGGTCCAAGAAGTTGTTGATCCAGGTGCGATCGTCGCCTCGGTTGGCAAAGGCGAACGGCGCACTGATGTCGCGGACAATGGCGACTCGGTAAGGCCCAACGGTGGTCGTGGAACAGTTCAGCGGGTTGTAGAAGTCCAAACACCCGTTGCTTGCACAGGTTCTCATCACCGCCGTTGCCGCAAATGCTTGGTTGGATCTGGTGAACGGCGCTGGACAAAGGGTGCGCCGCGATACCACCAGTGGGACACCCATACCGATGGAGCGATATCGCCTAGATAGAATCTCTTCGTCGTAGTCTCCGACTGGTTCCAACTGCTGGAAGTCGCTTGGTTGCCAAACGAATCCGTGCAATCGAATGGGCACGATCGTCTGACCGGCGGTCGTAAACACCGCGATTCCCGCACCCGGGTACCATCGGCCAAATCGTTGAGCATTCACCAGGAGCTTTGTTACGGCAGAACGGTGAAGATCCATGGTTCGCGGCGAAGCGAAACCGCGTTCGGCGAGATGCCTTTCGATTGCACGCCGAGAGGAGGTTGCAGCTTCGTAGTAGTATTCGACGCACACCTCGGCACCGTCGTCTTCCGCCTCCATAGCGGCTGCATAGGCCACTTCGGCGGATCGGGGGCAATGCCCTTCGACGTCGCCGCTACCCTGTGCGGCGAGTTCGGGTGCGGGCCATCGATCGCGTTGAAGCGCGCAGCCACACACTGTTGCCCACAAACAGAGGCAAGCGAATTGCGATCTGTTCCTCCTGAAGCCACCCACGCGACTCATCCTCCGTGAACGGCGAAGCCGAGTGCTTCGCGAATGAGATCGTGAAAGGATAGCACGCATGGTGCCCCGTGAAGCTCTTTTCTCCAAAGAACCGCGCCACAAATGCGCGCTCTGTCACTCCAGCCATTACAACACGGACAAGTGTCAAGCACTTGCCGCCGGACTGCGGATGCTAGTCTGGTGGCCTAGCGACCGGCCGCGAGAAAATGCGTCGGAAAATGCAAGTAGCGGAGGAGGGACTCGAACCCCCGACACGCGGATTATGATTCCGCTGCTCTAACCAACTGAGCTACTCCGCCAGACTACTCAAAAATACTTGTTTTTAGGGGTTTGTCAAGCATAATGGGGTAATCGCGAGCGTGCTAGTTCTGGCCGACTACAACCGCGACTACAACCGACCCCATGACGTATGCTTGAACATGAAGCCCGAAAAACCGTATCCCGACTATCCTTTGACCGCTCACCCTAGCGGGCAATGGTGCAAGAAAATACGCGGGAAAATCTACTACTTCGGCGTGTGGGCCGATCCGGCTGAAGCCCTGCGCAACTTCAATGACCAAAAGGACTATCTCTACGCGGGGCAGGTTCCGCCCACAACCGCCACAACCGTAGCCGATATTCTAAACGCCTTCATCGAAGACAGACAAGCCGCACGCGACGAAAGTTCAATCACAGAAAGAACCTACGCCGAATATGAGGCGCTCTGCGATACGATTTCGTCGGTTCTTGGCGATCATCGCCCCGTTGACGCTGTTACCCCTGATTGCCTGCTGAAACTTCGGGCTGTTTTAGGCAAGGGCAAGCGAGGTCAGACGGTCAGTCCCCAGACGCACAAGCGATTGCTGGGCATGGCCCGTTCGGTGTTCAACTTCGGCAACGAAGAATTGGGAACCAACATCCGATATCGGCGACCACTGAAACAACCAGCGGCGCGGTTGATTCGCCAACATCGAAACGAGAAGCCCAGACAACTTTTCGAGGCCGACGAATTACGGGCACTCGTCAAGGCTGCCAAGCCTCAAATGAAGGCAATGATTCTGCTGGGGATCAACTGCGGCTTCCACAATGCCGATGTTGGAACGCTGCCCATTACCGCCTTAGATTTAGAGAACGGCTTTCACGATTACTGGCGTCCGAAGACTCAGAACCAACGCCGTTGCCCCTTATGGCCAGAGACTCAAAAAGCTCTTGCGAAAGTAGTAGGGGACCGCACCGAAGGATTAGTTTTTCGCACGAAGTATGGCAAACCGTGGTGGGTAGAGGGCAAAAGCGACCCTATCGCCCAAGAGTTCCGCAAGCTGGCTATTGCTGCTGGCGTCTACCGCGAAGGCGTAACGAGGTTTTCGAGCCTACGCCACACGTTTAGAACCATTGCCGATACAGGGCGGTTCCAGCAGCACGTTATCAAGTTCATCGGCGGTTGGGTTGACGATGCAAACGATATGGCATCGTTCTACCGCGAACGAATCTACGATGAACAACTGTTAGAAGTAACCGACCACGTTCGCAGTTGGTATCTCGGCAAGGTTGCAGTCAGTTAGAGCCGTATCGTTTCGTCTTACCGTTGCTACTGGACTTGCTGGCTCGGCGTGGTGTTGTGGTGACTGGCTCACGTTCACGGCTCGCCAGAAATTCGTCTACGTGTTCACGTTTGATTTTCCAACGTGGCTTTGCACTCTGACTAATGTTGCTTGCTCTTAGATACCCGTCGCGGCACCAGTCCCGCACCGTGTTGACTGACTTGTTAATAATCTTGGCAACGTCTTTAGCGTCCAGCCAATCATCCGGTGAAGTCTTAGACGATTTCTTAGACTGCGATTCTGGTTGTTCACTGGGCAGCAGGCGTAGGCACTCGGCAAGTATTGCCGCACACTGGTTGGCATCGTCCCCTACTCGATAGGCACGATTCGACAAGGCACCGCTACCCGCTTTCAGCAAAGCCAGTTTCTTGGTTGCCGTTACTGCAACGTGCTGCGGGTCTGCCAACGTCGATTCGCAATCGAGCGGCTCAGCAAGTTTTAGATGCTCTTTGAGCCAGATTTCTAAATCTTGTGCGTTCATGCTCAAGTATAGGTCATGGATCGGCAGGAATGACCAAAACCGCTACAATCGGACCTATGGACGCTTTCGAGCATGTAGCAGCGACAGTGCTTTTCTGGAGTAAATGCCGTGCTGTCTGAAAATATCAAAGACTTCCTGTATTTGGATAGCGACGGTATAGACCTTTTGCACAGTCAAACGGTTGATCGAGTAGAGGTATCCTACTCGGAAACCAGCAATCACGCCCTCACTGGAAAGGTTGGAGTAGCGGGCAAACTAAAGTCGGCGTTTCTTGGATTCCTTGGACAAGGCGAGTTAAGTGGAACGTCAGAAGTAAGTGGCTCCAAAGGGACCGCACATACTACGTTGCGTGAAACGTCGGTTCCCTCAAAACTAAAATCACTTGTGAGCATCCTGCAACAGCTTGATTATGGAGTGTGTTTCTCATCGCTTGGGGCTGCCGCTGATTACGCACTGACGAATTCGCAGAAGGTTTTCTTTTGCGGCAAGCATGAATTTGACGCACCGCAGTTCATCGTTGTAAATGGGGCGATGCAGGTGACGGAATCCGGTTACTTGCTTCTACAGTCTGGTCAAGCTAACCACCACGATGAATCAGACAGCTACTACAAGCATCCAAAGTTCAAGGCGACTATGAGTTGCAGTGTGCGGAAAATGCCACGGTGCAGCGGGGATGCGATGCCGATTACTGGACACGATGCTGTGTACTTCCGAGGTTTTGGGGGAGTTCGGGTTCCCTTGAATGTGTTTTGTTCGGTGGTGCCAATGCGAGAATTTGTACAATTGAAGCCCTATGCTATCTGGGTATGAAACATTGGAGCAATTAAGGCCAGCAGATAGCCACAAGTAGGAAGGGTCACTAGTGAATACAGGTCAACAGTCACTACGTTTGGGTATAGACGGTAGTTGGACAGCTACCGAAATGTCGGATTCGTTCGCCGAAATCAATTACCTGTACAACCTACGGCTATTCCTCAATTCAATAGAAGACGCCGAGCCGTATTGGGACGAGTTGTATCATTTTTTCCCACCTTTTCGCCGTAAAGCGAAGCAATTTGGTATTCCTAATCCGTTCTTTTTTCCTCATGGCACATTGGTTCAACGTCCAGACGAAATTCAACAGTTCTCTCGAATCTACTTCCCTGAACACGTTCTACAAGTATCCCGAATCGAGTATGGTTCTCCGGGTGGCAAAGACTTTTTGGGAATCGGCGAAATTCTGAAACAGATTCGAGAATTCATTCAATTTCTGATCGAACGACGCCAGGCGTTTCAAGAAAAGCAACTCTCGAACGATGCTCAACGCATCCAGAATGCCCGTGACTTTGTACGGCTTCGCCTGGAGTTCACCCGTGCAAACGCGGAAATCCAAGAGATTGAAAATAATGGGCTGGCAGAACTCGTTGACGACAACACTCGTGCTGTGCAAAAGCTCATCGACAGCGACAAGATTACATCAGTCACAATGCTTGAGGACGACTCAGACACCTCCGAGCAGCAGGCATTGTGAACTTACTGCTACCCGCGTGGATTAGTAAAATAGGTACTCGTTGGAATCAACTCACCAGAGGGAGCGAAAGCGATGAAAACAAGATACGTGCGAATCCACTTTGCCGATGGCAACACTACCGACGTGTCGGTTGACAGTGAAGGCTTGAACGATCAATTACGAATTGCTCAAAAGCCACTGACGGAACTACGTGAGGGAGACCTAGTCGAATTTGTCCCTTCCTATGCACCGGAAGATCACTTCAAGGCAGAAGTTGCTTCAATTGAATTGTTCGATGAGATGCCACCCGATAGCATCCCAGCCAAAATGATGAAAAAGGAATAACGGAGTATTTATTATGCCCAAACTGATTATTGAATTTTCTCAGGCAGACGACCAGCGAAAGAAAGCGTCCTGGTGCGACAGAAACATAGAATCGGATTCGTATGTACCAATCCCGGCTGTCGGCGATACGGTCAATGCACTGGCGTTAGGAGCAAAAAAGATTCTGAAAGTCGAGCGTCGATACTTTGGGTATCAAGACGATTGGACTCACGTACAACTCTTTTGCATTGAAGTAGAGGAAAGCGAAATCTAATGGTCAGGAAAATGGATACCGAACAATACACACCTGCCCAAAATGAGATTATTGCGGAAATCCAACGCATCGCCAAAATGCTTGGAGTTGACCGGCTTTCTCAACGCGAGTTTGATAAGCACCATCAAGTAAGTGCTTTGACGACAGTAGGTAATACTTTTGGCTCCTGGAATCGTGCGGTTGTTGCTGCCGGACTTGATCCATACCCGCCCGATGGGTCCGAGAGAGGGCCTAAAATCTCGGACGAAGAACTACTCGAAGAAATAGTTCATCTACATCAGGAGATTGGTAAGTCGCCATCGGAAAGAAACATAAACGCCTTGGGCAAATACTCCATCAAGCCTTACAGGGATCGGTGGGGTACGCTCGCAAAAGCATGCGAGATTGCCTACTCTCGTTTCGGACATCCCGACGACTCATAAATAGATGGGCACCGTGGAGTCCCCAACAGCCACAACCTCTAACATCCATTGCACGCCAGCAACGAAAAGTAGGTAGGTACTTCACTGCACAGGGGCGATTTTCCCCTCCCCTATGCTGACTCTACTGGCGTCACAAGAACCCGCTGTCCCTTGTACGGGAACCAGTCCATTTCTATGTCCAGATTCTTGACTTCTGCCGCAGTCATTTTGCGGTAGAATTTGCCGTCCATTTCAAACACCTTTTTCTGCACCATTTCTTTCTTGGTTTTCTTCTTAGTGACCCGCCCCCACGAACGCTACCAGTTGTTAAGTTAAACTCTGAATCACCGTCAGGCCAGCCACTTCTCGGAGCTGAGGCGTAGCCGAAGCGGAGT